>VGXE01000043.1 GCA_016873455.1 Nitrospira sp. | reverse complement strand
GCTCGAAGGGGACTTCGGCAAAGGTCTGTTGGTGCATGGATGCGCCTCCCGTTCAGTGCTGCATTTCTCATAGCACATCACCAACGGGGAATAAATCAGACCTTCCCTAAATGACAGAGGGCTGCTGGTCTCTGAGCAACAGCCCTCCCTACACTAGAAGAAATACGATGGCTAGCCCAGTGCATTTCCGCCCCATGTCATGGAGTAGTCCGACATGAGCTTCCCTCCTAAGGTAGGATATCGCGCTGATATCAGTCTCTGTAGAATCTGATCGCAAGGAGGACGCGATGACACACCCATCGTATCGTCGAACCTATCTGCGATATCCCATGCGCTATCCCGTTATCTTTGGATGGGAGTCATGCGTCGGAGAAGGTCTTCTCACCAATCTTTCGTTTAACGGATGCTCGGTCCTGTGCCATCGCACACCTTCTGTGGGGATGGACTTGAAGGTCAGTCTCCTATTGCCGGATCTGTCTAAGGCCTTATCCATTGAAGGCGGGACGATCAAATGGGCAGAGGACCAATTGTTTGGCGTGGAATTTCACCCCCTACCGCTCCACACGAGACAACGTCTGAATCGGACGTTGCGCCTGGCACTCATCCATCGCCTGCAGGCACATTCCAGTCAACCGGACCACTCAGTCATACAAGGTATTGTACCTAGGCATCTGCCCATCTAGCCATTTTCAGTGAAGAAGGACTACAATCCGCTTCACAGACTCAAGAACACCGTCAACCAAAGGAGGCAATCCAATGGGCTTTCGTTGGTATAACTGGATCGGGCTGGTCATGTTGATCATTGCCGGACTGATTTCCGAGCCGGTCTTTCTAGCCGCGGATACGTCGTTCAGTGTCTTGTGGCTTGTCGCAGCGGCATGGGCCATGGTCGGTGTGATCTTAGTCCTCTGGGAAGGCGAAGAAGAGGCTGAAGCCTAATCGCTTTACCTGAACCTGCTCTCGACGTTTCACCGGCAACTCATTAACGCAATCCGTCTGGCCGTCGATCACCGACGGCCGGATGGGCTACACCCGCTCCTACCGCATTGGTTTTATCTGAACCATGGTCCCTCGTTCTCCGCTGGCCCAGGCATGACCCTCGTCGGGAAAGGTGAGACCGAAGAGTGACACATTGGCAATCGAGCCGGCTTCCTGCCAAGTGAACCCTGCATCGATCGTGCGATACACCATGCCCCGCTCTCCGACGATCCATCCGGTTTGTGGACCGGTGAAGCGGACGCGCAGGAGGTCAATCGGTTTGGTGCAGGTCTGCAGGCAGGGTATCGTGCGATCCGTCCAATGGAGACCGCCGTCAGTCGTCTGAAAGAGCGCTCCCGCGTTGCCGACGGCCCATCCGATCATCAAGTCGGACCACTCGAAACCGAACAGCGTCACCCCGCCGAGAGAACCGGGCGCCGTCCATGTCGTGCCTCCGTCAAGCGTGACGAGCGCGGTCCCGACCGCGCCCACCGCAACGCCATGCTGTTCAGAGCTGAACGCCACGGCATAGAGCGTCGCGTTCGTGTGGCTGGACTGTTCATGCCAGGACATCCCGCCGTCGTCCGTATGCAGAATCATGCCGTTACCGCCCACGATCCACCCATGTGCCGGCGTGGGAAACGAAATCCCATACAGCGGCACTTCGGTCGCCACGCTGACCGGTCTCCAGGACTCTCCTCCGTCCGTACTGGTCCGCACCGTCCCGTTCGATCCAATCACCCAGCCCCGCTTGCCGTCGATAAAAAGAACATTGGTCAAGAGGACGGATGTCCCGCTGACGACTTTCTTCCAACGCTTGCCGCCATTGACGGTCTTGAGGATGGTGCCGCCGGACCCGACGGTCCAACCGACCTGTGGGGTGCGGAACTGCAGTCCCAAGAGCGTGGCTTCGGTCTTCGGCTGTTGCGGTTCAGCGGAAAGGACCGGGTTCCCCGCCCATACGTCCGCACCGGGAACGGCCGCGGCGAGGCCCACGAGCAAGGCAAGGCGCATCCACTGATTCATTGGTTGGTATTGGCGTCCGGGCGGTTGGAATTGAAATATCCGGAGTCGGGCAACCCTTTGGCCTCGATCGTGAACGGCCCGGCTTCGATCGTCAGCCACTGTTTCGGCGAACAACAGGTCCCATCGGGAAGCACATCCCATGAGCCCCGGCGAACGACCAGCGGCCCCGTCGCCAGGTTATCGAAAAACTCTCCGCGCCTTCCGATGCCATAGAGGTTGCGATGGGGAACTCTGACGACGATCTCCGAATTGGTCCAAGATTGCACCATCGCCGCCGCTCCATTGAATAACACTTCTGTTCGCGACACGTTGCTCACGACGGTCGCAGAATCCTCCGATTCGTTGATCTCAAGATCCGTACGGCGCTTATAGGCTTTTTGGCTCAACCCCAGCTCCGTATGTTCAGCGGTCTTGAGAAATACGCCAAAACCGGTGCCTTTGATCGTCACAAGGTCGTCTAACCCAGCTGATGTTGGCGAATACGACTCGATGACCGGTGTGACGACGGTAAACTCGCCGGCTTCGGTGGCGATGACGCTCCGTTCAGCGCAACACAGCCCATCCGCGTTTGGACGATTCGCGCTGCGATAAATCATCACCTTCCCGCTCTTGGCACTATAGGGCACCCAGACATCGATCCGGCTGTCGTTCCACCGGTAGATGATGGCCGGCACGCCACCGATTTCCACGCGGTTGTTGCCCGTATTGAAATCCATGAAGTTGTACGGGGTCGCGCCGCTTTCGGAATAGGCGCCGAAATGCTCGCCGTTGATACGGAGCAACGTGCCAATGGGGGCTTCCAGCGGGCTGATCGTGGCCGCCTTGGGAACATGGACGGTGAACTGGGCCAGTGTCCGGCGGCGCATTCCGTTTTGAAGTACCAGGGGGCCTGACTCCGCGCCAAGCGGCACATGCACGACAATGACGTCGTCTTTCCACTGGGCGATCGTCATCGGGCGCTCTCCGATGAAGACACCGTCGTTCGGGTTTCTGGCGACACCAAATTCCTTCCCGAATAACACCACTTTTGTCCCGACCGGCCCGCTAATCGGATCGACCCGGACCGCCGGAATGAACGCCAGTGGAACAGCATTGCTCTTCATATATTCGACCGGCGCGCAGCAGGAACCATCAGGCAACGGATCAGATGACGCCAACCGCACAAAGACGTCACCCGCCTGTGCATTGGCTGGGACTTCCACCTCAATCTGATCATCCTTCCAGCGTTTAGGTCTGGTGACGACCCCCCCGATCACCACATCATTGACCCCGAACATCGTGTTGGGATCACGCGCACCAGCCGTCGTGCCGAAATGTTTGCCCGTAATGCGCAGCACCGCGCCACGCTCAATTTCCACCGGGGTGAGGGCATCGATTTGAGGCGCCACGATCGTGAGGGAGCCGGCCCGTATTTTCTTTTTACCCACGCCGATATCCACTGGCCCCGTGGTAGCCCTGAACGGCACCTTGATTTCGATCAGGTCAGGATCCCACCGTTGGATCAACGCGGCAACGCCGTTCACGGTCACTTTGTTGGCATGAACCGATTGAAACACCCCGAATCCGGTTCCGCTCAGCGACAGCGTGGCTCCAGGTGGCAACGATACCGCGGAGAATTCGATCGTGTGAGGTCTTGCGTGTGCCTGGGGCGCGAGACTGGCAAGAAAGATGACGCAGGACATCACCACCCCAACTGTCTTCATAACATCCTTTCCGAAATACATAGCGACGGCGGCGCACATTAGGCGTGTCGCGCGATAATCCGATTTAACTGTGCCCGCCGGACTATAACAATCGATTTTTTCGAGAGTCAAGCAGGAGAAGCCATTGGTCACGATGGCCCGCGAGGCGAGGGAAAGAGAAGCCGGAGAGGATACCGATCACTCCACTTGCACGATCAACTCGATTTCCACCGGCGCCCGGCGAGGAAGTTCGGCCGCGCCGACGGCGACCCGCGCGTGCCGACCGGCCTCACCGAAAATCAGCACAAAGAGATCGGAGGCGCCGTTCAAGACCTGCGGTTGCTCGGTGAAGCCTGGCGCCGAAGCAATATGGCCGACCATTTTCACAATCCGTTTCACACAATCCAGCGAACCGACCTCGGATTTCACGATGGCCAACGCATTGAGCGCCGCTGTCTTTGCCGCGTCAATTCCTTGTTCCACAGACAACTCACTGCCGAGCTTTCCGGTCACGATGAGCTGCCCATCGCGAGAGGGCAGGACACCCGAGAGGAACAGCAGATCACCGACACGCACCACCGGCACATAATTCGCCACCGGCTTGGGCGCCGCCGGAAGCGTAAGGCCGAGTTGATTCAAACGAGTTTCGTACGACATCGTTCATCCAAGCCTGAGTGCATCTCCAAAACTCTCTCCGACCGGCAAGCGCTCTGCGCGCAGAGCTTCGGCCACGGTTTGCCCCAGATCGGCGGCACTGTCTCGATCTCCCAAATCCACTCCGTGCGCGAGATTCGGCCCGGTCACGAGAAGCGGGACAAATTCTCGTGTCGGTAATTTGTCCGGTTTGGAGAGATCACGCCCATGGTCGCCCGTCAGGATGACGAGATCCCCGGCGCGTAATTTATCGATGAGCGCCGGCAATCGCCGATCGAACTCTTGCAGCGCGGCAGCCGCCGGTTCGGGCTGTTCGGGAAACAGATTCAGACTGACATAGAGGAGACCTCTCGGCACCTTGTTCAGCATGCCGACGGTTTCGTCAAACGCGGCCATCGCTGACTCCACCGGAAATGCGCGCGTGAAGCCTCGTCCGCTGAACAAATCGGCGACTTTCCCGATCCCCATCGTAATTTGGCTGGATCGGTTGAGCACATCCAACATGGTGACAGCGGGCGGTTCCGTGACGAAATCCTTTCGTCCGACATGGGCGCGAAGCGAAGCCGGTTCTCCGGAGACAGGCTGCGCGACGATGCGGATGAGTGCCTCCCCTTTCTTGGCCTCTCTCCATGCGTCACGGCATCGCTGGTGCAGAACGGGGGCTGCCATTACGGAATCATGCGCGGCGATATAACAGGTGCTCCCGCCATCAGTCCATAGAATCGGAGCCCCGCTCGACACATGCTCCGTTCCATATTCGCGCAGCATCGTCTCCATGGAGGCCATGCGTTGGCCGATGACTTTTCGTCCAAAGGTCTGTTCAATGACACTGATCACACGATCCGGAATGCCCGTCCGATACGCCCCCTCACGGTGAAGAGCGACCACTCCGTTCATTTCCCAATACCCCGACACGGAATCGTTCCCACGCGAGGTGAATCCGAGCCGGCCGAAACATCCGGTGACTTGGTCCATCGGACGCACACCGGCGATCTGTGCGACGTGCCCCAGCCCCAGCATTTCCAAATTGGGAAGGTCCAACCCGCCGACCGTGTCGGCTAGATGCGCGAGCGAATGGACATCGGCATCGCCATAGTCTAACGCATCGGGCAACGGACCGACGCCGAATCCATCGATCACGAACACAAACACGCGATTGATCATGGGTGTGTTATCGTCCTCCCTCTGAAGCCGTCCATTCGCCGAGGATCTTCAGGCTCGCGCTGGTGCCGATTCGATCCGCGCCTGCCTCCAGCATGGCGAGCGCCGTCTTCCAATCTCTGATTCCTCCCGACGCTTTAACTTTCGCGCGCCCGGCTACCGCAGCTTTCATCAGCCGCACGTCATCCGCCGTGGCGCCGGCGGCGTTGAACCCCGTCGACGTCTTCACATAGTCCGCACCCGCCTCCACAACGAGCCTGCAAGCCGTCAATTTTTCCTGCTGTGTCAAGCAGCAGGTTTCAAGAATCACTTTATGTTCGACGGACGGTGTCGCGCGCACGACCTCCGCAATATCCTGCCGTACCAGGTCATGGTCGCCGGACTTCAATCGGCTGACGTTGATGACCATATCCAACACCTGCGCGCCTCTGGCAACCGCCTCGACCGATTCGGCGACTTTGGTCTTCGTGGTATGGCCGCCCAATGGAAACCCGATCGGGATTCCCACTCGAATCACCGAGCCGGCAACCGCCACCACGGCTTCGTCCACATAACAGGGGGGGACAAAAATCACCGTGAAGCCGTGTTGGATGGCGTCTTGACATAATTGAAGGACGTCCCCTCTGGTGGCGTCCGGCTTGAGCACCGTATGATCGATGAGGCTCGGCAGATCCCATCCCGGCATGCTTAGGACACTCCTTCCTGTCCGGCAAGAACACCGGTCGCGGGAATGATCAATGTCTGAGAATGGTTCCCGCGCCGGAACGGCCGTTTCTGATACTTCTCCACCGCTTTGTTGTGTTCGACCAGGGTCGCAGAGAACTGGTGCGTCCCGTCGTTCTTGGAGACGAAATACAAGTCCTGCGTCGCTGTCGGATACAGCGCGGCGCGAATCGATTGCGCGCCGGGACTCGCAATCGGACCTGGAGGCAAACCTGCCCATCGATACGTATTGTAGGGGCTCGCATGCGAAAGGTCCTTCTTGTGCAGATTGCCGTCGAAGTTCGGTAAGCCATAAATGACGGTCGGATCGCTCTGAAGGGGAATCTTTTTCTTCAGCCGGTTATGAAACACGGACGCAATGTGCGGGCGCTCCTCACCCGAACCGGTTTCCTTCTCAATCACCGACGCCAATGTCAGCACTTGATGCATCGTCAGGTTCAACTCCTTGGCCCGCGCCTGCCATTCAGCCGTCACGACGTGGCTGAGTTGATCGACCATCGCTTTGAGGACGGCCTTTGCGGCAGTGGGACGCGGGAATCGGTAGGTGTCCGGGTAGAGATATCCCTCCAAACTCTCAGCTGAAACTCCCAGGGTCTTCATGAAGGATTTGTCGCGGGCCAGCCTGGCAAACTCCACCTTGTCGGTGATCCGTTGATCGGCGAATGCGTCTGCGATTTGGCCGATCGTGTATCCCTCCGGAATCGTCACATCATGCAGGACGACACGGCCGGCCACCAGTTTGGAGAGGATGTCAGCCGGAGCCATCGCCGCATGCAGTTCATATTCGCCGGGATGAATCTTGCGCTCAGCGTCCTGTGATTTCCCCAACCACAAGAAGGCGGAGCGGCTCTTGATGACCTGTTCTTCTTCAAGCAGGGCCGCCACCCGCTGAAACGCGGCTCCTTCCGGGATTACCACGATTTTTGAGGGAGGCTGTTCGGCTTCAGTGGACAGCGGCGCTTCAGCCCATCGAATCGTCTGATACCAAGCCAGACCGCCGGCCACGGCGGCGGCGACCAGGATGATAAGCACGAGACGTAGTTTCATGCGGAGGCTCATCGATGGCACTGAACTCTGCGTGGGTGTCTACCTCGTCATCGGCCCGGTTGCCCGAATCCCGTGATGCGTCCGGCGCCTGCGCTGCCAAGTAACTCTGGAGCAGAATCGCGGCGGCTATTCGATCCACCACGCCCTTGCGTTTCTTCCGGCTGACGTCGGCGGCAATCAGCAGATCTTCCGCTGCTTTCGTCGTCATCCGTTCATCCCACAGGATGAGCGGCACCGGTAAACCTGCTTCCAGTTTCGCTGCGAATTCCCGCATCGCTTCAACCGCCGGCCCTTCACGGCCATCCAGTTGAAGGGGCAACCCCAGAACGACTTGAGCAACCTCGTTCGATCGAACCACAGCCGCAATATGGGCGATGTCCCGATCGAGCGTCCGCCGGTCAAATGTTTCAAGCGGCTGTGCGGTCCAGCCTAATTCATCGCTGAGTGCGACGCCGATCCGCTTGGTGCCATAATCGAGCGCAAGAATTCGACTGGCCATGATTTTACCGCTGGAGGGTGCCTTCGACCAGGCTAAAAACTTTTTCCAACGCCGTGTCGAGTTTGTCCGCGTCCTTGCCGCCGGCCTGGGCCATCTCCGGCCGGCCACCGCCGGTCCCTCCCACCTCGGCCGCCATGCTCTTGATGAGATCGCCGGCTTTCAGGCGGCCCGTCAGATCTTTCGTGACCACGACCAATAATGACACCTTGCCGTCTCCGGTCACCGCCCCCAGCGCCACGACACCGCTTTTCAGCTTATCTCGAAGCTGATCGGCCAGGATCCGCATCCCGTTCGCATCCAGTCCATCGGTCCGTTGCACGTGGACCGGCACTCCGGCAATCGTCCGGGCCGTCGACGCGACCGACGCACCGCTCGCCATCTTCAACTTCAGCTCTTCCAGATCCCGTTCCTTGTCTTTGAGCTGGGCCATCAGTTTCTTGGTCTTGGCAACCAACTCCGATTGCCCGGCCTTCAGCAGGTCCGACAGCTCACGAACATCGGTTTCCAGTTTCTTCATGAGCGCGTAGGCACCGCTGCCGGTTTGCGCTTCGATCCGACGCACACCGGCGGCCACCCCTCCTTCGGACACAATGCGAAACAGCCCAATCTCACCGGTGTGGCGGCAATGGGTGCCGCCGCAGAGTTCCTTGCTGAACGACTCGACTGTCACCACTCTGACCTGTTCCCCATACTTATCACCGAAGAACGCCAGGGCACCTTTCGCCACCGCATCCTGAATCGTCATGACCTCGGTACGCACCGTCTCGTTCTTGCGGATCTCCTCGTTCACCGTCGATTCGATGTCATCGATGTCACGGGTCGAAAGCGGACGAAAATGAGCGAAATCAAACCGCAAACGATTCGGCCCAACCAACGATCCATACTGTTTCACGTGCGGGCCCAGCAAGTCGCGGAGCGCCGCATGGACCAAGTGCGTCGCCGTATGGTTCCTGGCTGCATCCCGGCGCAGCGATGCATGAACTGTCACATGCACCTGTTCACCTTCGCGAATACGCCCTTGACGGACGGTTCCCTTGTGCAGGATGAGCGTCGGCGCCGGCCTGGTTGTTTCCTTGATATCGATCACACCCTCAGGCCCCACCAATGTTCCCTGATCTCCTACCTGTCCCCCGCCTTCCGCATAACACGGGGTGCCGTCCAGCGCCAGTTCGACCGTATCCCCTTCCATCGCTTCTTTGACTAATTGCTCCCCCTTTAAGATCGCGAGTAACACGCCGTCGTGTTCCAGTTGTTCATATCCGACGAATGCCGAGGTGCCGATTCGCTTAGCCAACTCCGCCACCGCCGGCCTGGCAGTTTCTTGTTCGAATCCACCGGTCTTCCTCGCGCGATTTCGCTGTTCTTCAATCGCCGCATTGAATCCAGACTCATCGACCGACATCGCCTGTTCCCGGCAGGACTCGGTAATCAAATCCATGGGAAAGCCGTACGTATCATAGAGTTTGAAGACGTCGCTTCCCCCCAAGACTGTGCGGCCGGCTGCTCTGGTTTTGTGAATCAGCTCGTTCAAAATCGGCAAACCCTGGTCGAGCGTCGCGATGAATCGTTCCTCTTCTCCCCTGGTCGCCTCGGAGACTGTGCCTGCCGCCATACGCACTTCCGGATAGGCATTGCCCATCTGTTCCACGACTGTGGCACTGAGCTCGTGCAGAAATGGTTCGACGATACCAATCAGGCGGCCGTGGCGCGCGGCACGGCGGAGAATGCGCCGAAGCACGTACCCGCGTCCCTCATTCGACGGCAACACACCATCGGTCATCAAGAATGTGATCGCGCGCAAATGGTCGGCAATCACGCGCAGAGACCGGTCCGTCTGGTCCTGCTGGCCATACTGTGTCTCGGCCCGTTTCGCAATAGCCGCCAACAGTGGTGTAAAGAGATCGCTGTCATAGTTACTGTAGACACCCTGGGCCACAGCGGCCAGGCGCTCGAGCCCCATCCCAGTATCGATGCTCGGTTTCGGCAGCGGATGCAGCGTGCCGTTCGTATCGCGGTTGAACTGCATGAACACGAGATTCCAAATCTCGATCACCCGGTCGCCCTCACCGTTGGGGCGGTCGTCGCCCGGAACGGAGGGACCTTGGTCAAAGTGGATCTCCGAGCAGGGACCGCACGGGCCGGTGTCCGCCATCTGCCAGAAGTTGTCTTTCTCGCCGCACCGCACGATGCGCGACGGGGACACGCCGATGTGCCTCCAGAGACGGTCGGCCTCGTCGTCTTCACGAAAGATCGTCACCCACAGCCGGTCCGTCGCCAACCCCACCGTCTGCGTCAGAAATTCCCATCCGAACTTGATGGCATCTTCCTTGAAATAATCGCCGAACGAAAAGTTTCCGAGCATTTCGAAAAACGTATGGTGTCGCCGGGTATAGCCGACATTCTCGAGGTCGTTGTGCTTGCCGCCCGCACGCAGACATTTCTGCACAGACACAGCCCGCCTGTAAGGACGGGACTCCTCGCCGAGGAAGACCCGCTTAAATTGGTTCATGCCGGCATTGGTAAAGAGCAACGTGGGATCGGCCTGAGGGATTAAGGCCGAGCTGGGGACAGCCTGATGCCCCTCCCGCTCAAAATAGCGGATGAACGACTGTCTGAGTTCCCGCGCACTGTGCATCATCGGTCTACATCCTCGCGATCCAGGACACCGCGCATTATACGTTCAACCGTTTCATCTTCAAAACCCCGCTGACGTAGGAGGCGCATCGTCTGCCCCGGGGTCAAACGCCGACCGGTACGTTTCACGATGGACAAGGCTCGGCGCGCCAGGGTCTCCTCGTTCAGACCGCGCAACGCCTCACGGATTGCCTGGCCGGCGAGGGACTCGGTCACACCATGCGCCAGCAATTCCGCTTCCAGCCTGGCTCGCCCCATCGGCTGCCTGGCAAGCCGCGCCTCGATCCACCGATTGGAATAGGCACGGTCATCCAGATACCGAAGTTGGGACAACCGCACAACGACCGCTCTCACCTCCGGTGTTGTCGCACCCTTGTGAGCCAGAAATCGCTCAACCTGGGCCACCGTTCGATCCCGCCTGGCCAAATACCGCACTGCGATCGACATCCATCGGTCCCGCGCCGATGGCGCCGGCTGTTTACCGATGCGCCCGCTTGTCATCTCCCTTGGCTGCCGGCTTCTCGTCTTTGTGTTCGACCTTCCCCTCAATCTTCTTTTCGCCGCGGCCCGGCACGCCGGCCAACTCACGCAACTTCGCTTCAACCTCGCGCGCGGCGGCACCGTTTTGCTTCAAAAACTCACGGGCTGCTTCACGCCCCTGGCCGATTCGCTCGCCTTTATAGGAATACCAGGCACCGGATTTCTCGATGACACGCTTGTCGACGCCCAGATCAACCAATTCGCCCGTCTTGGAAATACCTTCGGCGAACATGATGTCGAACTCGGCCTGCCGGAACGGCGGCGCCATCTTATTCTTCACCACTTTGACGCGAACGCGGCTGCCCATCACGTCTTGGCCTTCTTTAATGGACTCGATCCGGCGGATATCCAGCCGAACCGAGGAGTAGAACTTCAGCGCGTTCCCGCCGGTGGTCGTCTCCGGGTTGCCGAACATGACGCCAAGCTTCATGCGGATCTGATTGATGAAAATCACCGTGGTCAACGATTTCGCAATCGCCGCGGTAAGTTTTCGCAGCGCCTGCGACATCAATCTGGCCTGCAGGCCCATGTGGGCATCGCCCATCTCCCCTTCAATCTCGGCACGCGGCGTCAACGCCGCCACCGAGTCGACCACGATCAGATCGACGGCCCCGCTCCGCACGAGGGTCTCGGCGATTTCCAGCGCCTGTTCCCCTGTATCCGGCTGTGACACCAGCAAATCATCAGCCTGAACACCCAGTTTTTTTGCATAGGTGAGGTCCAAGGCATGTTCGGCATCGATAAATGCCGCCACCCCGCCTGACTTTTGCACCTCGGCAATACAGTGGAGCGTCATCGTTGTTTTCCCGGACGCCTCCGGACCAAAAATCTCGATGACTCGTCCGCGCGGGAGTCCACCCACGCCAAGCGCGATATCCAACCCCAAGGAACCGGTGGAAATCGCCGGGACATCGGCCTGCTTGTCCTCAGCACCCAGCTTCATGATGGCCCCTTTCCCATACTGCTTTTCAATCTGGGACAGGGCTAAATCCAATGCGCGCTTCTTGTCGTCCTTTTCAGACATACACATCTCCTCACAAGGTGTGACCGATTTCAGCCGGGGGATTATACCCAAGCTGTAAAGGGAAACCTAGCCCGTTGCATCGTGACCATCAACGGCCGTCCTGTTATCAGAAGCAAAAGTTCTTTGCGCTTCCCGTCATGATTGAGGCATACTCGGATCGGATCAAGTCGAAACTTGAGGAGCGCATGACGACAGACGAGACCCATTCCCTCGGTGCCTGCCTTAAACACTGGCGGCTGCAGAAAGGCCTCTCGCTTGAAGTCATTGCGCTCAAGACCCGAATTCCCCTTAAATATCTCCATGCCCTTGAGACCAACGACTCTTCAACGCTCCCGCCCATCGAACCGGTGGGCCATACCTTGGGCGAGTTCCTTCGCCAATACCGAGAACGGCAAGGCCTGTCGATCGAACGCATCGCCGAACGGACGCGAGTTCCGCTGGCCTCATTGCACGCCCTGGAAGAAAACAATGCCAAGAGTTTGCCCGAAGCACCCGTCATCGTCCGCGGCTTCGTCGATGCGTATCTCAATTGCCTCACG
Organism: Nitrospira sp.; assembly: GCA_016873455.1. Lineage (GTDB taxonomy): Bacteria > Nitrospirota > Nitrospiria > Nitrospirales > Nitrospiraceae > Nitrospira_D. Next base: position 7,107 of record VGXE01000043.1, on the reverse strand, counting down.
CTAGAAAGAGCTGAGAAGGAGATCGTGCTAATCCACCTGGGAAAGATGGTGGAAACCGTCTACGCCCAACCGAGGCAGGCCGCCGCCGATACACTTTCGTCCGCTCGGGAGCAGAGCCACCACAGGTCCTCTACCCCGTATGATGCCTGGATTGACCGGCTCCATACTCGTGCACTGGAGGACTATGTCAGGCTTACCAATTGGCGAACCGCCTTCTGCCGACATACCGTCTCAGCGAGCCAAACATCGCTGGCGTGTATCGACCGCATTCTTGACCGCACGAGCACCCTGTCGGTCCAAGCAAGCCGAGTGACTTTCCACACAATGACCACCTTCACCGTGGCAGTGATGGAGCGAATCCGTCCAGATGGCGGGTGGTCAACCCTCTGGTCACATACGCGCGACGCGGTCATGAAGGGTGTTCAGCAACTACGGCGCGCATGGGCATCAGTTCGCGGCGATCTTGCCCCGCTCGTTCAGTGGTCGTTTCTTCGCCATCGCCTGATCAAGAAAGAGCCGGCATTGGATTATCGCCAGGCCATGGCACCAGAGAGTGCACAGTCTAAAGAAAACAAACCGTGGGTGTGGCTGGTGCAATATGGCGTGACCGTGCTCCTGCTGCTCATGCTTGGGAGCACAGCGGCCACAATCCCGCTGTTCAAGGACACCGCGATTGCCGAGACAAAGCTCACCGCCTCGAATCTCGTGGCCTTCATCGGCTATGGAGGGGGCGTACTCATGTTGTGGCTGATGGTCCGGAAAGCGTTGGTCCAACTTATCCCAAACCGAAGTGCGTTTTCGTTTCTCCGCCCATTGGGCGCTCCCTTCAATACATTACTCGGGGTATCCGTTTCCTACAAACTTCTGCTGACCCTCCTGGGCCCTTCCCTGGGAAAAGCCGACCGCCTCACCTACAATTGGATCTTTGTTGCCTTGATCCTTGCCGCCACGATCTGGCTCATTCGTACATGGTTTCTCAAATCAGCTCCACTGCTGGACTCGTTGGACACCACGGACCAGGCAAACCGCTCGACCGGCGTCGCGATTGCTTCTTTTCGCGACTGATGCAACCGAATCCAAGCCCTCGATTGGCGCTCCGCCCACGCCATCTCATCGACAAAGGACTGGCTGTCTCTGTACTCGCACTCCTCCTCTGCACCGGCTGTGTCTCGACGCCGGAAGAGAAACTGCGGATCGCTGCCATGGATGGCTACCTCATCCGAGTCGAACGACTGTTACTCGATGGTGTCAGCCCGCAGGCCGCCGATGAACGAGGCATGGCTCCCTTGCACCTGGCAGCGAAGAACGGCCATCGAGAGGTCGTCGCAGTGTTGCTGGATCACGGGGCGCCGATGGATCAGATCAGGCAAGACGGCGTGACGCCGCTTTTTCTTGCGGCACAAGAAGGGCGCCGAGATATTGTCGCGCTCTTTCTTGAAAAAGGTGCGGATGTCAATCAGCCGGCGCGAGTCAGCTCGCTCAATCTCTTACACCTGGGCGCCTATCGTGGCGACCAGGACATGGTGACGCTGCTGCTCAAATCTGGCGCTGACAAGAATGCCAGAATGACGTCAGGAGAACGCCCCGTGGATCTTGCTCAACAACAAGGCCACACTTCACTGATTCCGCTCCTGGAACCATAACGGATGAGAGTGATTGACGTCCCCATCGCCATGCCTCTGAAAGCCGCCGACTTCTTCCGCAGATGATCGGCTTACCAACCTATTGAGCACCGCTCACCACGGCGAGCACACGTTGGCCATACCGTTCGGCTTTCATCTCACCAATACCTGGGATCTCCAATAACGCGGCGCGCGTGTCGGGCTTGAAGCCGGCAATGGCCTTCAACGTCTTCTCGTGGAAAATGAGGAACGGGGCGACGCCCTCTTCCTCTGCCAGTTCAGCGCGCAGTTGTCGCAACCGTTCCACAAGCTGCCGATCCGGTGGCGCTGACATTGGAGTACTCGCGGTGGGAACATCCGAACGGCGCGGTGGTCGTACGGACCCACGGGACGACGTATGTTCTGCCTGCTTCAGCTCAACGGGACGAAGCCCTTGCAGCACCTCACGTCCTGTCAGCGTCAGCTCAAGCGTGGGATATTCCGTTCCTTCCACGCGCAGATATCCGGAGCTGATGAGGGTTTTCACGTGGCTCGCGACAGAGGGCTTTGTCTCTGCTCGACAACAACCGTAGGTCGGACAGTCTGCGGCACCACAAGCCGCTAGTGCCTTCGATCGGCTTCCGCGAAGAATATCGACGATCCGCCCCAGGCCGAACCGTCCTCCACACCAGCCTACCGTCTCGAGGATCGCCGGAGCGATCGCCTGTCCTTGAGCAACCGCATGGCGTGGCTGCTGCACCGGCGTCACACAGTAGTCACACAGACCACAAGGACCCAACGCAATCTCCGCCTGATCGCTAAAATACTCCAAAATCGCGAGCTGCCGACAGGTCGCAATGGACACATACCCCAGCAGTTCTTGCAAGAGCGTCGTCATGCGTCCTGCACGTTCGGCTCCATCAGCATCCTTGGATGCCTGCGAAATGAAATAGTCCTGCGTGGCCACATCTCGTTCATGGAACAGCAACACACAAGCGGCCGGTTCTCCATCTCGCCCTGCCCGGCCAGCCTCCTGGTAATAGGCTTCGAGACTTCCTGGAATGTCGAAGTGAACGACCAGTCGAACATCCGGCTTGTCAATCCCCATCCCAAAGGCATTCGTCGCCACCAGAATGTTGACTGCCCCTCGACGAAAATCCTGATGCACCAGGCGCCGTGCATCATCGGACAACCCCGCATGATAGTACCCAACGGACGGATAGGACTTCCCGAGCCACTCAGCCACCTCTTCGACGGTCCGGCGGGTCGCAGCATAAATGAGAATAGTACCAGCCGCGATTTCGCGAACAAGCCGGTCGACACGGTCAAGTTTGTCTCGGAGGGTCTGACAGCGATGAACAGAGAGCGCCAGATTCTTTCGCCGAAAACCGGCGACAAGTCGGAACGGGTCCTGAAGCGACAGCCGGCGGCACACATCCGCCTGCACACGAGCCGTGGCCGTCGCGGTCAAGGCCAAGCAGGGAGGATTAGTGAGCTCCTGTCGCAGCCGACCGATCTTCAGATAGTCAGGCCTGAAATCATGGCCCCACTGGGAAATACAGTGCGCTTCATCCACCACCAACAGCGAGACCCACAGTGTCCGCAGCAATCGAAGAAATCCTTCATGCTGCATCCGTTCCGGCGCGAGATAGAGCAGCTGGATACGCCGCTGTCGGAGATCGTCGACCACGAGCTGCTTCTCGAGCCCGCTGAGTCCGGAGTGAAACGCCGCGACCGCGATCTTGCGCTGCTTCATGGCCGTCACCTGATCTTGCATCAAGGCAATGAGCGGCGAGATGACTACTGTCAATCCAGGCAGCAAAGTCGCCGGCAGCTGGTAGCAAAGCGACTTGCCCTGTCCGGTCGGCATCACCGCCATCACATCGCGCCCAGCCAACACGGCGCGGATGACGTCCTCCTGGCCAGGCCGGAAGGCCGAGAATCCGAACCGCTCCTTGAGTTGTTGAGTCAGATCATCCACAGGAGGCGTTGAAAGACTTAGGGATCGCGAGATGAATTACCTGATTAGGAGTATAGAGGACACCGGACAGGCAAGTCGAGGTAGCTAACAGAGCCGGATTGTCCCTGGGATCGGCCCAGCGAACACGACTGCGCAATCTGGTTGAAAAGTACAGAGTGCGGTAATATTGGTCGCGCCGGAACCCGTTAGCAAGAAATTCTCAACCTGGGTTGGATAGATATGCGAGATCACAATCAACTCATCTTCAACAGATCGAAAAACCGCTATGAGATGTCCGTTGACGGCCAAGTGGTCTACGCCGATGTTCGCAGGAACAACGACGTGTTGTATATCGATTATGTGTACGCTCCGCCGGAATTACGGGGCAAGGGCGCAGCCGGTCAATTCATGACGCAATTGATGGCCATCGTACGTGCCGAACACCTAAAGGCGGTACCCATCTGCGGCTATGCTGCCAGCTGGCTCCAGCGGCATCAGGAATATACGGATCTCATCCTCACGCGTTGATGTCGATAGCCGCCCTTCTTGAATGATCTCGCATAAAGAAATTGAGCTCAAGACATCGGGATCAGGAAGTAATTTCTGAAAGGACCACGCCTCTTGGCCGTCCCCGAGTTTCTCTGATTAATTGCCTCCCCACATCCCCACCGATTCTCTCCTGAAATAATTTACTTCCAAATCACTCGCCTCTGCTACATCGCTGTCTTGAGATAATCCCATTCACTAGCAGCATCACTGCCCTCCAGTTATCACCGGCACGAACCTCTACTCCCTCACTCTACTTCCCACAGCTTCGTATACACAGGTCCCGTCGGGCGGAGCTTGCTTTTCATCAGGACCAGCGGCCCGACGGAGATGACTCCAACAGACAATGCGCGATCACAGGCGCCGCTCTGGGCGAATCGCTGCCCCACCTCTCGATCACCGGACTTGATCCGTGCCAATGTCAGGTGTGGGGTAAACGGTTTGTCCTCCGTCACAAAACCGAGAGACCGGCAGCAGGCTTCGATGTCACGGTGCAATGCCGTCAACTGCTTGGCGGCATCACTCTTCAGCCACTGTTCAGATGGCCCGACCCACAACACTCGTGGCTGCCGAAGATTGGGGAAGGCCTGGAGTCGCTCGAGGGGAATTTGAATGGTTGGATGGGACCGCCTGATGGTCGCCATCGCTTCGCGCATTGGATCAAGCAGTTGTTCGTCGGTGTCGCCGAGAAACCGCATGGTGAGATGAATGGACGACGGCTGCACCCAGGCAATCCGGACCCCTTTGGAAGATTCGCCACCGAGCCGTGTCTGCACGTCTTGTTGCAGCAGTGCAATCTGCTTGCGAAGATCGTCACTCAGTTCAATGGCGAGAAAGGCGCGAATCATCTATTCCCCCGCTCGATCAGCCACCGACGCAGCAGATCCAGCGCCGCCTGCGACGACCGTTGTTTAATTGTCAAACGGTCGCCATGGAAACGGAATTCTTTTGAGAGTGGCTCGCCCACTCCATCGTCGAGGCCGACATAGACCAAGCCGACTGGCTTTGCCTCTGTCGCTCCCCCCGGTCCGGCAATACCGGTCACGCTGAGTCCGACCGACACACCGGATCGTTCACGAATTCCCCTGGCCATTGCCGCTGCAACTTCCCGGCTGACGGCCCCATGTCTGGCAATCAACTCAGCAGGCACACCCAGCATATCTGTCTTTGCTCGATCGCTGTAGCAGATGGCGCCACGATCGACATAAGCCGAAGATCCTGGAACTTGGGTCAGTCGATGGCCGATCAATCCACCAGTACAGGACTCCGCGAGTGCGATGGTGAGTGTGTGCTTCGACAGCAATCGCCCGACCACGGCTTCCATCGTGTCCTGCCCTTCGGCAAAAATCCATTCGCCCAGCCGTGACCGAACTGCTTGCTCAAGAGACTCAAGCCCCGTACGACCGACTGCATGATGCGGCTTGGTCGTCAGTGACACCAGCACGCCCATCGGTGAGGCCAACAGGCCAAGATCAACCGGTGTGCCTGCGGTGATCAATCCGTGAAGCTTTGTGTCGACATCCGCTTCTGACAAGCCCCAGGTATGAAAGACCGACCGTTGGATAGGATGCGACCTCGGAGTCAATACGTGCCCCAACTGCTCGGTCAGGAAGGGAATGACAGTGCCCTCCATCATCGCTTCCATTTCACGAGGAACGCCAGGCAACGCAATCACGATCGCTCGCTTCCATAACAAGGCAAACCCCGGCGCAGACCCCACAGGATTCGGCAGCACCACCGCACCGGAAGGAATCAGGGCTTGCCGCAGCTGCCCTTTATTGGGTGTTCGCCCCCACTGGGCCAACCGGGCTACCATGCCTTCGAACGCGGCTTTCCTGCGAGCCAGTCGCCGTCCTGTGACCTCCGCCACCGCTTCTCTCGTGCAGTCATCGATCGTTGGCCCGAGCCCACCGGTCATGACGATGACTCCCGCCCGCCGTGATGCCGTATGAATCGCGGTCATGATATCGGCACGGTGATCGCCGACAATTGACTTGAAGCGGACTTCGATGCCGTTTCCCCCAAGCCGGTCGGCGATAAACAGAGAATTACTGTCGGACCGCCCCCCCACTAACAGCTCGGAGCCGATCGCAATCGTTTCAGCAATGAACCATCGTTGTAATCCAGGAGGCATCGTGCTGCCCACTCCTTACTTTATGTTTGCAAAGTTGAGCCCAAACCGGATCACGCCGCCGCCTGCCGGGAAGACGATGATCCCGGTGTCGGCCATCGGATCGAAGTCGGCATAATTGAACGACCCCACCACTTTCGCCTTGAACCGCGGAGCATTCGGCCAAACGGCACTCCGATCGGCGGTACCATCGACCCGTACCGCAGCAGGCGTGATGGTCTTCGCTCCTTGTTCAAGCACCAGGTAACTGTTTACGGCGAATGACGGAGTATCCCCGAAAATGACCGCGCTCACAAGCATGGTCGGTGCATCGATGACCAGGTCGATATCGGATTGGCTCGGTTCCGCTCCCCTCAGGGCCATGTGCGCCGCCATCACCGACAGGCTACCGAGTTTGGTGAGGAGAAATCCTCCAGGCTGCACGGTATCGGCCGACCCAAATCTGACATGAAAGGTATCGGGCCCACGCCAGTCTCGTCCTGCTTCTTGTCCCTTGGCGATCGCATGGTGAACATCTCCATTCGTCGGCTGGAGTTCGATGGCCGTCGACGGACCGACCAGTCCCAGCAGAACAATGACGGCTCCAGCCGCAAACATGATCCCCCCAGCCTGATGCATATGATCCTGCCAGTAACAGAGCGCGCGAGGCCTGTCAATCATAGATCGCACTCCTCCCGCCCGGTTGACAGAGCAAAACGCGAAGTGTTACAGAAATCTCTATTCGTGGCGTCTGAATTGATGAGCCGTTACCCGGAGGAACCCATGTCCGCTCCAGCACCCGCACCGACACCTGGCACCCCTGCGGCCGCGCCCCCGCGCCGGCAATTTGTCAATTTTGCCTTCTACAAAGTCGATCCGGCCTGGCGGCG
>VGXE01000042.1 GCA_016873455.1 Nitrospira sp. | reverse complement strand
TACCGGCTTCTTACGACGGAAGGGGCTAGAGGCTTTGCAGCCTGCGGTGTATTCCGGGAACAAGGAGACGGGTTCAGGACTCTTTCTTGTTACAGCATGGGAAGAGACCGCCAGAGTTGTCACCGTCATCCGTCTACGGTTTCGGCCTCATACGGAGGACATCGGGGCGGGTATCGAGCGTGAGCGGGAGAATGTGGGGCACTGGAAGAACCTCCTGACAAGACCGGTGGTCCCAATGGTGGTCTAAAGAAAGCCAGAATCAACACTTCAAGTATTCAATGGTTCAAGTATGCAAGGCATTCAACTGTACAAGATATTTCAAGCATACAAGACTCAAAAGTAAAGGAAACGCCGCTCCTCCGGATCGGCGGATTTCCTTTCTACCGAAAGGAGGATTGACATGAAATTAGATAGTTCTTGAGCGAACGCCGAAATCTTCTGACCGGAAACAGATAAATACAACGCGCCGCGCCGTCGCTGAAAAAGGGGCAGATAGCCCTGGATATTTTTTGCGATGAGCGTTGCGAGGCTCTAACCCTGGGGCTGGCATGATTCGCTAGAAAAACCTGAGCCTAGTCCCACTTTTTTGAGAAAGGAGACCATTCTTGAGCGAACTGACCCCAATACAAGCCATCCGAGCGAAATGCTTGGATTGCGTAGGCCAGCAACCGAAGGAAGTCCGGCTTTGCCCATCCAAGTGGTGCACGTTGTGGCCTTATCGGATGGGACATCGGCCGCCGAAATCTGAACCGCAAGCCACTGAGCTGGAAGGAGTTTGCGCGTGAATCGGCTACTGGCTATCCAAGACGTGGCCGAGCAACTGAGCATTTCGGTCAAGACCGTATATACCATGTGCAATCAACGTCGCATTCCGTTTGTTAAGGTTGGCCGATTGCTCAGATTCGATGCGGCTACGATGGAGGAGTGGGTCCGAAAACAAGCAGTGAATCCATTGCCCGTGAACCGGCTATAACGGGCACACAATTGAGCGAGGACTGGCGGGGCGTCCATAGGAGGCCCTGCCATCCTCGGGTTTTCATCGAAGGAGGAGGTACATGGGGCTTACGAGGCGAAAATGGACGTATCTCAAGAATAAAAAGAACCTCAAGCACAAACAGAAAAGGTCTGACGGGAGCTACTATGTTGAGTTTTATGTGGTCGATGATGGGAAGGTCCTTCACCTAGCTCCTCCTAAAACAGGCAAACTCAAGCGGTGGCGCGTAGGAGCAATGAACAAACGTGCCGCACAGGAACAAGAGTCAGTTATCAAGACGAAACTACTCACAGGTCAAATCCTCAGCCCTGCCCTGGAACGTACACAAAACATTACCTTTCGGGCGTGGGCGGAGACATATTTGGGACTTGAAGAGGTGAAAAGACTCGCCACCTACGAAGATCGGAAGCTAAAAGTCAGCCACTTGGTGGAATACTTTGGGGATCGGCTCTTGTCTTCAATCAGTCCTGAAGATGTGGCTCGGTATCGGGCCGAGCGGGTGCGCTATTCACGAACGAATTGCGGGAAGTGTGGAAAGCCACTGGGAAGGGCAGTTTGTTTGGCCTGCGGTTGGAAGCGGACTGACAGTCCACTTCCGGTTTCTGTTCAGACAATCAACCATGATCACACCGCACTTAATCACATGCTGAATGTGGCCTGTTCCCCTCGGTTCAAACTGATTCACGACAATCCGGCCAGACATGTTGAGAAGCCAGATCCGAAAAATGAACGGGACCGGATAGCCAGTGCAGACGAGTGGGCAAAGCTGCGAGCAACAGCCGCGCCACACTTGCTACGATTCTTGAGTATTGCCTACGCGGTCGGCCCTCGGAAGGGAGAGTTACTTAAACTCGAATGGCCGGACGTGGATATTCGCCGGAAGGAGTTCACGTTACGGAATACCAAGAACGGGGAGACGCGAGTTGTTCCCATGACCCCTGATGTGTTTGACACGTTCGTTGAGCTGCACGAGGAACGCCGCCTAGACACCCAGCGGGTGTTTCTGTATAACGGAAAGCCGTGGAAGAACCCTCGAACGGCTTTTGCAGCGGCCTGTCGTCGGGCAGGGATTACAGGGCTGCGGTTGCACGATCTTCGGCACTGTGCGGCCACCAATTTGAGACGGGCCGGGGTGGATACAATGACGGCCATGAAGATCATCGGACACAAGAGCGAGCAAATGCACCGGCGGTATAATTCGATCAAGTCGGAAGACTTGCATGAGGCAGCCGAGAAACTCCACCGGTACAGGACTAACACGCTATTAACACTTGCTTCTTCTGCGGCATCGGAGCAATGTGTAAGTGATTGTAATTCCAACGTCGGGGCGTAGCGCAGCCCGGTAGCGCGCCTGCTTTGGGAGCAGGATGTCGGAGGTTCAAATCCTCTCGCCCCGACCACACGGCACGGGCCATCCATGGATAGCCTACTGCGGCGTCCGATGCTCTCGCCCGGCGGGGTCGTTCTCGTTCGTTCTCCTTGACGTACCGCTGTGGGTACGCCTGCGTCGCCCTCACTTGCGAGCGAGCCCCGGCGGGCTTCGGCCTCGAACCCCTCGCTACGGCATCCATGAATGGTCCGTGCCGTAATGCTGGCCTCGTTTCTACAGGCCAGATCGAGGCGTTGTGCGTGTAGAACCATCAGTATGTGCGCCCGTAGCTCAGTCGGATAGAGCATCAGCCTTCTAAGCTGAGGGTCGCTGGTTCGATTCCAGCCGGGCGCACCAAACCACACTTCGTGTGACCCGCCGCCTCACCAGGCGAAGCCTCTCTTCATTGTCGGCGGCGGATACGCACATCCAGTGGAACCGTGTTCTTGCTCGTTCCGCTGCCGTATCAGGCTCATCCCATTTCATCACGTATGGCGCAGATGGATTTTGAAGATGACCCGCCGGCTTCGCTCCCGATCCGGCAGGCCGAGTTCATTGCGCACGAGGTCCTGGCGTCCGCGGCCGTTCGCTGAGGCTTTCTGCTGGAAACAGTCGTAGGCCCAGGGGAGACGGGCATGAATGATCTGCAGTCCTTTCACCAACACGGCGAATGACCGATCCTGGCTCAATTTCAGAGTGTGAATATCGTCCCCTTGATCGTCGGTGTAGCCCTCGATCACAAAGGACTCGACTGCATGGCCTTGCGGTCCGCAGATCATGGTGGCGTAGTAGGGGATTGTGTCGGCCAGGAAGGCTTCGGCCGACGGCAACAAGGTGCTCTTCCCCACTTCGAAATTCAGGATGGTCTCTGGAATCACCACGCGCATAACGTCGGGATTGTCAGCGCTCCGTTCGACCGCCAAGTCATGGGGCTGCGGCGGCCTCTCACGCTCGGCCGTCACAGGGGGCGCCGGGTTCGCCGGCTTGGCGTTCCCCTCGTCGGCCTTGGTGATATAGGCGGCCAGCAAGAGGATGCAGATCACCGCCAGCGAGGTCATCAGGTCGGCGATGCCTCCGGCGACGGTGGCGGATCCGTCGGGCGTCTCGTGTTCAAGGATCGGCTTCATTCGACTTCCGTCTTGGTGTGCGCTCCTCGATTGAACCCGGGGAGTTTCCATCGACTGCCGGGTTTCTCCACTGCAGAATCCGAACGGCGCTGAGTCACGAGCTGACTGTCGTCAAGGCGGCGTATCAGCCGGTCCAGTATCCTGTCTGTCTCTGTATGGGAGGACGGGGCAGGAATGCGGTGCGTGTCTATAGACCGGGCAAGATCTCGCATGGAATCCAGCAACGGCTCCAGCAAGGGTTTCAGCGCCTGTCTGACTTCATTGCCGATTTCGGAAGCCAGTTGCTCCGGTTTCACCCGGCCTTGTGCGCTGCCCAGCGTCGAGAGAGACTGTGTGATCGAGGTGAGGGCGGATACTGTTGCGCCCAGCCGCTGATGCACCGCCTCGACCAATCGATTCCCTGCGTCGTTCCGCCACGACCCATCCACCGCGGTGGGCTGGCTCTGTGACGGACGGGAGTTCCGGTCGATTACTTTCTGAGGAAACATCTCATCGAGGAGTGACACGATATGGCGATGCTGGCCGGCGAGCCGATGCCATAAGGATTTTTCCAGGATCATGAAGCCGTTGGCGCAGGCCAATCCGACGACAGAGGTGACGAATTTCCCGGCGAGGCCGTTGATGAGCCCCTGAATTCCTTCGATCTGCGATCCCTCCGCGTGCAGCTTGCTGAGTCCGATCAAAATGGCCAGAAAGGTAAACATCAACCCGATGCCGGTCAGAAAGGAGGGTAACTGCTGGTAGAACCGCATATTGAGGCGGGTCGTGCAGAGCGCGGACAGTGAAAAATGCTCCGCGGCGGAGCGCTCCGTCGAGACGGTCGGCTCGATAAACCAGGCCGGTTGTTCCACCACAAACATTTTGCGATACGACAGCCAGTCGCCCGCAAAGGCCGGCTCGGCCCGCATGACCCGGTCCAATTCCTGGAGATCGTCGAGATCGCGCCGAGCGCCGTGGGCCTGGGCCTGTTGTTGCTGCTTTTTGGCAGCGTGTGGGAGCAAGATCCATTCGTGGGAGATCTGCTGCCGCGCCGAGGCGAGGCGGACGACGGTGGGATGCACGCGACCGAGGGCCTGTCGAATGTGCCAGGCGCCGTGGATCAGAAAGAGACTGTGCCACAGGCACAGGAGGATGATCGCGCCGGCGCCGAGCCAGCTCAGGAGCGGGCTTTGAAAGCTCCCGACCAAGGCCATGTCACGGCATAGCAGATCCCAGCTCGCGCTCACCCAACTCCCGTCGCTCATATCTATCACCTCAAATGACACGTCAGTAGGGAAAGATCCGGTGGGCTCTAGCTCAACATTCGTGCCAGGAAGTTGGGCGTCCCAAACACGATAGATTCAGGCATTTCTGACGTGTAGAGCCGGTCTATGAGGAAATGTTTGCCGATTGTGCGAGCGTTTTTGCCGAGGATAGGGCGTGGCGTCAACCGTGAGGATCTGATTTCCAAAGGATATCCGGATGGCCGATTGATGAATGACGATTGACGGTATACGTGGCCTGTGAGAGGCCCCTTGCGCTCGCCTTGATCGGCACAGTATCGTAGTTGGTCAGTTTCGTGCGGTTGGATCGTAGGTTCATTTTTCACTGATACAGGGAGGGTCTCATGGCGATCAGGTTGGGCGATGACGCGCCGAATTTTACGGCGGACACGACGGACGGGACAATCAATTTTCACGAATGGCTCGGCGGCGGCTGGGGCATCCTCTTTTCCCATCCCAAAGACTTTACGCCGGTCTGCACCACAGAGTTGGGGACGGTGGCCAAGATCATGCCGGAGTTAAAAAAACGGGGTGTCAAAGTGATTGCGGTCAGCGTCGATCCGCTCGATTCGCACAAGGGGTGGATCAACGACATCAACGAAACGCAGAAGACGACGATGAATTATCCCATCATCGCCGATCCGGACAAGAAGGTGGCGACGCTCTATGACATGATCCATCCGAACGCCATCGACAATATGACCGTGCGGTCGGTGTTCATCATCGGGCCGGATAAAAAGGTGAAGCTCACGCTGACCTATCCGGCTTCCTGCGGACGGAACTTCGATGAACTGCTGCGGGTCGTCGATTCCCTCCAACTGACGTCCAAGTTCAAGGTGGCCACACCGGCCAATTGGAAGGACGGAGAGGACTGTATCATCACCCCGGCGGTAAACGACGACGAGGCGAAGTCACTGTTCCCTAAAGGGTTTAAGACCGTCAAGCCCTATCTTCGGTACACGCCACAGCCTAATAAATAGCGAAGGGTTCGATATGTCACAAGGCGGGAACAGCGACCCAGCTGCTCCCGCCTTGCTATTCTGAGCCTGTCCTTGCCTTGCCCGATCGCGAGATTGGGTGGAGCCCCTCCGTATGAAAAATCTGCAGCGGCTTGTATTTCCTTCCCGACTGCCATAGTGTAAGGAAAGTGTAACGAGGTAAGGGGGGTGCGGTCATGCCGACTTCAACGGTGACAAGTAAAGGCCAGACGACGATTCCAAAGGAAATCCGGGAGCATCTCCATTTGAAACCAGGGGATCGAGTGGAATTTGTGACGGAGGAAGATGGCCGAGTCATGGTGTTGGCGGCTACCGTTGATGTGACGGAGTTGGCTGGTATGCTGAAGCCTCCGGCAAAACCGGTCACCCTGGAGGACATGGCGCAGGCTGTTCGGAAGCGAGGAGGCCGCCGGTGATCGGCCTGGATACGAATGTGCTGGTTCGGTACTTGGTCAGGGATAACCCGGATCAAGCGCGGATTGCCGCGGAGGTGATCGCCAGAGACTGTACGCGCGAGAGCCCCGCGTTCATCAATCGCATCGTGCTCTGCGAGCTGGTCTGGGTGCTGGAGAGTGCGTATGGATATTCCAAGGAGACGATCGCCGGAGTCTTGGAGAAGGTCTTCAGAACCGCGCAATTCCACGTCGAGGATGTGCAGACGGCCTGGACCGCCTTTCGTATGTACCAAAAGGGCAAGGCAGACTTTTCAGATTGTCTGTTGGGAACTGGTAACCGCGAGCGTGGCTGTGAGCACACGGTCACATTCGATCGAGAGGCCGGGAAGCTGTCCGAGTTTCATCTGTTGTGAGAATAGAGATTTTCGCAAGGTGGGAGCCGTCTTTCACGGCTTCCGTCCTGTATCATGCGAGACGCGATGCCATGCGTAGAAGGCCGGAATGGCATCAAGGTGGCTCTGGAAATGTGTTTGCCAGTGTGGCATGAGTCATGAGCGAATTGTCCCTCCCTGTTTGAGACTTATCCACAGCCAAAAATTGTTCTTGAAGTAATCCCCCAATTTGGGCATACTCCGCCGCGAAATCAGGTTAGTGAGATTGCTATCGAATTCGAGGGTTTCGTAGGAGAGAAGACGAGTCTGTTGGTTCTATCACTTCATTTCACAAGGGAGGCTGTATAATGAAGGTAGAAAAAAGCAGGTGGTGGAAGAAGTTTTTAGTTACTGGGGCCCTTGCGGCACTGGTGGCTGGGACTGGGTCCACGCTGCCGAGTGCGTACGCTGCGGGGGTGATCAAGGCCGATGAGGATAAGTGGATCTCGGTCGGGATGGGTGTCCGTACGAGCTTCAGTGCTGTAGAGGGTGCATCATCAGCCGGGCACTACAGCAACGAATTTAATCTCGACAACGCTCGTATCTATATCAACGGCAAGTTGCACAAGTACGTCGGGTTCGAGTTCAATACTGAATGTTTCCAGTGCTCTTTCAAGAGTACTGCAACTAATATTGGTGGAGCCAACTCATCAATCGGTTTGCTGGATGCAATCGGGAAGTTCGAGTTCAATGAAATGTTCAACCTCTGGGTTGGACGCATGCTGCTCCCCAGCGAGCGCGGTGAGTTGAACGGTCCGTTCTACCATGCCACCTACGATGGGTTCCGGACTCCGTTCTTCCCCGCAGACCAGAGCGGGAATTTCAACGCCGGTGCCGGTCTCTATGGCCGTGACAATGCGGCCACCTTCTGGGGCAAATTTCACCCGTTTGGTACCCACGTGCTGTACGCCGTCAGCGTGTCCCAAGGATTGCGTAGCGGTACCATCAATGGTGGGAATAGCTTGATGTACACAGGGCGCTTGCAGTGGAACCTGTTGAACGATGAAAAGAATCCAGGCTACTACACCAGCGGTACGTATTATGGAACCGCCGGAGACATTTTGGCGATCGCCGGCAGCGTGCAGCACCAGAAGGATGGAGCAGGTGCGACTGCCACAGGATTAAGCGACTTCACCGGTCTGTCCGTGGATGTGTTGTTTGAAAAGGTCCTTCCGAACAACATGGGCGTGTTCACGTTCAACGGTGAATTCAAGCGGTTCTTCGCGAATTATGGACAACCAACTGCCACAGCGAACGCAGCTGGTTGTTTCTGCATTTTCAACGGCCATTCGTGGACCGTGTATGCGTTGTATTTGATTCCGCAGGAAATCGGCATCGGCCGGTTCCAACCGTATATTCGGTTCACCAGCATCGATCCGCGCTACGGCCAGATGCGGCAGGAATGGGAGCCGGGCATCAACTATGTCATCTCCGGCCACAATGCCAGGGTCTCGGCGTTCTACCGGTATGGCGATCTCATGAGCAATAGTGGCCCTGCAGGGGGCAACTATCTCCAGAGTGCGTCAGGGCGAGTGGATTCATTCCACGTCGCGCTGCAGATCCAGTACTAAGCTAGACGGTCTGATCGAGACTGTCGGTACGTGGAAAGGCCGAATCCCGGCAACGGGGTTCGGCCTTTCTGTTTGTCTCGCCCGTGTGCCAGTTTTCATGAATAGAAGCGTGCCGCTCACCTCCTCTAATGACAGAAGAGTCCGAGGACAAATACGCTCAGTTCTATATGGTAGGTTCAAAAGAGCAGCGAAGCTTTCTGGCTGCCTGGCGTAATGGCTGGTCGCTTGTCCAGATGGTCACTTGTTGAAGCAGCGCCGAAGCGAGTAGATGCACATCAATCCAGCCCAATCCTTGTCCAAAAAGCTTATGGGTTTCAAGGAAGGCGAGGATCTCCTGATACTCGATGATGGGGGTGTTGGTAAGGAGGGCCAAAGACTCAAGAACCTCTGACCGGTGTTTCATATTACCGCAGGCTAATTCTCCAATGACCAGCGGGTGGCACCGAACTAAACCCTCATCCAATAACCGGCGTAGTGTGGGGGAATCAGTGCGAAAATGATCGATCCACACGGAGGTGTCAACCAGTGTGGGCATAATTAGGCAGAACGGCGGCGGCGGATATCCTTGAGATGGGGTTCAGTGCCTCCAAGGCGGGCCAATCGTTTGGCGGCTTCGCGGGAAATAAGAGATTCAAGTCCTAAGCGCACAAGCTCCCTCTTCTCCTGAATCCCGGTGAGCTGTGCCGCACGTTTGATAAGATGATCATCGATGTCGAGCGTCGTTCGCATGCGCAGTACTATCTATGAGTACAGGCTGAACTGTCAAGCGGCCTGGCCTCGGCCAGCGCATGGAATATGTGCACTGCTATGCTACACGAGTAGCAGGCCGGAAGAGCGTATGGCCCTCCAAGAGGCGGTTTTGATGAAATGTTCAAACCCCTCTCTGCCGGAAGGAAAAGTGGATGGGATTGACCGGAGCAGGGGATATGATTGTGACGGAAGATTGT
The DNA here is from genome assembly GCA_016873455.1 of Nitrospira sp. Taxonomy (GTDB): domain Bacteria; phylum Nitrospirota; class Nitrospiria; order Nitrospirales; family Nitrospiraceae; genus Nitrospira_D. The sequence goes on along the minus strand of VGXE01000042.1, from coordinate 10,746 downwards.
TCGGTGTCGACTGTCTGACCAGGTTCTCCAACCATTTGGCCTCCTTGTTGGCGAGTGTGATAGCACAGCGGCCATTCAGGCCCGATAGGGCGAACTTGATTTTTTGCCCAACGGATTCAAGGACCAGGGTTTCTCCCAGCCACACGAATCGCCGTTCCAGCTTGGAGTCATCTATCGTTGGTGAGGTCTTGAGTAACCGTTTGACCCAGGAAGCGGCGACCTTCGGTTTGGGGGTCGAATGTTCGAACCAGCCGCGCACGTCCATCTCGAACCCGCGCCCTTCGAGGAAATTGAGCATCGAGCGCCGGAGTCCTTCCCCGATCCATTCGGGCGTCGCACCGACTCGATCGTGATGCCGCAGATCGTTGTGTGCGAATCCCTCAAACTCCGGTCCAAGGATCCGCAGACCATGAGAGGCCGGTTTCAGCCCGATCGGGCTGTGCGCGGTGGTCGTGAATCGGTGCCAAAAGGCGGATTGAATGAGATCCGCTTCCATCAGTTGCCGCACGCGCTCCAAGGAGTCCATGGTTTCCTGGGTCGTCTCGGACGGAAAGCCGTACATCAGATAGGCATGGACCAGAATCCCTGCCTCTCTGAATGCCGCGGAAACCAGCGCGGTTTGATCGACCGTGATGCCCTTCTTCATCTTCTCCAAAAGGCGGTCTGATGCCGTTTCGAGCCCCGCCGTCACGGCGATACAGCCGGAGGCGGCGAGCAGTCGGCAGAGGTCCGGCGAGAAGGTTTCCTCAAAACGGATGTTGCCCCACCAGTGAATCTCGATCTTTCGTTCGAGCAGGGCTAGTGCAAGCGATTTGAGTGCGGCAGGAGGCGCCGCTTCATCGACAAAATGGAATCCTCGTTTGCCGGTCTCGGCGATCAACTGTTCGATCTGTCCTATCAGCCGTTCGGTCGGCGTCATCTCATACCGGCCGATGTAGTTGAGCCCGACGTCGCAGAACGTGCATTGCTTCCAATAGCAGCCGTGGGCGACGGTGAGTTTGTTCCAATGGCCTTCGGACCAGAGCCGGTGCATGGGGTTGATACTGTCCAGAATCGTCACGTAACGGTTCAGGTCGATCCCACGGTAGGTTGGGCAGCCGATGTCATCCATGGAAAAGTCCGACAGGCCGGGATTGTCGGCGAACATCACGCGGTCTTGGTCTCGATAGAACGTGCGGCACAGGTCTTTGCGCGGGCGACGGCCATCCAGGTGTTCGATGAGTGAGAGCAGCGGACGCTCGCCGTCGTCGAGTGTGATGAAGTCTACATAGTCAAATACTCGTGGATCGGCGACGCGGCGCAATTCAGTGTTGGCATAGCCGCCGCCCAGCACGATGGGCAGATCCGGCCGGCGCTGCTTGATCGCCCGTGCGATGCAAAAGGCTCCGTACAGGTTGCCGGGGAACGGCACGGACAGGCCCACGAGCGTCGGATTAACGCGGTCGAGATGTGCCTGTAGCGATTCCAGCATGAATGCATCGGTGAGCGTCGGCGCGGCGTGCAAGGCTGCAATCATGCCCTCGAACGAGGAGGCCGAACGCGCGATATGCTCGGCGTACCGGCTCAGCGCGAAGTGCGGTGACACAGTCGCCTGGACCAAGTCGGCCAAATCTTCAAGAAACAAGGTGGCCACATGTTTGGCCCGGTCATCGAGCGGCATGGAACGGATAAATGCCAATTTTCCTCGGAATCGAGGACCGCGAGGCAATGTCCCCGGACGTCGTAGCAGAGAAGCCAGGGCTGGATTCCGCCCTTGAAGAAAGGAGACCACGGGCTCGATCCATTCGAGATAGGCCTGTTCCTGTGCAAGCATGGCGGTGGCTTCAGGTGGGAGGGCGTCATCTCGCTTTCTGACCTCGGCAAACAGGCGGCGCAAGCCGGTCTGGCTGAACAGCCGCAGGACCATTTCGATGCCCAGATCCGCCTGCTCGGCGGCGATGCCACGAGATTCAAGAAATCCGGTGAGGTAGGCGGTCGAAGGATAAGGCGTGTTCAGCTGGGTGAGCGGTGGAATGAGCAGCAGCATACGTGGGGTGGTCATGGGATCGACATAGCACAGAGGCCGTCGGGAATGCTATGCGATCGGCTTGCCGGACCACTGAGCCTGAGGATGCTTCGCGAGCAGTGAGTTGCAAGCTGTTCGGCCTCCACTTATAATGCGTCAGCGTTATTCGTCATATTCTTTAATTTTGTGAAGGAGTTGTCACAACAATGCGTGAACGGACGTTAGCGATTATTAAGCCGGATGCTGTGAAGAAACAGGCAATCGGGGACATTATCAATCGATATGAGCAAGCCGGACTGACGCCGGTGGCGTTGAAGCTCATGCAGATGTCGAAGCCGGTCGCGGAAGGGTTCTATGCCGTGCACAAAGCGCGGCCCTTCTTCGACAGCCTCTGCACCTTTATGTCGTCAGGACCCGCGGTGGTATTGGTGTTGCAGGGTGAGAATGCGATCAAGAAGAACCGTGAGCTCATGGGGGCGACGGATCCCGCGAAAGCCGATGCCGGTTCGATCAGGAAAGCCCACGGGACCAACATCGAGTTCAATGCCGTCCATGGGTCCGACTCTCCGGAGACGGCGGCGTTTGAGATCGGGTACTTTTTCCCAGGCATGGAGATCTTCGGCTAGCCCGCCGCGGGCGGCGATGATTCTCGTGCCGTGCAATCGGAGCGTGTGTGTCTAACAAGGAGTAGGCATGATTCCATCAGATTTGCGCTATCACCAAGAACATGAATGGGTGCGTCTTAACGGCAAGCAGGCAACCATCGGGATCAGCCACTTTGCCCAGGATGCCCTCGGCGACATTGTGTTTCTGGACCTTCCCAAGGTCGGGACCGTCGTGAAGGCGGGTGGGCAGATCGGTGAAGTCGAGTCGACGAAAACGACGTCCACCATTTATAGTCCCGTCAGCGGGACGGTGGCGAACATTAATGCCGACCTCAAGGATCATCCCGAAGTTGTGAATTCCGATCCCTACGGCAAGGGGTGGATCGCGGTGATTGAACTCATGACTCCGACGGAAGTCGATCAGTTGATGACTGCCGCGCAGTACGAAGCGTTTCTTGCCTCGCAGAAGAAAGGTTAAGGTTCAGGCTGAGCTTCGGAGCAGTGCCCACGCCTCCTCGACCTCACCCTCAACCTGAGCCTTCACGATGTCGACTCCCACGCACATTGCGATCCTCGGCGCCGGCCCCGGTGGCTATGTCGCGGCCATCCGCGCGGCCCAGCTTGGCGCCAGGGTGACCGTCGTCGAGCGGCAGGCACTCGGTGGGGTCTGTCTCAACTGGGGGTGTATTCCCAGCAAAACCCTCCTGTCCGTGATCGAACTCGGCGACAAGCTCAAGAAGGCCGACGAGTTCGGTCTGATGCTGTCCGCACCGGCAGGCTACGACTTGCCCCGCATGGTGGCACGGAAAAATAAGGTTGTGGCCGGCCTGGTGAAGGGGATCGCCACCCTGTTCAAGACGTGGAACATTGAGGTGGTGGAGGGTCGTGGTGAAATCCTCGACGCCAAGACTCTCATGGTCACAGGGCCGGACGGTGCGCAACGGAAGGTGGAGGCCGATGCCATCCTCATCGCGACCGGGTCCTCTTGGCCGCGAATCGCCCAGTTTCCCATTGACGGCACACAGATCATCACCAGCAAGGAAGCGCTCGACCTTGAGGCGGTTCCCAGGCGGATGGTGATTCTCGGCGGGGGAGTCGAAGGCTGCGAGTGTGCGACGCTCTTCAGCGGTTTGGGAACGGCCATCACGCTGGTTGAACTCCAGCCTCGTGTGTTGCCGCTGGAGGATGAAGAGGTCTCCACGCTGATGGCGCGGGAGCTAAAAAAACGATCGGTCGACGTGAGGGCCGGCACCACAATTACGAACGTCGATCGCGTATCCGATGGGCTGGCTATCCGGCTGGCGGATGACACTGTGGTTGAGGCGGACGTGCTGTTGATTTCCATCGGCAGGGGATTTCATTCCCAGGGCATTGGACTGGACCGTGTGGGGGTGGCGCTGGGGCGGCGGGGTGAGGTGTTGGTCAACGAGCGGATGGAGACCAGTGTGGCCGGTGTCTATGCGATCGGTGATGTGGTCGGCAAGGCGATGCTGGCTCATGTGGCCTCCGCGCAGGGGAAGGTGGCGGTGGAGAATATTCTCGGCCATCCCACCCGGATCAACTATGAGGTCATTCCTGCCGGCATCTTTACCCTCCCTGAAGTAGGCCGTGTTGGATTGACGGAACAACAGGCACGCGAGCGGGCGCAAGCAGCGGGCCGGCATCCCGATCAGAGCGTGAAGGTCGGCCGGTTTCGCTATGCGGGTCTTGGGAAGGCCCATGCGGTAGGAGACACGACGGGGCTGTTCAAAGTGATCGCGGATGCGGCCACGGACAAGATTCTGGGCGTGCACATTGTCGGCGCGCATGCGGCCGATCTGGTGCATGAAGCGGCGCTGGCGATGCAAGTCGGGGCCACAGCTGCTCAAGTGGCCGGGATGATTCATGCGCATCCGACGCTGTCCGAGGGCCTCGTGGAGGCGGTGGAAGATGTGAGCGGCATGGCTATTCATCAGGCTCGCAAGAAGGCCGGCATATGATCCGATCACTCAGTCTCAAGCTTGCGATGCTGGCCATGACCATAGGTCTGGTATTTTGGGTCAGAGGGCAGCCAGGGGAACGTCAGCAGCACGCGATAGATCCGATGGATACCCCATCGGTACCCATGGCCCCCTCGATCGCTGAAACTCCAACTCAGACGACACTGGCCCGTCCATCGACGAATGGTCCGGTACCCGTTGCGTCAGGAGTATCCAACCATGCCGGTGTAGCCGGCCACACGGTATCAACGCTCGTGGATTTGAATCGCGCCACGGTGAAGGAATTGGAATCGCTGCCAGGCATCGGGGCCGTGCTGGCCCAACGGGTCATTGACCATCGGACCACGATGGGACGGTTTCTGGCCGTCGAGGATCTGCGTGAGGTGAAGGGGATCGGGTCGAAGAAATTCGAGCAGATTAAGTCCTTGGTGATCGTGGCGAAGGGCGAGCCGAAGGGGAGGCTGGAGAAGCGAACATCATGACCGATGTAAAACAGCAGTTGGACCTGATCCTGCGCGGTGCCGTCGAGGTGATCCATCCGATTGAGTTGGAAGCCAAGCTGACCCGTTCGCTCAAAGAGCATCGTCCGTTGCGGATCAAGGCCGGATTTGACCCCACTGCGCCGGATCTGCATCTTGGTCATACAGTCCTGATCCACAAGTTGAAGCACTTCCAAGATCTCGGACATCAGGTCCTGTTTTTGATCGGCGATTTCACCGGGATGATCGGCGATCCGACTGGCGTCTCGGAGACGCGCAGAGCGTTAACGAAGGAACAAGTGCTGGAGAACGCCAAGACGTACCAGCGGCAGATCTTCAAGATTCTCGATCCGGCAAAAACTACCATTGAGTTCAACAGCCGTTGGATGGGGCCTATGACGGCTGAGGGATTGATTCAGTTGGCCGCGCACTATCGTGTCGCGCGGATGATGGAACGCGATGATTTCCAAAAACGGTATCGCGATCAAAAGCCGATCAGTGTCCACGAGTTCCTCTATCCGCTGGTGCAAGGGTATGACTCGGTGGCGATGAAGGCCGACGTGGAACTGGGCGGGACCGATCAGAAGTTCAACCTACTGGTGGGGCGAGAGCTCCAACGCGATTATGGCCAAGAGTCACAGGTTGTGATCACGATGCCCCTGTTGGAAGGCACCGACGGCGTGAAAAAGATGAGCAAGAGCGTCGGGAACTACATCGCGCTGGAAGACAAGCCCGGCGAGATGTTCGGCAAGGTCATGTCGATCAGCGACACTCTCATGCTGCGCTACTATGAATTGCTCACCACGGAAGATCTCGGACGCGTGAAGGCGCTGCACCCTATGGAGGCCAAGCAATCTCTGGCTGAGCTGATTGTGGCGCGCTACCATGGACACGAGGCTGGACGAGAGGCACGGAGGGAATTCCAGCAGAAGTTTCAGAAGCAGGAATTCCCGGATGAGCCGGATGTGCGGCTTGTTCTTGCCTCTTCGGATCTTCGCGAGGGAGGGTCGATCAGTCTGGTGGATCTGCTTGCCAAGACCGAACTGGTTCCAAGTAGGAGCGAAGCACGCCGTCTGATCGTACAAGGCGGCGTCGAAATCGATGGGGAAAAGCAGAATGATGCCAATAGTGTCTTGGGCCTTGTTCCAGGAAGGCAGTACCGCCTAAAAATCGGCCGCCGAAAATTCGCGATTGTTGAATTCAAGTCTTGAGCAGGAGAAGCGATTTCTTGACTTGCCGTAGAGGCTCCGCGTAGGATGCCTCTCAGCGAGCGGGCGTAGCTCAGTGGTAGAGTCCTTGCTTCCCAAGCAAGTTGTCGCGGGTTCAAATCCCGCCGCCCGCTCCAAACCGCCCACATACTTGTTACTCGGGTTTGAACCCGCGACAGGGGATGACAAGCTGCTATCCCGAGCGTGCACATCGGCGCGCCACGCATCATTGCGCGCGTCGAGCTGACGGTAGGGAGAAACGAAGAGTCGTCTCAGACCGCTTTCTTGACTAACCCTGAACGCAGGCAGCGGGTGCAGACGCGAATGCGCTTGTGGCTTTTTCCCACCACGGCGCGCACGGTTTGGATATTGGGATTGAACACCCGCCGGGTTTTGTTGTTGGCATGGCTGACGTTGTTCCCGGAGGTCGGCTTCTTTTGACAGAGTTCACACTGAAGTGCCACGGCTCTACTCCTTCCAGAATCGGTCGATCGTTTTTGAACGTGGGATGCTACCATAGGCGGGCGAACGATGACAAGCAAAACGATTGAGGAGCGGATGGGGCGGCAGCATAGCAGGAGCCGAATCGGCTCTGGCGGCCCGGGCTTGACAAGCTTTGGGTCACTCTCCTATTGTGCCGGGCACATTGTGACGCCTGGGTAAGGGAAGAGGGTGCAAGGCCCTCGCGGTCCCGCCGCTGTAAGTGGGGACGAAACCCGGAAGAGCCACTGTCTCAAGGGCAGTGATGAGTGATCAGTGAAGTGTGATGAGAGCGGATTCAGTGGTTCCCACTCATCACGCATCACACATCACCCATCACTGTTTGCGGGATGGGAAGGCGCGGGGAGTAGGGTGAACCACGAGCCAGAAGACCTGCCCGGAGCGCTGACCATTGTTCCCTCGAGGGCTGGGGAACAGGCGAGGATGAAGATGCGGGTGCAATCCTCAGGGACTGTCTTAGGCCTTGAGGATTTTTTATTTCTATCACGTTGAAACGGGTTTCCTGCGGCGTTCTCGCATCGCTCAGAGGCTCAACGTACCGAAGCGTACGCCTCGCCTCTTTGCTCGTTGCGGCCTTGCGCGGAACCCCGTTTGAACGTGATAGTTGGCGCCAGTGGGTCATGAGACTCAGTGCCTGCCTGTTTTTGCTAAATGTGGGTGTGGTATCGGCGCATGATTCTGAGGATTCAATCGTGAAACGGCGGCAGCAAGGCATTCTGACCGGCATGCCGTTTATGACGCATGTGTCCGTGCGTTCGTTCGTGGATGATACCGGGCGGAAGCTGTCGCTTGCGAAGACGCCGGTCCGCATTGTGTCGCTGGCGCCCAGTATCACGGAAATGTTGTTTGCGATCGGAGCCGGCGCTCAAATCGCCGGCGTCACGCAATTTTGTGATTTCCCTCCTGACGCTGCTAAGAAGCCGAAAATCGGCTATGCGAATCCGAATCTGGAATCGCTGGTCGCGTTGCAACCGGATTTAGTTCTGGCGCCGAAAGAATTTCTCAAGCCGGACCTGCTTGCGTCGCTCGACAATCTGCGTGTTCCGCTCTTCATCTTCTCCGGCCAGACGGTTGAGGATATTTTCTCGCACATCCAGTTGATCGGCCGAATGACCGACCATCAGGCGGAGGCGGCGGCGCTTGCGGTGGAGATGCGGAGGCAGATCGCTGCCGTCACGCAACGGGTGCAAGGGCAGCCGCCGGTGCGGGTGCTCTATGTCTTGAACAGTCAGCCGCTCATCACGGTGGGGCCCGGTAGTTTCATCGATCAGCTCATTGGGCTCGCCGGCGGCCTCAATGTCGCAGCCCACAGCGCTGTGCCTTATCCTCGATTGAGTATGGAAACGGTGCTGGCGGAAGACCCCGAAGTGTTGATGTTTCCGGTGGGGCTGGCCGAAGGCATCTCTGAAAGTGAGCAGCAGGCCTGGCGGCAGTGGTCCAGCCTATCGGCGGTCAAACACGCGCGGACCCATCAAATTCCGGCCGATCTATTGAATCGCCCGGGGCCACGCATCGGCCAGGCGTTGGAGCAACTGGCCACCCTGCTGCATCCGGGTGTATCCAAACCTGCCGTAAGCGGGAGGCCATAGTTCGATGCTGAATGGACCGGCCACGCCACTTTCCTCGGCAACAAGCGGAGTGTCTCTCTCGGACGCGGCCGTGCAGTCCGCTGTGGTCGGGTGGGCCAGGTCCGGAGCCATCTTAACGAGCCGTCGGCGATGGCTTGTGCTGATCGGGTTGCTGGCGGCTTCCGTCGTCGTGATGCTTATCTGCAGCGGGTTCGGCGCAGCGAAGCTATCGGGCCGCGATCTGCTGGCGGCGATTCTGCAACTACTGACCACCGGCCGCATCGACGGTGCCGTGGACGACACGGTCGGCGCCATTCTGTTTCAGGTGAGGCTGCCGCGCGTGCTGATGGGCTTCCTGGTCGGCGGCACGTTGGCGATCGTGGGGGCCACGCTGCAGGCGCTGCTGCGCAACGCATTGGCCGATCCCTATGTCCTGGGCGTGTCGAGCGGGGCAGCCTTGGGGGTAGCCCTGGCGATGCTGCTGGGTATGGGAACGATATGGGCGGTGGTGCCGGTCTTGCCCTTGTGGGGATTTGCCGGTGGGGTGACCGCCTTGATGCTCATTTATCGGTTGGCGCAATCGCATGGCCGCTTGCCGATTCACAGCTTGTTGCTGGCCGGAGTGATTCTCAATGCCATGCTCACGGCGGTGATTATGTTCATCACCTCCATCATGGATCCGGCCCGTTCCACCGGGCTCATCATGTGGCTGATGGGGTCGTTGACGCCTCAGAGTTGGGTCAATTTGATAGGCATCGCCCTGTATGTGACGGCCGGCACGCTGGTGTTGCTGTATCAGGCACCGGCACTCAATGTCCTGACACAGGGCGAAGACACGGCACGGTCGTTGGGGATCGATACGGAACGGCTCAAGCGGCGGCTGTACGTGCTGACAGCCTTATTGACGGGAGCGGTCGTATCCGTCAGCGGCATGATCGGATTTATCGGCATGGTCATTCCCCATGCCGTGCGGATGGCTATTGGATCGGATCACAGATTATTGATGCCGGCATCGATATTTGTGGGCGGCATGTTCCTGGTGCTGTCCGATACGGTAGCACGGACGGCTTTCGCACCGGCGGAAATTCCCGTCGGCGTCGTGACAGCGCTGGCCGGAGGCCCGTTCTTTTTGTACCTCTTATTGTGGCGAAAAGATCGGATGGCATAAATGCCGACGCAGCTGCTGCCCCAATCGGACACAGGACACATGACAACGGATTCGGCACTCACTGCCGAAGCGATCTCCTTCCGCTACAGCGTGCTCCAGTCCGGTCGTCCATGGACCATCGAGCAGGCCTCTTTCAGCGTGGCGCCCGGACAAGTGTTGGGAATTGTCGGGCCGAACGGATCGGGCAAGTCGTCGTTGCTGAAATTGCTGGCCGGGTTGTTGCGTCCTGAATCCGGATCCATTCGGCTGACTGGACGGGCGCTCAAGGATCTGACCTCACTCGAGATCGCCAGGACTCTGGCCATGGTTCCGCAGGAACAGGCTCAGGTGTTTCCCTTCACCGTTGTGGAGACGGTATTGATGGGCCGGTTTCCCCATCGGCAGACCGGGTGGTGGGGTGCGGGGATGGAGGCTGAGCGAGGGGAGGATCTTGCGGCGGCGCACCGGGCCATGGCTGAAGCCGATGTGCTCGATCTGGCCGATCGGTTGGTATCGGAATTGTCCGGTGGAGAACGGCAGCGCGTCATGATTGCGCGGGCCTTGGCGCAGGAGCCGCGCATCCTGTTGCTCGATGAGCCGACGGCCTTTCTCGATCTCAATCATCAGGTCGAGCTGTGTGCATTGATTCAGCGGTTGACAAAAGAGCGGTCACTGACGGTTGTGCTGGTGTCGCACGATTTGAACGTGGCGAGCCTACTCTGCGATTGTCTGCTGATGGTGAAGGACGGAAAGATTTGTGCGCAAGGGACGCCGGTCGAGACCATTCGCCCGGAGGTATTACGAGCCGTCTACGGATGCGATGTCGTGGTCGATGCGCATCCGCAGCGCGGCGTGCCACGGGTGACGTTAGGCGTCATGCAATGAATCATGCTCGGCGGCCAAGTCCCCAGCCGCCGGTCTCTGTGTGCGACAGGGGACGAAATCAATCAGGAGAAACTCGAGTGTAGGAGAAGCGCTGCCGGTGACGGGGAAGATGGTGCAAGTCCATCACGGTGCCGCCACTGTAAGCGGGGAGTGACTCTGCAAGATGCCACTGTCTTGAAGGCAGTGATGCGTGATCGGTGAAGTGTGATGGGTGAGAAGTAGGCTATTTCTTACTCGTCATTCAGCACGTATCACTCGTCACCATCCAAAGATGGGAAGGCGCAGAGGCGCGACGATCCGCAAGTCAGGAGACCCAACCGGCAGTCGGTTCGACTTAACCCTTCGAGCACAAGGGAGGTCCATCGTGCG
>VGXE01000041.1 GCA_016873455.1 Nitrospira sp. | reverse complement strand
TTGACGGCCGCCAACGCCACCTGGGCCTTGAAGGTCGCTCCGTGATTCCGTCTCGTTCTCTTCATCGCCTTGCTCCTCTGGTTCGCCACCCCTCGGTGACATGGGTGAAGCCAGGCTACCACTTACCACACTGTCCGAATTTCCAGAGCCCCCTCTGACACGATTGGCGACACGCCGCCGCTCCTCATCCGCAATGAGCACGTCGTCTGCGGCCTGCTTGGCCCGTATATAGGAGAGGCCAAAGTCCAGGACGTTCCAGCTGAGGGACAAGTCTTCGGAAAAAATGTTCTTCTCAGAAGAGGTAAACGGTTCAATCGCCTGTCGTCCGGTAACTAACGACATCCCCCTGCCGCCCGTGAAATTACTGCGGCCGTCGAATCCAGCATTGACCGCCAGACGAGGCAGCATCGCATAATGAGATAAATCCAGTTGAGCCTGAGACAGCATCTTGTGCATCAGTTCAACACGGGCTTCGAGGTTATACTTCAGCGCACGTGCCATCGCGTCATAGAGATCCATAGGACCGGACAGCGGCTCTTGATCCTTTGTGAGCACGGCCCGATCTTCTTTGACCCGAGACTGCACTTCATCCGTCGTGAGCGGAACCGGGGTGATTGCGCAACCACTCAGACCAGAAAGGAAAATAACCACGATGCCCCTCAACGGCCAGCTCGTCGTGTTCCTTCGAACTTTCTCGTTGATCGTCATGCGATTGAAACTCGGGTTACATGATATCGTGTGAACAAGGAGGGTCCTTCCCCATGGAAGACCATGATTCACAAAGCACATGACCGCAGAATCATTGATGATGCTGAGTGAGCTTACTCTTCTGCCTCACATTGTCATTCTTTTTCGGCATTTACAGCAGATGGCTTAATTCTCAATTTGGTGAGACCCAATCGGTTTCGTATGCGCTCACTGCTTATCCTGCTAGACCGCCGTCCTCCAGCTACGCGCCGCGACGATACTGGATGGGGATCAGTCGATTCGGGGTACTCACAACTTGGTAATCGTAGCTTTCACTGAGTCGATAGGAGTACTTGCCTTTGCTTTTCAGAGAAAACCACAGTTGTGTTGTTTAGGACACATATCTGCGATTGTTCAGTTAATTATTTCACTAATATAATCAACACTATATGATGACATGTTAATGGCATATTACTTGCTGTATCCCACTCGTTGCCTATTGGGTCTGACAGCGATTTCCGCGCAGATCGCGGAGCACGAGGGAGGATTTAGGTGAGGAATCAACAAACGTTGGCAGCAGCGGTGACCTGCTCAGGAATTGGGCTCCATTCCGGCCAGCCCGTGACAATGACGCTGAGGCCCGCCCCACCTGATACCGGTGTCGTGTTTGTCAATAATGGGGATGCTTCCAGTTCCCTCTTGGCATCGATCGAACATTGCGTGCCTACCGAACTGTGTACAGCCATCAACGGCAATGGTTTTCAAGTCAGGACCATTGAACATGTGCTGTCGGCCTTGGCTGGCCTCGAAATTGATAACGTCTATATCGATGTCACGGGCAATGAAGTCCCCGTCATGGATGGAAGCGCAGCCCCGTTTGTTCACTTGATCCAATCAGTCGGCGTGATAGCCCAAGAGCGGAGACAGCCATTTCTGAAGATTACGGCTCCGATCGAGGTATCCGATGGGGCACGGCGTGTGCGAATCGAACCATCCGCGACCTCTCGTATCACCTATACGATCCACTATGACCACCCGCTTATCAAGACTCAAACCTATACTCATGACTGCTCCCCACTTTCGTTCGAGAAGCAGATCGCTGAGGCCAGGACGTTTGGGTTTCTTCAGGAGGTCCAAGCCTTATGGGCCCGCGGGCTCGGCCAAGGGGGAACCTTGGATAACACCGTCGTGTTGTCGAAGGACGGCGTGATGAATCAATCCGGCTTGCGATTTCTGAACGAGTTTGTTCGCCACAAGATCCTTGACCTCATCGGTGATTTCTCCCTTCTCGGCATGTCCTTCATCGGCCATATTGTCGCAGAACGGTCCGGGCATGCGCTCCACACCAGGTTGGTCCGACAGATTCTTGAACAACCTGAAAAGTGGGTATTGCTTAACATGGAGCCTCTTGCAGAAGAGACAGGCCCCATCGCCCACATCGCTAGGCGTCAGGCTTCATCATCGGTCGCACTTCAAGCATCCTGATTGCCCACTGGTTTCCCCACAGGCATGGAGAATCTAGAGGCCGTACCGGTTTATGCGGTAGGTTGGTTCTCTCGTGCGCACACGGATCGGTTCGAGGAGATCGCTGCGGAAAAACTACGCCGAGAGTGAGAAGCCTCACTCTCGGCGTATGATTCTCGGCGAGGATTACTTCTTCTTCTTCTTCGCTGCCTTCTTCGTTGCCAAGACTCTCACCTCCCTTCGCCATGCATGTTAGAGTGAATTGCCATCGACACGTTTAGACAGCCTGTATCAACATATCGTTCAAGGCCTCAAAGGTATTAGGCCCAACCTTCCTGAAACGTTTATCGCGCTTCAGTGATGTCGCAATCGAGGTCAGTGGGGTTTTCCCCTTAATCTGCAATCCACCCTCGACTAACCGCTGCACGAGCTCTTTGGCATGCATCGGCCGACTTGATTCGCGCAGGATCTCATACGCAGCCTCAGGCACACTCTTCCCGACATACTTGCTGCGACCCAAAAGGATTTCCCGTGACTGGTCGGTTACGTCCATGACCGGAAGCGGTCGTACGCCCTTTTGATCATCCGTGATCAATTGATTGGAAAGACTCGCAAGCTTGGCTTTATCCGCCTCTACCCGGTACAGGGTTTCTGCAAGTTCAAGATACTTCTGGATTGTGGCGATTTCGTCATCCAGTCGTCGACGTTTTTTCTGCAACTCCTGGAATCGGTTCTTGTAGGCACTGATCCGCTGTTCAAGACCGACGAGTATGTCTGTTAATTCTTCCACGCATCACCAAGCAAAAGCATACTTGCTTTGTAGCATTGCTTTGATGAAATGTCAAGTGCCAACAATTCATTATATTATTGTTCTGGCATTCAGATCATACGCTCGCAAGTAATCATTGCATGTTTTACAATCAGAAGCCTTGCCATGCAAGATCACTGTATTCATTATTAATAAATTCAATGAGTTATAAGTTCTCCTGTGTATCGTTCGTGCCCAACTCGTCAATCTTGCTCAAAAAGTGCCTCACGACATCTCTCACCCATATCGGTATGCTATGATCCGGCATGGCTGCCTCCAGCGACCAGATCGAGCTTACCGTCCTATTGGAGACAGCCATCGACGCAGGACGAGCAGCAGGGAAACTCCTACTGGAATACGCCCGGTCTGGTTTTCGCGTCCGGTATAAGAATCCCATAAACCTAGTCACCGATGCCGACCATGCGGCGGAACAGCTTATTATCAGTCATATTCGGGCTCGGTTTCCGATGCACCGCTTTCTCGCTGAAGAACAGGGCCGCGTTGAGCCCTCGCCTTCGCCGTATCTCTGGGTCATCGATCCCCTCGACGGGACCACGAATTTCGCGCATGGCTATCCCGCCTATTGCGTCTCAATCGGGTTAGAGTATCAGGGGCGGTGCATCCTGGGTGTGGTCGTTGATCCATCACGAGACGAACTCTTTACCGCGACAGAGGGATCCGGCGCTCAACTAAATGGCCAGTCCATCTCTGTGTCTGAGACGAGCATCCTGGACGCCAGCCTGCTCGTCACCGGATTCGCCTACGACATCCGAGAGACTGCGCGAAACAATCTCGATCACTTCGCCAAGTTCGCGCTCAAAGCCCAAGGCTTAAGACGCACGGGGTCTGCGGCGCTGGACCTCTGTTACGTCGCAGCTGGGCGGTTCGATGGATTCTGGGAAGTGCGCCTCAGTCCATGGGATATGGCCGCCGGATCCGTCATCGTTCGGCAAGCCAACGGGCGGCTCACGGATTTTTCCGGGGCCGAGCTGTCCATCTACGGACAAGAATTGGTGGCGAGCAACGGCCATATCCATCAGGCCATGCTCGCGGTCTTGCATGAAGATCCGGCTCAGACGACGCCCGCCGATGAATGACCTCAGCGGAGTCCCCTCCCCGCTTTTTGCCGATCACTCAATAGCTAATCGACGCGAAGATGCGGTATGCTGCCCGAAGTAGTTGGAGGCTTTACATGGCTCATACACCATCGCCGCCAGGCCAAACAGATGGCACGTGTTCCGACACATGCGCCGACGACCCGACTACGTGGGAAGTCGAGCTGCTGCGCGTCCTTGTTAGCAGAACTGGGACTCAGGTCGAAGCTCAATGGGCGATCCACCCGCAACTGAAACACAATCTATTACCGGACGAATGGAACGAAGTGACGGATCTCATGACCAAGGCCACCGACATTGTCGGCCACCGGTTTTCCGAAGTGCTCTCAAAAGCCGAGTCAGCCACTTCCGGCCATGCCTGATCGGTCTCCAAACGCCCTCCCTTTCTTTGCACCAGCGTGTCACCAACGTCGATATCCACCCAGGAGGCAGACATGGACTCGTATTATCATTCGCATGATCTCGGGAAATTCGCCGATATCGGGAAGGGAAACAAGGACCTGTGGGAACGATTCTTGGGGTACTACAATGCGGTGTTCGCGGAGGGCGCGCTGTCTGAACGGGAAAAAGCGTTGATTGCGTTGGCCGTGGCCCACACCGTTCAATGCCCCTACTGTATCGATGCCTATACGCAGGCCTCGCTCGAAAAGGGATCGAACATCGAGGAGATGACGGAAGTGGTCCACGTCGCCTGCGCGATCCGTGGAGGAGCCTCATTGGCACACGGGGTACAGATGCGAAATGTGGCCGAAAAGCTCTCGATGTAACGGTATCCGCTACAAGTACTGGTTCTCCGGGAGAGCCAGGGTGAAGTACTTGCCGCGTTCTTCGTAGAGAATTCGTTTATTGGTGAGGTCGTTCAGAATCGAGGCCAACGCCGACTCGCTGCCAGCTGTGTGTTCCGCCACGGCAGCACGGATCTGCTCCAGACCCTTTGCCGCCTCGTTACAGACCTCGATGACCGAAGCCGCCAGACCGTCGTACCGCTGCCGCGTGGGTGCTTGGAGGTTCCGCCCGTCGTAGACGGTGACATAGCGTGGCGCCTTCGAGTAATACAGAAACGGACGGTTGCTCGACTGGTGCATCTGTTTCCAACGTTCCACCGCATCGATCAAATCCTGATAGACACGCGGATCCACCTGCCATTGATCGAGCTCATATTCGAAGTCGTAGGCGACCTTGTTCAGATCCACTTGTCGAGCGTCGTACACATACTCGTAGGCCATACCGGGACCGGTAATGCGGAGACCATAATCATGTGGTCTCGAAAAATAGGGGCTGAACCGTTCCAGCCAGAACCGACCGGCCGCCTCCGGCGGCTGCAAATGTACCAGCGATGAAATGAGATCGATCTGCCGCAGATAATCGTCGTTCGTCTCGCCCGGAAATCCCAGAAGGATGTTCCAGGACACGGCGACGCGATAATAGGCGCTCCATTTGAGGCAGAGGATGTTTTGCATCGGCGTCACGCCTTTGTCCATCGCCTTCAACTGACTCAGGCTCAGGCTCTCCAGTCCGGGCTGCATGCACTTTACGCCGCCGGCAGCCAAGGTGCGTATTTGGCTTTTGCGCAGGTTGCTCTTGGTTTCAATGAACACGTCCAAGTCGCAAGAGTCTGAGGCGAACTTGCCGAACAGCTCGTCTACGTACTTCATATCGATGATGTTATCGACCAGACGAAACCGCGCCGTGTCATACCGCTCGGACAGATACGCCATTTCCTCGGTGGCTTGTTTGGGGGATTTGGACCGAAATTCCATGCTCTGTGCGTTGAGTCCGCAAAACGTGCAATGATGTTTCTCTCCCCACCAACAGCCTCGCGACGCCTCGTACAACAAGATCCGATCAAGTCCCTGTGCGGATTGCCCTAATTCCGCGAGCAGATGGTAGTAGTCGTCGTAGTCGGGCGGCCCGGCTTTCGAGAAATCAGAGTAGAGGGTACGGTTCGGTGTGAACAGGATCTCGGAGCCCCGGCGTGCCGTCACGCCGGGCGGGAGTGCGCCGGTTGTGCCGTCGAGCACAGAGCGAACCAACCGTGGGAGAATCTCTTCACCCTCACCCACCACGACATGGTCGATAAAGGGGAAGGCGCGGAAATACTCCAGCCCCATCTCGCTGTCATAATTGGCCCCGCCGAACACAATCGTCACGTGTGGATACAGATCTTTGATCAGCTTCGCCATGGTGAGGCTGGCGATGTTCTGATCGAAGGTGGATGTGAATCCAATCAGTGCGTATCGGCCCCAATCGACAGCGGTGAGCATATGCGTAAGAAACTGCGGGGCAATGCGCGTCGCCAACTCTTCGAAATAGCCGATGGGCCGCCCGCTTTGCTGCGCGATCTGTTCGAACACCGGCTTGAAGATTTGCGGATACTCGGCTCGCTTCGGATTGTCCCGGAACAACAGGAAGGAAAACAGCCACTCGCCGAAGAGCGCCCGTTTCTCGCAGATGAGTTCGTGCAGTGGGACTCCGATGAGGTGGGCGAACCGAACGTTCACATGGTGGCAATCGACCGGTATGCCTTGCGATTTGAGCAGCGCAGAAAGTGTGCCGAGCTGGATCGAAGGATACTTCGAGTAGCTGAACGGCATGTTGACGAGCGCAACGCGTGCCTCGGCGCTCATCTGTTCTCTCCCGTTTTCATGTGAAGCGAATCGGTTGATCGATGATCAGCCCGCGGAAGCTCGGAAGGGTTCAAACTCCCGGTCGGCTTTCGCGGCAAGATAGAAGTCGCTTTCCGTAAGGCCGCTGATTTTATGCGTCCAGATCTCGACCTTGCACTTGCCCCACGCCAGATACAGATCAGGATGGTGGCCTTCGGCTTCTGCAATCATACTCACCTTGTTCACAAAGGCCAGGGCTTGGGCAAAGTCTTTGAAGGTGTAGAGGCGCTCCAGATGGCCTTGAGTATTCAACACCCACCCCCGACCCAATTCCTGTAAGAGCGCTTGGGCACGATCAGCGGACAGAGCCGGAACTCCGCCACGACACGGCACACAGCTATTATCAGCCAACCCCATGACTTGCCTCCTTGTCTCTGTATACAGACGCGTTATTCTAAAGGGCCGATTGCGAAAGAAACAAGGCGGGTACTGGTTACTCAGACTCGTCAGACATTCCACCTGACTTCGCCAGATCGTCGAGCTTGACCTTATCCGGATTGAACTTCTGGACTGCCTGCGCCATCCGATCCAGCGCCTCCTCGAACGACAGCGGAGCAGCGTCTTTGGATCGAAATCGAAGGGGATTTACGCGGGCCACCACGAAGCTCTTGAGATACGGGCTGGTCAAACCGTTCGCCTTCAGCGCCTCGACTTGCCGGATGATTGCGTCATCCAACGCCAAGAGCTTGCTTGCCCGCTGCTGCCGAAGCACTATCGCATCCTGGAACGGCTGCGCCAGAAATCCTTCCACCCGCTTCAACACCGGATGGTACGCCCCACCGCTGAAGCGAGGCCGCGCTTCATAGCACAGACCCAGCGTGATAAACGCCGGCTCTTCAAATTCCAGCGCATAGGTCTCTTCGTTCGTCGCATCGAGTTGTGCAAGTTCGCGGTACATGCGAACGACTTCCAGCGATTTTTCTCTCAGGTTGTGGGCTTTTTCCGTATTGAGCGCGAGGATGTGATAGGCCGCGGTCGCCTCCGGCACCACGATCGACACGATGCTCCTCGCACCCAGGTTCTTCATCGCCGACAGACGATGATTCCCATTCGGAGTCCAATACCGAGCTGCCTGATCGGGCTTCGGGAGCCGGACGGCAATAATCGGGTCAAGAAACCGACCGATCTTGCCGATGACCGTTTCGAGTTTTCGCACATGTGTGTCGGACAAATTCCGTTGATAGGGTGTCGGCTCGACTAGCTGGATCGGCAATGCCGCCAGCACCAGCCAACGTCCTCCGTACGGCTCACGATAGACTGCAAGGACCTTGCCTCCATCGTCTTCAATGGTCCGATGGAGTTCCGCAACATCGCCCGTCGGCGCTGCCGTTTGTAACTCCGTTGGGGCTAACCCGAGCGATGTCCCGGTCGGTTTTCTCCGCCGCTTGACTCCCTTGGGGAACGGCGTCTTCTTGGTGATTTTCTCCGCCACAGAGATATGGTAGGGCAGTCCTACGACAAAAGAAAGTCCCGGCGTGAACGGACTAGGTCTGCAGGCATCAGAGGAAATTCAGCGCACCAAGATTGAAGGAGAACGAGGCAGGCGATCCGCGAGACAGCCTGAGAGTTTCAAATATGCCCCGGGCGGCCTTGCTCACGGTGGGAGGCCGCCCGGGGGATGGCGCTTGGGACGCCTATGCTCATCATCAGTTGTCACGGCCCGTTCGACCCGTACGATGCCGGAGAGACATGATTTCCAATCGGGGGAGACCTCGTCAATCCCAGGTGCCGGTGTTCCTCATACCGTTGAGTGAACTCCACGTTTAGGCAACATTCAGGCTGGTGAGCCTCATGTGCCGAAATGGCACTGCCAGTGGAGCACCCTCTAGCATGACCGACGAGAAACCCACCCCTGCATCGGCGGGCCTGACGGACCAGGTGGCGTGGAGTCTTCCATCTCAACCCTCCTTTCCGCGTCAAGTCAGCGAGGGACCTGGATAACAGCCGCGCGGTCTGTCCGATCTCTCGCTCTTCTCGATATGCGGGGCCGCACTTGTGTTCCTACGCCCATTAGACATATGTGTCAACAGGTTCGCGGAGGTTTTTCTGAACGCCACAACGCATAACACATGCCAGACAACACCAGGTCTTCAAGCGGCGAATACCATCGCAGGGGTTGCGGGAAGAAGATACCGTAGCAGCCACAGTTAGGGAGGTCGAACCCGCGGAGAAGGGTGATCACCAACCCGGCTGCATAGAGCATGTACAGAGAAAGCGCGACCAAAGCGCCCTGTCGGAGACACCGTCCGGACAGGAGCCAGATCCCCAGCACCCATTCGAGCCCAGTGATGCCGAATGCGATCGGCCAGAGCGACCAGTCAGAGAAAAGACGGTAGGTACGAAGAACCTCAACAAACCCAGGAAGATCCAGCGACTTTCCAAGAGCAGACGCCAAACACACCAGACCAAGGACGAGACGGCAGAACCATGCAATCACCCTCCAGCCCATGGACACCCTTGTGCCAGCACGACAACCATTCCACTCTGCGGCTAATGCGGCTTTGGCACATCCTGGGCACAACGAAAGCCGACATTCGGATCTTGCTCGTTGGGATCGCCCTTCGTTCTAAAGGAGGATCGCAGTCGATAGGGACTGTTGATATAGGAGCCGCCGCGTTGCACCTTGACCTTGCCTTCTGCGGGACCACGTGGATTGATCGCAGGACGCCCGGCAAAATTCAGATAGTAGCCTTCGGCATACCAATCCATCACCCACTCGTACAGATTCCCCGCCAAGTCGTACGCACCGTAAGGGCTTTGCCCCTTGTCACGATCGCCGATGACTGAAATGGACTCTTCGTCGCCTTCTTTGAGTCCATAGACCGCATGAACCGGAGTCGGTAAATCGTTACCCCAAGGATAGACCCGCCCATCGGTTCCGCGTGCAGCCTTTTCCCATTCGGCTTCGGTGGGAAGCCGCTTGCCGGCCCATAAGCAGTAGCCCATCGCGTCCATCCAACTGACCCAGCGCACAGGCCGCTCGGCATGCACCACAGGCGTGTCCTTGTCTGCAAAACCCCAAGGCGGCTCGCTATGAATCGCCTCGACGAACTTGGCAAACCGCCCATTCGTCACTTCGAACTTATCGATGTAATACGCATTCAGGACGGCATGATGCACGGGTAATTCATCTTCATCCCCTTTGTCGCTTCCCATCGTAAATTCACCAGCAGGCACCAAGACCATCGGTGCCCCATCCTTTCCCATGATCTCGTGAGGGGACGGATCCGGATGGTGTGCTGCACTGCCATTTCCCGCATGCTTGGGCTTCTCGGCCGATTTGTGCTCTCCGTCATGCGCGGGTGATTTGTGCGGAGCCGTGAGCGAATCGGACTTGGTCATTGTTGCCGACGGCGATGAGACAGGCCCTTGCCTGACCAGCCGGGTTTCCCGCGCCAAAGCGAGATCAGGGAACATCGATGCAAGAACCGCGGCAATGAGGGCCATGAGAATGGCCAGCTGACCATACCTCTTCATTCCCAACCGTCTCCCTCCTGGAAGGACACCCAACCCAACCTCATCGCCTTTCAAGGTACCGAAACGCAATGGACAAATCCAGTGCGGTCGTCCTCGACGTCCTGAAGTCTCTCATTGTCCTCATTGCGCTCCTGATCACCCGGACGTTGGTCGTGCGATGGATCTCCAGAAATCCCACGCTCTCGATGGAAGCCAAGCGCCGATGGGTCGTCACGACCAGAAACTGGATCGTGTTCGCATTTCTCATCGGACTCGTCAGTATCTGGGCACACGAACTGCAGGCGTTTGCCGTTTCGTTGGTGGCCTTGGCGGCAGCGCTGGTCCTGGCCACCAAGGAACTCATTCTCTGTTGGAGCGGCGCGGCATTACGCGTCGGCGGAAAGGTATATACCGTTGGAGATCGGGTGCAAATCGCAGGACATCGCGGCGTGGTCCTGGATCACGACGTCTTCGCGACGAAGCTTCTGGAAATCGGGCCTGGTCAAACGGCGCACCTCTATACCGGCCGGGTCACCATCTTCCCCAATAGCCTGCTGTTCTCGCATCCCCTGGTCAAAGAGAATCCAGACCAGGAGTATGGCTTATACACACTGGCCGTCCCCATCAAGACCGACAGCAATTGGCAACACGCGGAACAGACATTGCTGAAAGCCGCCAAGGAAGAATGTGCACCCTTCATGGAGGAAGCCGTCCGCCAGATGAAATTGCTGGAACAAACTAATTTGCTCGAAGCGCCGTCGCCGGAACCGCGCATTACCATTCAACTCTTGGAACCCGCCAAGATGCAGTTGGTGTTGCGCTTTCCTGCCCCTGATCGCGGGCGATCCCGTATCGAGCAGGCAATCCTGCGCCGATATCTGACCGAGGAAACGTCCTCCCTCTCCGCCAGGCAAGACACGCAAGAGCCCGATAAATGAAACGAGGCTCCCCTCGATTCATCATCGAAGGGAGCCTCGTGAGAAAAACCCTGTGGATCCGCGCCCGCTTACTTCGGGAAGGACTTGGGTGCGGAGACGTGCTGCCAGCCTTCACCGTTGAGCGACTTGAGCATCGACACCAAGTCCTTTTGTTCTTCGTCCGTTAGTTCCAATGGAATGATCGTATTGTCCTGGTGTGGATTCTTGACTCCGCCCTGGTTATAGAACTTCACAACTTCTTCCAGGGTTTTGAATCGCCCATCATGCATATATGGGGCAGTCCTGGCGATTTCACGCAAGGTCGGTGTCTTAAACGCACCAAGGTCCTCTGGATTCTTCGTCTCCATGTAGCGGCCCAAATCTACCGTATTGGTGTCCCAGCCAATGCCCAGGTTGTGGAACTTCTCATCGGAGAAGTTGAATCCGGAGTGGCAGCGGGTGCAGCGGGCCTTGCCGCGGAATAGCTCCAGCCCACGCTTAGCGGCATCGCTCAACGCCTTCTCATCACCCAAGGTGTCGAACTTATCCACCAGGCTGTTCCCGGAAAGGACGGTGCGTTGGAAGCTGGCAACTGCGCGCCCTACATCCTTGATCGTGATCTCACCCCCAAACACGTCTTGGAACAGTTTCCGGTAACCGGGAATCTTCTTCATCTTGGCGACCATTTCATCATGACTCGCGAATCCATGCTCAATGGGATTGGCGAACGGCCCGATGGACTGATCCTCAAGCGTCTCCGCCCGACCGTCCCAAAACTGAGCCTTGCTGTAGACCCGGTTGAACGAAACAGGAGCACTACGTCCACCCTTGAGGCCGTTGATTCCGGTCGACACCGGCATCCCGTCTGCAAAGCCTTTCATCGGCAAATGGCAACTGACACAGGCGATCGTATTATTCTTGGACAGTCGCTTGTCGAAAAACAGGATGCGCCCCAACTCGACTTTTTCCTTGGTCAACGGATTATCCGCAGGGATAAAGGTGTTCGGATCTTCCAAACCTTGGTGTTGCGGTAATGTCAGGGGCGTCTCGGCGCCGGTTGCACCGCCGACCGAAAGCAGCGGAAGAACCGCCGCCATACTCAGAGTGAGAACCCCAACCCTTCCTATCTTTCCAAATCGTTTCTGCTGCCTCATCACGCGCCCTCCTTTCACACCTCATCTCACGCCAATGTGACCGATAGACGACTTGAACCGTACGCGGCAGTCTAGGCGACAAGAATTCGCAAGTCAAATTGATACTTCACATCAAGACGATTTAGAATGGCTATCAACAAACGGACCACCTCACCATGACCCTGACGGAATTGCGATATATCGTGGCCGTGGCGCAAGAGCGCCATTTCGGGCATGCCGCCGACCGCTGCTGCATCTCGCAACCTGCCCTGAGCCTGGCCATTCAAAAACTCGAAGAAGAGTTAAGCGCCAGGATTTTCGAGCGGAGAAAAAATAAGATCACCCTTACCCCGCTGGGAGAACAGATCGTCCACCAGGCACAGCGAGTGTTAGAAGAGGCCGATCAGATTAAGATCCTGGCGGCTCAGGGGAAAGATCAGCTAGCCGGCCCGCTCCGCCTCGGCGTCATTGCGACCGTCGGACCCTACATCCTGCCCGATCTGGTCCCGCTGCTCAGTGCGCGCGCGCCGAAGATGCCACTCGAATTGGAAGAGAATCTCACGCTGAATCTGGTGGGTATGCTCAAAAGCGGGAAGTTGGACGTTCTCATGCTCGCCCTGCCCTTCGACGAGCCGGGAATCATGACTCACGCGTTGTATGACGAGCCATTCAAAGCACTGGTCCCATCCGGTCATCCTTGGCAGAAAAAGAAACTCATCGATTCACGGCAATTGGGATCGGAAAAGGTCCTCCTGCCGCACGCCGGCCACTGTTTCCGACAACAAGTCCTGGACGCCTGTCCGGAGTTGAGCCGATCGGATGCCGAAGGCTGGCAAGGGAATTCCCTGGAAACTATCAGACAGATGGTCGCCTCAGGGCTGGGCATCACCGTGCTGCCTTCCAGTGCACTGACTCCTAAATACGAGAGCAAACGGCTGATCGCGATCGACCTCGCGAAACCGGTACCAGGCCGCCGGATCGGGCTCGCATGGCGACGCGGCTTTACACGACCCCGCGTGATTGAAACCATTCGCGACGCCGTCCACGCACTCAAGATACCCGGCTTGACAACGGTGCCAAGCTGAGATATCCCGCTGGCTGTGGTGCCAGAGGAAGATCGAGCGGCGATATTATCGCCGAACCGTCGCGTCTTACTGCTCCACTATTCCAGAAAACTCTGCAGCACCCGTGCTGTTGTCTCTTACGCGGCATATGCGGACAAGACCTAGGACCTATCGAACGTACTGTTTCAACCGATACCCGGTGGGGAACCTGGGAGTCCCTGTCGGAGAACCTCCCAGGCCATCCCTTTCGCCAAGCCCTCAATGGGCAGCGCGTGTGCTGTAGGATTCGATGGTCTTTCCACAATTCATCTTGCAGTCACTGGTTCGGATGGTGGCCCGCCTGGAATAGATCGATCCACCATGTCCGATACGCTCTTCGACAAGTTCTCCTCCGTCCTGTTCCGCTACGGCAACGTTGCAGCCACTGACCTGGCCGCCCTTGTAATACATCGACCCACCCTGACCAACGCGCTGCTCAATGAGTTCCCCCATAGCCTCGACACCGCAATCACTGGCCCGGCCGGCTCTGGAATAGATTGACCCACCATGCCCGACGCGTTCCTCGATGAGATCCGGCTGATTCATCTCGGACGCGACGCCGTCCGAAGCCGTCACCACACCAATCATCCCGATTGCCGAAAAGAATCCGATTGCCACCATATTCCTGATTTTCATGACATCCTCCTTATGGTTTGTTCTCTGCTGCGGCTCATTCCGCATGCTTGAGTGGAAGATAATCCCTGTCAGATCATATGTCTAATTGATAGTATATGAGTTATGGATAAGTATTTCTTATTGCTTATCGGAGGCGCGCCGTGACTTCGATACACGCGTGCCGATTGCTGATGCGGCTTGGCGATGGTAACGGGTTGAGACGCGCCCGCTTGTTGCCCTCTCCCGCTTTTGCTAGGATGCGCCCGTTTGCAGACCGATCCATCGTCATATGAAAATCGCCACGTTCAACGTCAACTCGCTCCGCAAACGCCTCCCCATCGTGCTGGAGTGGCTCGACCGCCAGAAGCCCGATGTCCTCTGTCTCCAGGAAACAAAAGTGCAGGACAGTGAGTTCCCATTGATGGCGTTGACGCCGTCCGGCTACCACATCACCTTTCGCGGCATGAAAGCCTACAATGGTGTGGCCATTCTCAGCCGAAAGAAACCGGAGGCGGTGTTTTATGGATTCGACGACGGAGGAGAACCGGAGGACGCCCGCTTGCTTAGAGTCGTGATCGACGGCATTCCCATCGTGAATACCTATGTGCCGCAGGGCTTTGAGATCGACTCGCCGAAATACGCGTACAAATTGGGATGGTATGAGCGGCTGCGAAACTATTTCGGCCAGCACCTCTCACCGAAAGCGCCGGCGGTTTGGTGCGGAGACATGAATGTGGCGCCTCGGCCGATGGACGTGCACAGCCCGGAAAAACATCTGAACCACGTCTGTTACCATGAAGCGGCCCGCAAGGCCTATGAGCACACACTCGCCTGGGGATTTCAGGACGTGTTCGTGAAGCTGTATCCGACGAAACAGCAATATACGTTTTGGGATTATCGTGCGCCGAGTTCGCTGGAAGCTAACAAAGGATGGCGGATTGATCACATCCTATCGACAAAGCCATTGGCGGACAAATGCGTGCGGGCTGATGTGGACGTCGAGCCGCGGCGAGCGAAAGACCCCTCAGACCATACGTTTCTCTGGGCAGAGTTTTCGATCTGACCACGCGCGCGACGCCCACCCCCGCCCCATCCCACCATGCTCCTAACCATGGCCATGATCGGATGGGACCGGCCATCGCTCAGGCTGCATGAAGCAGCTGTCGTTTCTCCTTCAGATGGTTAAGGCGGTTCTGCAGCAACAACGGATCGAGAATTAACCCACAATTGATGCAACGATGAACAAACGATTCAGGCGACAGCTCGGGCTGCCGCTCTTCGATCATAAGACCTTTGCACTTTTGACAGGTCATGGACACCTCCTGCTGGTAGTGATGACGGCTTGCCAATCAGCCATACGGCGGCAAGGTAGCATTCCGAGATTAAACCCATGTTAACAGGTAGTTAGAAGTGTCTAATGTGGATGGATTCGCTGCCTGCGACATCGCCGTGGTCGGTGCAGGCGCGGCAGGATTGTCCGCGGCGATCGTTGCAGGAGAACGAGCAGCCGGGCGGGCGCTCAACATCGTGTTGTTGGACGGCGCCAAGACCATCGGTGCGAAAATCCTCGTCTCCGGCGGCGGGCGTTGTAACGTCACGCACGACACCGTGACCCCGACCGACTATTTTGGCAATCGCCGCATCATCAAGAACGTGCTGGCATCACGTTCTGTTGAAGACACGATCCAATGGTTTGCCTCGATGGGCGTCATGCTCAAACGAGAAGACACCGGCAAACTATTTCCCGTCACCGACACGGCCAGGACGGTGCTGACCGCATTACTCACCCGATGCCGCAATCTAGGCATGACGATCCGACCCAGCCATCGCGTTACACGTATCGACACATCCGCCGACACAGGATTTTTGCTCCAGCACAGTCAGGGTGTGCTTCAAGCAAGGCACGTCATCTTGGCGACCGGTGGCCGATCCGTTCCCAAATCGGGCAGCGACGGATTTGGGTACGATCTGGCCCACCGACTTGGCCATACAATTACGACCACCGTTCCGGCACTCGTGCCGCTGGTGCTCGATACGCGACTGTTTCACCGGTCCCTTTCCGGCCTTTCACAGGAGGTCGAGTTGACGACGTGGGTCGATGGGCACACCATCGATACGCGGACCGGAAGTTTGCTCTGGACCCACTTTGGGATCAGCGGACCGGTGGCGATGGACGCCAGCCGCTTCTGGACGTTGGCTCATGCACGGGGCGAGAAGGCCTTGGTCAGCGCGAACTTTCTCCCGGGCCTGACACAAGAAGAGGCGCGGGACTGGTTCATACACGAGGCCGCGCATCACCCGCGTCGATCACTCGCCAACGCGTTGGCCTCGCGCGTACCGGAACGATTGGCCGAGGTGCTTTGTACCCATGCCGCTTGCAACCCGCAACAGGCCATTGCCCAAGTCTGCCGTGCGGACCGAGAACGGCTGATTGCTGCGCTGACCAAGTTGGTGTTGCCTATTGAGCGCGATCGAGGCTGGAACTATGCGGAAGTCACGGCCGGCGGTGTCCCGTTGGAAGAGATCAACTACCGGACGATGGAATCGAAGCTGGTGCCCGGTCTCTATCTGATTGGAGAACTGCTCGACTGTGACGGGCGTATCGGTGGGTTTAACTTCCAATGGGCCTGGACCACAGGATTTCTAGCGGGGCGAGCCGTTGCCGACCGTTAGAGAACTGGTGGCAAGCCGGTAGAGGGCCGCGCCCACCATCGTCACAATTACAAGCCCTGGCCAACCACCCAGCGGAGGCTGGTCGTCCTTCATGCGCGTGCCTATCCCTTTGACTGGCGATCTACCAGGCGTAGGCCTCCGGTGCCGGACCGCCTGGCCCTGGGAACATCTCGTCCAGCCGCTTCAGCTGGTCACCGCTCAATGTCAGCTTCAAGACCCGCATCGAGCCATTCAACTGGTCCATCGTGCGCGGTCCGATGATCGGCGCGGTGACCACAGGCTGATGAAGCAACCAGGCCAACGCCACGTCGGCGGGCTGCTCGCCCAGGTTGCGGCAAAACGTCTCGTAGGCTTCCAGTTTCTGGCGATGTTTTTCGATGTCTTTTTTCACATCCTCGTCCGCGCGCCGCCCAACCGACATCGGCGTCAAGGCCCCCGCCAGTAATCCGCGCGCCAGCGGGCTCCAGGGAATCAGACCGATGCCATAGGCTTTGCAGGCGGGAATGACTTCCAGCTCGATCGTTCGTTCGACCAGATTGTAGAGACTCTGTTCAGAAACCAGGCCGAGGAAATGACGGCTCTTCGCCAGTTCTTGGGCCTGAGCCAGATGCCAGCCGGCGAAGTTGCTGCTGCCGACATACAGAATCTTTCCCTCTCGCACCAACTGTTCCATCGCCTGCCAGACTTCCTCCCAGGGCGATGCCCGATCGATATGATGCATCTGATAGAGATCGATGTAGTCGGTGCCCAACCGCCGCAAACTGTCGTCGCACGCACGCCGGATGTGTAAGGCCGAGAGCCGGGACTGATTGGGCCACTCGCCCATGCGGCCGAACACTTTCGTCGCCAATACAACCTTTTCACGTCGCCCGCCCTGCTTCAGCCAGCGCCCGACGATCTGTTCAGTCCATCCTTCTCCCAGCTTCCAACCGTAGACGTCGGCCGTATCGAAAAAGTTGATCCCGAGCTCCAACGCCCGGTCCATGATCGCGAAACTGTCGGCCTCACTAGTCTCCGGCCCGAAGTTCATCGTGCCGAGACAAAGCCGGCTGACTTTCACTCCTGAACGGCCGAGATGGACGTATTGCATAGGTCTCTCTTATAGTGCGGGAAGGGTAGGATGTCGAGGGCCGATCATGACGAGGGCGAAGAACACACCCGCGCCGAATGATATCCCGATTCGCATTGGGGTGAGCCGCTGTCTGCTCGGTGAGCTCGTCCGTTACGATGGCGGCCACAGACGAGACCCCTTTCTCACCGACGTATTGGGCCAGTATGTCGAATGGGTCCCGATCTGCCCGGAAGCCGAAGCCGGTATGGGGACGCCCCGCGAGCCCATGCAGTTGGTCGGGGATCCCAGAACACCGCGCCTCGTCACCATCGAGACCAGGCGTGACATGTCGACATCTCTAGACCGTTTTACCGAACAGAAACTCGCGTCGTTAGAACTCGACGATGTGTCTGGCTACATCTTCAAGAAAAATTCTCCGAGCTGTGGGATCGAACAGGTGCCTGTCATCACTCGGCAGGGCAGGCCGGTCCGAACCGGCGTTGGACTGTTCGCGCGGGCGTTCATGAATCGCTTTCCGCTCGTGCCCGTCGAAGACGAAGGACGGCTCGGCGATCCGGCCATCCGGGAGAACTTCATCGAGCGCGTCTTCTGTTACCGGCGGTTTCACGATCTGGTGCGGACCGGCATCACACGACAAGCCATGGTCCGGTTTCACACCGTCCACAAGTACCTGCTCCTTGCTCATAGCCCGCAGTACTACATTGCGCTCGGGCGGCTGGTTGGTCACGCAGCGCGGTACCGCCCTAAGGAATTGTCAGCGAAGTATGGGGACCTGTTCATGCAAACCTTGGCCATGAGGACGACCGTGCGGAAACATGTGAACGTGCTCCACCACCTTGTGGGCTACTTCAAGACGCGATTGGGCGCTCCAGAGAAAATCGAACTCTTGGGCGTGATCGACGACTATCATCGAGGACTGGTTCCGTTGATCGCTCCGTTGACACTCATCAAGCATTACGTGCGAACGTTCGATGTGAGCTATCTCCGAGACCAAGTGTATCTCCACCCGCATCCGAACGAACTGATGCTTCGCAACCACGCATAGGAGTTATTCATGGCGACAGGACAGAGAGGAGTGGTGTTAGTCGGCCACGGCGGTGTTCCCAAGGATTGTCCGCCAGAACTGATCACCAAACTGAAACGTTTGGAAGCGCAACGGCGGGCAGCGAAACAGCTGCCGTCACAAGAGGAAATCGAGCTGGATCTGAAAATCCGCAGATGGCCAAGGACCGCAGCCACCGATCCGTACAAATCCGGTTTGGAAACACTTGCCGCCGCCTTGCGCCCGCATCTCGACGGAGTCTTGTTTGGGCTTGCCTATAACGAATTCTGCGCGCCGTCGTTGGAGGAAGCGGTCGAGGATCTGATCAGACAGGGAGCGACTCGGATTACCGTAGCGACGACGATGTTTACACCGGGAGGCTCCCATTCAGAGATTGAGATCCCCGAAACTCTCGAACGCCTCCGGCCACAGCATCCCGGCATTGATCTCCGCTATGCCTGGCCGTTCGACTTGCAGCTGGTGGCAAAGACATTGGCAGAACAACTGCAGGGGTGGATGTAAGACGTCCTTTCTCATCAGACACTGGCCAATGAGCTGGAGACCCCGACACTTTGACGACGCTCGGCCATTCAGCATAGGCCTTGCAAGACGCGAGAATGCGACGTAAGAATCATTGACATCTGCATAGCCTATGCATACGATGAAGGCATACTGAAGAGGGAATATCCCATGCGGACAACACTGGATCTCAACGAGAAGCTCATTCGGGAACTGATGGACGTAACCGCCGCGAGAACCAAAACCGAGGCGATCCATCAGGCCGCAACAGAATTGATCCGGAGAAAAAGGCTGGATCAGCTCAAATCCTTAAGCGGAGCGATTCATCTCGACCTGGATTGGAAGAGCCTGGAACGGGCCGAGATCCGCCATCAAGCCTCTCTGAAACGACGCCGACATGGTCATCGCTGACACGTCCGTCTGGATTCCCTTCTTTAACCGGCCGGACTCGCCTGAAAAGACAGCCCTCGACATGCTGATCGACGCCGACGAAGTCGGCCTGGTTGGCGTCGTACTGGCGGAATTGCTTCAGGGCTGCCGAACCCCGACAGAACGGGCGACGCTCTCCGAAGCCTTATTGGCCCTTCGGTACTATGAGGTCACCCAATCCACCTGGCTGCGAACCGGCGACCTCTCGGCGCAGCTGCTTCGCAAAGGGGTGACCTTGCCACTTTCAGACGTGCTCATCGCTGCGTTGGCGATTGAACACGAGTGCCGCGTGTACAGCCTGGATGCGCATTTCAAAAAGATCCCCGGGGTGCATCTGTATGTGGCCGCATCAGCCTGATCCTCCTCCCTGCTCTATTTCAGAGAAATCAGCACGGGCAACGAAGCGACACTTCTGTTTTTTCGATTCGCAGTGACGATGTGTGATTGCAAGACCTGACACTGAAAGCTGTTTGAAACGCCGCCGACATGGTCATCGCTGACACGTCCGTCTGGATTCCCTTCTTTAACCGGCCGGATTCGCCTGAAAAGACAGCCCTCGACATGCTGATCGACGCCGACGAAGTCGGCCTGGTCGGTGTCGTACTGGCTGAGTTGCTTCAGGGCTGCCGAACCCCAACCGAACGAACAACGCTTTCCGAATCCCTATTGGCGCTTCGGTACTACGAAGTCACCCAATCCACCTGGTTGCGAACCGGCGACCTCTCGGCGCATCTGCTTCGCAAAGGGGTGACCTTGCCACTTTCAGACGTGCTCATCGCCGCCTTGGCGATTGAACACGAGTGTCGTGTGTACAGCCTGGACGCGCATTTCAAAAAGATCACCGGCGTGCATCTGTATGTGCCCGCATCAGCCTGATCGTCCTCCCTGCTCTCAGCTCGGCTAAGTTGGCGCGCGCGATGAAGCGGTACCTCCGCATTTTCGTTTCACAGTGACAATGTTTGATTGCAAGACCTGAGGTGGCCCGGATTTGACAGACACCTTGAAACGGGGACAGGATTCCCCGAGGAGGTGTCCGATGGGTGCACGCAAGCAGTTTACGCCAGAGTTCAAACGGGAAGCCGTCCAGTTGCTAGAAAGCG
>VGXE01000040.1 GCA_016873455.1 Nitrospira sp. | reverse complement strand
TGTCATGTCGGCACCGCATGTTCGATCCGCTGTCGAGTCGCTGAGGCCGTTATTCCATCCTCGCTCCGTCGCGGTCGTCGGCGCTTCGCGGAACCGGACCAGCATCGGGCACCGGGTGCTGGAGTCTCTACAGGGTGGAGGGTTCACCGGGTCCATCATCCCCGTCAACCCACATGCAACCGAGATCGCGGGCCTGCCCGCGTTCCCTTCGCTTCGGGCCATTGCCGATCCTGTCGATCTTGCCGTCATCGCCGTTCCACCCCAAACGGTTCTCACGGTCATCGATGATTGCGCCATGAAACAGGTTCCGGCGGCGATCCTCATTACGGCGGGATTCGCTGAAACGGACGAGTCAGGCATCTTGCTTGAGCAGCAACTCCACGACAAAGTCCGTCAACACGGAATTCGCTTGATCGGCCCAAACTGCTTCGGAGTCATGCACCTTGATCCGACTGTCCGTCTGAACGCCACATACACACCGATCGTTCCCCCGGCCGGGCGGGTGGCCCTTGCCTCGGAGAGCGGGGGGATGGGGCTCGCAGTAGTAACGGCCGCGCAACGGCTCAATCTTGGCTTGAACAGCTTCGTGAGCGTGGGCAATCACGCGGATGTGTCCACCATTGATCTGCTGGAATACTGGGAGCAGGATGAGGCCGTCGAGGTCATTCTGCTGTACCTTGAAACCGTCACCAATCCCCGACGCTTCAGACAGATCGCCCAGCGTGTGGGAAGAACGAAACCGATCGTCGCGTTGAAAGCGGGCCGGACATCGGCCGGGCAGCAAGCAGCGGGATCGCACACCGCGGCGCTCGCGACGGACGACAAGGCCATCGCTGCCCTGTTCACACAGTGCGGCGTCATCCGCGCACATACCTTGGATGAGTTTCTGACCCTGGCCACCGGTCTGTCGAATCAGCCCCGTCCTACTGGACGCCGCGTGGGCATTGTCACCAACTCCGGCGGTCCTGGAGTGCTCTGCGCCGACAGTTGCGCGGGAGAAGGACTCAGCATGCCGCAATTGCCTCAGCACACCCGCTCGACGCTCGCCTCCTTCCTCCCACGCACAGCGGCGCTGCGTAACCCTGTGGACGTGATTGGATTTGCCACGGAAGAGCAGCACGCCCGGACGGTGAATACCATACTGACCTCGGACGACCTGGACGCCCTCATCATCGTACACGTGTCGGTCTGGACAGAAGACAACGATCCGGTGGCAGCAGGAATCACGCGAGGAATCCGCGAGGCGAGAAAAACCATCGGGCGCGAGAAACCGGTCTATCTCTGCTGGATGGCGGAAGGAGATCTGGATCGGACCTTCACCGTAGATGGCGAGGTGATCCCGACCTATCGGCATCCGGAGATTCCTGCGCGCATCATCAGCCGTGCGCTGAGCTACGACGCTTGGCGGCAACAACCGGCCGGTGGGATTCCCTCCTATTCAGATGCCGAGTTGTCAACGGCCAAGACGATCTGCGCCAAGGCGCTCGCTGATCGTGGTCCGGGCTGGCTC
Organism: Nitrospira sp.; assembly: GCA_016873455.1. GTDB lineage: Bacteria > Nitrospirota > Nitrospiria > Nitrospirales > Nitrospiraceae > Nitrospira_D. The sequence continues at coordinate 19,623 of VGXE01000040.1, read as the reverse complement.
ACGACCGGAGAGACTCAGGCGCTCCTTAGAGCAATGCATGTACCGCTAGTGACCGGAGGCATTGCGACCAGCGCGGACGAGGCGGTGCACTTGGTGAAGAAAATTGGCTACCCAGTAGCGGTAAAACTGGCGTCCCGTACGATCGTACACAAGACCGAAATGGGTGGTGTGCGGTTGAACCTGGCCGATGAGCAGGCGGTGCGCGATGCATTCGAGGCCATTCGGGCCAGGCTCGAACAAGCAAACATATTGGAGGCGATGGAGGGCGTGCAGGTTCAAACGATGGTGTCAGGCGGGGTGGAAGTGATGGTCGGCATGACGCGCGATCCGCTGTTCGGCCCCTTGATCGCGTTCGGCCTCGGCGGGATTCATGTCGAAATTCTCGGCGATGTCCAGTTCCGGGTGGCGCCGTTGACCGATCACGATGCGACGGAAATGGTCCGGTCGACCAAAGGCTATCGGTTGCTCACCGGCTACCGTGGACAGCCGGCAGCTGACGTCAAGGCGATCGAAGATGTGCTCTTGCGCATCTCTCACCTGGTCGAAGCGATTCCTGAAATCAGCGAACTCGACCTAAACCCGATCTTCGCATTGCCTGAAGGGCAAGGCTGCGGGATCGTGGATGCGAGAATAAGGATTGCCCCTCCGCAACGCCTCGTATAGGAAACCGTTTTCTCCCTGCAATTCAATCCACACTCCCCTCCGGTCATGCTATCGCAGCGTCAGAAGCCAGGCGCGGATGTGGGCCATTTGCTGCTCGGTAACGGCACCACTCAGTGGTGGCATCGCGTGCTGACCTTCATAGACCACTGTCCAAAATGTCTTCTCTTTCGACAGTACAGGATTGCCTGCCAGCCGAGGACCAATGCCGCCGGTTGCACCGGGACCATGGCAGATGATGCAGCTCGCCTGGTATAGTTTTTCACCACGGTTGCTGTCCCCAGTAGAAGGCATTGGCTTGATGTCTCCGGAACGGCTCTTCCCTGTCGATTGCACATCGGCATCGCCAGCCCAACTAAATGAGCTGTTAACGACGGGTAACACTCCTATAAGCGCTGCCAACAGAGCAATTTGAAGTCGCATCTCCACTCCGATCAGTCTTCCGGGTTGGGATCTTTTCTGAGGAACGACAGATAGAACAGGGTATCGGCCATGTTCTGATCCGTCATGATGAAGTTCGGAAACATCCCGGTGCCGGAATGCCCTTCCCGGATGGCACGGGCCCGTTCCTTGTTCGTTTTGAGGCGGTGCATGCTGGGATCGCGCAAGTCGGTCGGAGGTGGATTCAGCCGTGCAATGCGCGCGGTAATATCCTCTTTCGTCGGTATCAATCGATCAAGAAAGCCGTCCATTCCATGGCAGAAGTGGCAGGACCCTTTGCCGTGGAAGATGTCCCGGCCTCGTTCAACGCTCCTCTTGGGCTTCTCGCCCGGTTGTGAGACAGACGACTCGGCTCTGGCATTCCCGTCTGATCCCAGCGGTAACGGCATCCCCAGCCAGCCTACGAGTAGAACGCCGAAAACAGGTAACCAGTTTGTTTTCTTCATATGGTCTCTTTGTCTATCTGGTCTATCTCGTTTGTTTGGTTAACCAGATCAACCAGCTAATCAGTGTCCGCTGCAACAGGCGTTGTAACGATCTTCGGGAATGGCCTCCATGTCTCGAAAGATCTTTTCCCGCTCCGCGACGCTGGCCACATTATCGATGGAGGGATAGAGGACCCGCTCTTCTTTTATATTGTGCGAGCCCAGCATGCTCATCAGCCATTGTTCTTCCTGATCGGTGTCCGGATTATCGGCGGCCACTTTATCGTGGATGGACTCCAACAGTTGCCCAATCTGGCGATGCTCACCTCTCATCACCATCGTCGGTCCGCCTTCGGAGATACCGGTCTTCGCTTCCCATAGCGTGAACAGCAGATCTTCTTCCCACACAATGTGCCGCTGGAGACCGACCTTGAATTCCTTGAACGCCGCCTTGGCCTTGGCAAAATCTGACCGTTTGGTCTGTTGAAACGTCTTGAACAATTCGTCCAGCCGGTCGTGATCCTGTTCATAAAATGCCGTGATCATCTTCTCGGCACTCATTGTCTCTCCTCTTCTTCAACACCATGGCATGGGCGCACCTATGCTCTACATGTTCCCCGTCCTGAAATTCGTACCACAGTTTGGCGGCTAGACGCTATCGCCTTGTTGTACCCGGTCCCAGTAGGCCTTCACGGTCGCCTGGATGTGTGCAAGGGCGTCCTTCTGCACGGTCGGTTCGAAGAGGTGACGGAAGCGCCCTTGGAGCTTGAGATAGTCCTCAATCGGACTCAGTTTGGGCAGGTAGGTATGCACGACGTTGCCGTCAATCGCTTCCTTGAGGGGCCACATGCCGCATTCCACCGCAAGCCTGGCCACATCCGGTGTGTAGGCCGGATCGAAGAGCCACCCGGTCGGACAGGCGGCGAATCCCAGAAAGAGTTTGGGGCCTCGATAGGCCGCGGCGCGGGCAAACTTCTCTTCCAGATCGAGTGGAAACCGCGGCGACACGGTTGCCAGGTACGGGGGCCTGTGCGCCCGCCAAATTTCAAAGATGTCTTTCTTCTCCTGCACCGCACCGACAGGATTGCGCACGGCGCAGGGCGAAGTCGCGGTGCGGGCTCCGTAGGGCGTGGCGGGGCTCAACTGGACGCCGGTGTTGCCGTAGGCTTCGTTGTCATAACAGAAATAGTAGAAGTCGAGTCGTCTGGTGATGGCGCCGGACGTCGAGGAGAGCGCCATATCATAGGTGGATCCGTCTCCGCCGAGCACGACGACTTTTACATCTTCATCCTGCGGCAGCCGGCCTTTCGCGATCAGCACATCAAGCGCATCCCGTACGCCCTGCGCGCCGGCTGGTGCCGACCCCATCGTCGTATACAGCCAGGAGGCATCGAGCGGGGTGAAGGGAAACGAAGCGAGGTTCGTGAAGCAACCTGCCGCATTCACGTACACCACATGGTTGCCCAGCACCTTGGCCGCGAGCCGCAAGGATTCGAGTCCACCGCAGCCGGCGCAGAGCGGAGTGCCTGGAAAGACATGCTCCTCACGAGGAATCTGATGCAGATCTTTAAAAATACGGTATTCCCAAGCCATTGTGCTCTTCACCGGCCCGTTTTGAGATCATGTGCGAGAAACTGTAGTTGCTCCATCTCCCGGTATTCGGCCTCCGTGTACAACAAGACCGGGCCGCCCCCTTGGCCCTGTATCCCTGCCTCCGCTGTCTGCTCGAAGACAGCGTGAAACTCGGCCTCGGAAATATTCTTTCCGCCCAATCCGCCGATAAATGAACAGAGTGCCCGTGGCCGTGCCACGTCATGATAGAGACAGGCCGCGATCTCCTGATAGAGAATCCCGCCCTGCCCCGGTGAGAGATTTTGATCCAACACCGCCACAGCCCGACGCCCCCGCAGCGCGCGGCGAACAGCGTCAGCGGGCCAGGGACGGATCATACGGAGCCGGAGCAACCCCACCCGGCGGCCCTGTTCTCTGGCTGCATCGACCGCGGCCTTCCCTTTGCTCGCGAACGCGTTGCTCATCACCAGGATATCCTCCGCATCCTCGATCCGATACCCTTCGACCACGTCGTAGCGTCGCCCGAAGCACCGCTCAAATTCAGCGGCGGCTTGTTCATGCACTTGTAACGCATTCACCGAGGCCAGATGGATCTGATGACGGAAATAACTATACGTCGAGCCGCCCAGCACTGCGGTTCCCAGCGCCTGAGGCGTTGAAGCTTTGAAGCCCAGATGAGTCGGACGAAACGGCGGCAGGAATGCACGGACTGCCTGGGCCTCAGGCAACCACACGGGTTCGCGCGTGAACGACAACACGAACCCATCGAGATTGACGACGACCGGCAGGCAGACCAGCGGATCTTCCGCGATGCGATAGGCCATCAGAATGGAATCCACCACTTCCTGGCAGGTCTCCGCGTGGACCTGTACAAACCCGGAGTCGCGCGCCGCCAAGACGTCGTTATGATCGGGCTCCAGTGTGATCGGAGACGCCAGCGCCCGCGAGACATTCACCAGAACCAGCGGCGCGCGCCAGCCGGCCACGGTGTACAAGACTTCAAGGGCATGAAGGAGGCCCTGACTTGATGTGGCCGTGAATACGCGCGCACCAGTGGCAGCCGCCGCCCCGGCCGCAGTCATCATGGAGTGTTCGGAATCGAGGGTGACGAAGCGGGCATTCAGCTCACCGGTTCCGCACCACTTTGACAAGGTCTCCACGATTTCCGTCTGTGGAGTAATCGGAAACGCCGGCACATAGTCCACATCGGCAAGCCGCGCCCCCCAGGCTGCTGCGAGATTGCCGGTCATCATCTGAGCCGTCATGTCGTTCCTCGTCGTTCGTGAAGCGTATCTCGTTGTTCCTATTTCCTGAACGGCAGCTGGAACGAGGTCTTGCGCTTCACGTCGTCTTGGTTGCTTCCGTTTCCCGCTCGACCGTCATCGCATCAGTCGGGCAGACTTCGACACAATCGAGGCAGCCCTTGCAGTGCGGATAGTAGACGGCCGGCTTGCCGTCCGGCTTGATCGTAATCGCACCTTCGGGACAATTGGCGAAACAGAGCCAACAGCCGTTGCAGAGATCCGGCCGCAGGACAGGACGGAACGTTCGCCATCCGCTCATGGACCGAATCGCCGAGTTGGGGCCGGCCGTGATACTCGCGGTGCCTCTGGTCGGTGGGTCATAGGTCGGGGCTCGCAGTGAAGTCGGGCCTGGAGCCCCGCGCACATCCTTTTCAACAGGAACAAGTGGAACCGCTTCGTAACAGTGTCTGGCCGCCGTTTGGTTGCGCCGGATGAGCGAGGCGTCCACTCCAAGGTCCGCCAACTCCTGTGCCACCGCACGGTCGATCGATTCAGGGCGAAGGCCGACGAGCCGTCCGGCGACAGCGCCAAGCAAAGCGCTGATCGCGCCTCGCTTGCCGAACTCCCGGACCGCGATCGTGGTGAGATCCAACGTGGTCAAACGACCGGGCAGAGAAGTCTGGGCACGGAGCTCTTCTCTCGTCAGCGGTGAGTTCACGAACACCGCGGTTCGCTCATCGATTCCTTCGAGCATGCGCGCGGCGGGGTCTCCGATGAGCGAGACATCGGCCACAACCACGAGAACGGGACGGGTGATGATCCCCCGTTCACGGATCGGCTCCTTCGCGATACGGGTAAATGCCGACACCGGCGCGCCCCGTCGTTCCGACCCGTAGATCGGCGAGTCTTGCGCCGTGAACCCTTCCGAAAACGCGGCGGTCCCCAGAATGCGGCTGGCAGTCTTCGCGCCCTGTCCCCCTCGGCCATGGAAGCGAACGGCAATCACGGCAGGTCCTTTTTCAATGCTGGTGTTGCTGCCCTCCGCCGGATGCTCCTCCGTGCCCCCCGCTACCCATCATGCTCCCCATCATCCCGCCTCCGTGCTGCCCCTGCCCCGCATGTTGCATGTGTTCACGGTGGGTGCGATCTTTTTCACGCTGCTCAGGCGTCAAGAGTGCCATCGCCTCGCGTTGGCTCTTGATACTGGCAAGCAGAAGCGCCCCTTCCGCTTTTTTCAGCTGATCGACTTTCGACGGAATCGCGGAGAGGCCGGTCTTCTCATCCTCCAGAAGCGCCTCCAGCTCGATATCGGCAATCTTGACCTCAGCTTCCATTTTGGCTTCGGCCCGCTTGAAGTCGAGTTGTATCATCTTGAGCTTGCCGATTTGTTCCGGGTTAGCCCGATCTCTTTGGCTTGTTTCAGCAGGTGCTTCAGATAATACCCGGCATGATCGCCATCATTGTCCTGTTCATGGCCGCCTTGTGCTTGGCCATGCATCATCATATGTCCTTGGCAGGCCCTCTACCCGGCTGGGGAATGAGGCCGCTCCAATCAGACACGCCACTGCAACCGTGCCAACGATCCATCGACTCTTTTTCATAACCGTTCCCCCCTTTTATCGATCATCAGAGCTCTTCCTGGCATCGGATGAGTCCGACTTACAAAACCTCTGTGCGATTCCGATGCCGTCGAGTCCGTTTCAGGACATCCGGGCTGACATTCGATGAAACAAAGACTTGAGGCAGTAAGTCGTGACAAGTGCGATCGGGGTGTGACGCAAGAATACTCAGGCTCGTCCCGGTCGATGGGGTAAAACGGGGCAATCACACGAAGATCAGGTGTTTCCTGAAGGAGGGATTACGCACTCTGCGGATGGACGGCGACCGTGATGAGAATAGCGGAATTGTTGAGGGCTTTCACGGAGTGGGGAATTCCGGAATCCAACGCCAGGACTTCCCCCTTCCGGACCGGAGTCGTCTGGGTGCCGGCGGTGAACTCGATGTGGCCATCCAAGACCTGCACCGTGATCGGGCCAGGCGCCTTGTGAGTAGGAAGGCTGGCTCCTTCGCTGAAGGATCGGAATATCAGACGCAGGCTGTCGGTCTTCAATAAGATAACGGTCCGATCCTGTCCAACTCGGCCTTCCCGGTGAATCGACTCGACCTGTGCTCCGACGTCGAACAGCGCCATCGGAGACAATTCAGACAGAGTCGGTTCACCCTCTCTCATGGGAAGGGGCTTCATAGTCTCACCAAAACCGGGAGCCGGAGGACCGTACCCGTCCGGCTCTCTGGATGCTTGCGTTATTGTTTGACGATGACGCCGCAGGCGATCCTCGGTCCACCGGGCGCATCCTTGGTTGGTGGATCAGGCAAGTACATATCTTGAAGCTCATGGATGACCAAGGCGCTGCCGTCGTGGTCAAAGAGTGAGTTCAGCTCCCCGCTGACCAACGTCACCCGGCTCGTCACCGTATAGAGCGTCCCCTTGCGATTCTCATCGACCGACAGATTCTGCAAGTCGCCGAGGTGGTACGGGTGATTCGCCAGGCCGGGATTGACCGATGCTTGGGGATTCACAATGGCATCGAGGATGCCGTCGTAGTGTCCCTTGGCGGCGGCAAACGGCTCGCAATTTCCGGTTTCATGGATATGGATGCCGTGCAACCCTGGTGTCAGCTTGCTGTCCGGACCGCCTTGCACGGTCAACTTGATCCGCACACGGCCTTCGTACTTTTCGACGAGCTCGGCTTCTCCAGTGATCCCTGGTCCTGCAATCGCCGCTTTCGCGCGCAACGGCGTTGCATGCTTGCCCATGTGATAGGACGAGCAGCCGCCGAGGATCAGTCCCACAGCGATGCCTGTTCCGATCATTGAGAATGTGTTCATGCCGGACGGTTCAAATCCTTTTCCGTCCCCTCAATCCCCCATGCCGCCTCTTCGTCCGCGATGTTCCATCCCTTCCCGTCCACCCATCATGGGCCCCATCCCTTGACCATGCCCCATTCTCCCGCGTCCATGTCCGCCGGCAAACGTCCGTTCGTACTGGATGACACTCCAGATCTCGTCGTCGGATAAGACCGGGCCGAACGCAATCATGCCCGTGCCGGGCGAGCCATACTTGATGACCCAGAAAATCTCCCCTTCTGTGCGGTGGCGCCAGAAGCCATGATGTTGGAAGTTTCGGGGCGCGGGATTCATCTTGGCGCCCGCAGGCCCGTTTCCGCCTCCATCCGCCCCATGACAATTGAAACAGCCGCCCTTGCCGTCATAGATCTTCTTGCCCTTCTCAACGGCTTCCGGTGAATCCGGCACGGGGCTTTTGAGCGCCCGCGCTTCGGCCAGCTTGTCGGCCGGCACCACCGGCTGCATCATGTGCCGCTCCGCGGCCACCGGAGATCCAGCCAACACAACCGTTGTGATGAGTAACGCGAATACGCCAGGCTTCATCGTCGTGCTCCTTGTTCGTCCGTTGCGAAGGACCGCACATAGCGCAGCACCTGCCAGGCCTCTTCTTCGGTCAGAATGAGCGGAATAAACGGGGCCATGGCCGTACCCTTGCTGCCATTCTTCAAGATCCAGAACAGTTCCCCATCTGTTCGTGCGGCTTGCCACTCTTTGTCAGTGAAATTTCTGGGCAGGGGGCCTTTCAGAGTGCCAGGCTCGATGTCGCCGCCGAATCCCTTGCCGTCTTTTCCGTGGCAGGTCACACAGAAGGCTTTCCCATGAAACAGTTTTTTCCCCCTCTCAATCGTGTCGTCGGTTGCCGGAATCGGGTTCGTCCAGGTTCTGACTTGCTCGATTTGATCGACCGGCACTCGCGGCCTGAGGACAGCCTCATCAGCGCCAAGGGCCGGACCGGCCAGCGAACCAATCACCGTCATGAGCAATGCGTTCAGAAAAGACGACCTCATCGCTGTGGCTCAATATGCTTACTTATCAGAAAACCCTGTGAACTTGTGCCCAAGAGATTGCGGAAAACTCACCGTGCCATCGGGAAACTCCTGCCCATGCTGCCAGAGATGATAGATCACCCCGTCGGTCCCCGCGGCGACTTCCGCCACCTTGGCGGCCTGGTCCGCAGGCATATCGAGAACCTGGACACGGCCTGTGGCGATTTCGACTTTATGATCGTGGAAATGGCGATGCCACTGGATCGCGGGAAGCTTTCTCGTCAGATCTTTGGCGACAAAATATTCGACGCCGACCAGAGGCGCCTTCGGGTCAGTGGATTCGAACAGCAGACATTGAAGAATCTTGTCGGAAATACCCTTGCAATAATGATGGAATGGGCCGCCTGGTGTTCCATCCGCCATCATGTGCGGTGCTTGGACATGAATGTCGTACCCGATGGCTGGGCTTGCCGGATCCCCGCTGACTGCCTTTTGAGGACCGATTGCACTGCATCCGACGGCAGCGATCGCGACAACAGCTACTAGTCCTTTTCTCATCACAACCGACCTCCTAGGTTTGAGGAGTCCCCGCCCGGCCTATCCGGGAAGGGAAACACCTCCATATTCAGATGGCCGTTGGAGACTGCGACGCTCAAAAGGATTCAGCCCGCGCAATGAAGTTCGCCGCTCGCGCATCAGAGATCCAGCTCCACCATCTTGCGATGGAATCGGACAACTACATTCGGATCAGGCGTCAGCCTGATCGTGGCTTCTTCCTTCCCCTTATACGGTAACAGATTCAGGACGTAGCGCAGGCTTTCCAGTCTCGCCGCCTGCTTGTCGTTTGCCTGCACGATGATCCAGGGGCTGAATGTCGAGTGTGTCTTGCTGAACATTTCTTCTTTGCAGCGGGTATACGCGTCCCATAGCTCCTGCGCCCGCTCATCGACCGGGCTCAGCTTCCACTGCTTAAGCGGATTCTTCCGCCTTGCTTCGAAACGCCTGGCTTGTTCGTCCTTGGAGATGGAGAACCAAAACTTGATGATCGTCACCCCGTCTTCATAGAGCATGTGTTCGAATTCGGGTACTTGCTGCAGAAATCGTTGATGCTCCTTCTTGGAGCAGAATCCCATCACCGGCTCGACCACCGCGCGGTTGTACCAACTGCGGTCGAAGAAGACGATTTCACCCCTATTGGGGAGCTGGTGAATATAGCGTTGGAAATACCACTGGCCCCGTTCTGCTTCGGTCGGCTTCGGCAGCGCCACGACCCGCATCGCGCGGGGATTCAGATGCTCGGTGAACCGGCGGATCGTGCCACCCTTCCCGGCCGCATCCCGTCCTTCGACCAAGATGGCGATACGCTCCCCGCTGCTCTGCACCCACCGTTGCAGCCTGACCAATTCAACCTGCAACTGTCGTAAATCCTGTTCGTACAACAGCGTCTTGCGCACGTCCTCGATATCCACGGCTTTGTTTTCGAGGAGCTTCAAAAACCCTTTCCTCGTGTTGACCCTTCGGAGATCATCGGCGGTCAAGCCATAGCCCGGCTCGCCGATACGTCCAAGCCCCTGAGCGATCAAGGCGCTTCGCGGAACCTGGTACCCGTCTCCCTCCCTCGGCACCTTCGTGGGAATCATCTCCAACCCGTGCTCAGCCTCGCCTTGTACATCCGTCACAAGGTCGTCGAGGTCCGCCGTATTCAGCCGAACTTTGCGTTTCTTTGACTTTCCGATTGATTCGTCGTCGGCTTCCATACGAGGCCTCCTTGTTCTCCTCCTGCGCCATCAGAATGCCACGCTGCGGTCCCGCTCGGCCACGGTTTTGATGTAATCGGGCATCCCCTTGATGGTCGCACCAGCGACGAGATCAGCGGCACTGACCTGCCTGGCCACGGCACAGGCACCGCACACCCAGATTGGAATGCCGGCCGCTTGCACGGCCGTGAGCAAGTCTCGTAGCGGCGTCAGATTGACACCCGTCACATGGTCGGCCACGCCCTTCTTTCCCAGGGTCACTGCCTCATTCCACAGCCAGAGCACCACGTCGTGCCCTTGCTCTTTCGCGGTCTTCGCCGCCATGAAAGGAAGCGTTGCCATGGTGGGATCGTCCGTGCCCCGACTGCCGGAAATGATGAACGTCGCCATTCTGTTCCTCCGTTATGGATTCAAGAGCTGGTAACTAATGGCTTATAGCCTATGGCACGAGCAAGGAGGAAACATATCTTCATGTTCTTTGTCGTGCTAGAAGCCATTGGCCATACGCTCCTGATCGCCTGTCACTTCGCCATCGACCGAATATAGTGCACCAGCTGCCATACCTGCTCATCCGGCAGGCCCGCAAACGGCATCATGCCGGTTCCCGGCGAACCGTTCTTGATGATCCAAAACAGTTGGCCGTCAGGAATATCCTTCATCATCGCCCCGCACGTGAAGTTGCGCGGCGGCGGGACCAACGCGGCGCCCATCAAGCCCTTCCCGTCACCCTGCTCGCCGTGACACATCACGCAAGCCACGGGCTGCGCCGTCTTGAGAAACAGTGTCTTCCCGGCTGCCATGGCGCCGGATGATGCGGCAAGCGGATTCGTCTTGGCTAAAAACTCATCGGGAGCCTTCGCCGTCTTGCGCGGCTGCGTACAGGCGCTCCCCTCATTTGTGGGCAGCGCGTCCGCCGTCTCCGGCACGCCCTTGAACGTCGCTTTCAAGTAGGCGATCACATCCGCCACCCCTTGCTGTCCGATAGTCAATCCCCAGTAGGGCATGTTCGGAGATTTGCCGATCGCCGGACCTCCGTGGTTGATGACGTTATACAGGTATTCCATCGGCAGCTTTTCAAACGGCATGTTCGCATGGATCGCCGGTTTCGGCTCCAGTCCCGATGCCGCAGGGCCGTCTCCCTTGCCGGTGAAACCGTGACATTGGGCACAATAGTGCTTGTACAGTGTCTTTCCTCGATCCACACTCGCGTTCGTGAACTCCGGACTGGTCCAGGGTTCGTAGTACTTGAAGTCCGGAACTCCCTGAGCCATGAGAAATCCGATCACGGACCGTAATTGCGGGTCGGTCGCATCAGCCAGAAATTCCCCGCTATGGACGATGAAGTCCTGCGGATTTTGTCCAAACCGATAGAGCCAGTCCGCGTTGTACCGCCGGCCGGCGTTTTGGAGCGCCGCGCTCTGCGGGCCGCCGACGAGCTTGCCGTTTTCTTCAATCGTATGGCAGCCAAGACAGGCGTGCGCCTTATACGCCGCCCCCCCGAACGTGACGTCGAATTTTGAGACTTTGGACAGATCGAAGGCCCCGACCGTGACGCGCGGATCTTTGTGGTGCTTCGCGAAATAATCGGCAATCGCATTGGCTTCAGCCTCCGTCACCATGGGGTGTTTCGACGGGACGGTCGTCACATCCCACATATACCCCTTCGCATAGAGCGGTGCTTCCTTGCCGGTCAGCCACCGAATGAGCCAAGGCCGTTGATACTTGCTGCCGGCCCAAATCAGGTCAGGAGCATGAAGCCGGAACCGCGATTCGGCCGTCCCCGTCAACCGGTGACATTGCACACAGGTCCGTTGGATGATCTCCTTGGCGAGAGATTCGTCGCTCGCAAAGAGGGGGCTCGGTATCGCCATCACCCCCCCCATCAGCGTGAGGATCGTACCTGCGACTGCCATCGCTTTCTGCAGATTCATGATCGCTCCTTATCGCTCTTATTGCCCTACGATGATTCTTCCACCAAGGTCTGCATCGGCTCGATGCAGGGGACAGTAGAACCGATAGGTCACCATCTCTCCCTCGGCGGCTTGCACATCGCTGGCTATGCGCTCCCTATCGATCACGGTCCGGTCGGTGCCTTCCGGCGGCACGGTAATCCGCACAGGCCTGGTGACCTGCACGCCGTGCTCGTCTACAGACTCAAACAAACCCGGAGCCTCGAACACGTGAGTCCGGTCAGTCGGATTGTCAAACCGAAACACCAACGGCTCCGTGAAGTCCGTGCTTCGGTTCATGACGACGTCAGTGGGAAGCCATACCGCCTGCTGATCTTTGGCCTCATGTGCGACAAACAGGATCTCCTTCGCCTCTCCGGCAGACGGCATGGCCAACGCTCCGCCCCCGATCACACACCCAAGCCACACGCCCATGGCACGAGCGAAGCATCGGCTGACCCCCTTCATGAGTATGCCGCTCATCCCCCTCCGAGATCTCCACGGGTTTCAATGACAAACAACTCGCCTTTCACCTCAGGATGGATGTCGCACCAGAGGGCATGCCGGATACTCTCGGCTCCCCCGGAGCTTGGATCGAAGTTCGAGGGCATCGTGGAGAAACGCAGCGTCATGGTCTTTCCCGCATCCACATGAAACGATTTGAACTGTTTTCCTCGTACCTCAATCCCTCCATCCACCTTCACAGGAATGTCCTTAAACAACTTTGACGCAAACCCGTGCGTCACAGAATCCTGATTTCGGACCACGATGATCGTGTCCTGAGACGGCATCGTCACCCCGACCGTTTCATAGCCGTGCTGACGGTCCTTGATGGTGATCTCCACCTTTGAGGGTGGCGCCTCCATCCCCTTGGTCTGTGCATAGGCGGTCTCAGAGCCGCCGCTCCAGGCCATCACCATCGCGACGGCGAGTGGAATGGTTATCACAGCTGTTCCATATCGTCTGGCACTCATTGGTCCCTCCTTTGTTAGATGAATACCTCTCACGTTTCTCTCTCACCGCTCCTCTTCACGACCGCGCGTGCTTGGCCCAGGCCGCCTTCTGTTCATGAGGCCTTACGCATGACGCTGCTCTTGGTCTCTCACGACCCCCCGATCTTGTCATATCCATGCGGGTTCAAGGTGATCGCGATGTCTGGCGGCACCGCGATGGATTGATGCACCGTACAGCCATGCGCCACTTTCATCAGCCGTTCCTTCAACTCCGCCGGAATCCGATGTGGGAGTTGGATGGCGATGTCAATTTGGCCGACACGGTGCGGCTGTTCCGCCATGGCCCAATCTGCATCGACCCTCAGACCCTCACGAGAAATATTGTGCCGCGCACAAAACTGGCCGACGAAGTAGGCCACGCAGCTCGCCACGGAGCCGACGAAGAGTTCAACCGGACTCATTCCGGCATCCTGTCCTCCATCCACCGCCGGCTGGTCCGTGACGATGCGATGTGTGCCGCTCGTAATGTCGAAGCGAGTCCCGCCATGGTAAGCCGCCGTGAGTTTCATCGCGGTCGCTCTTGACGTTTCACGTTCAACCTTTCACGTCTCACCCACTAATACGGCACATCTGCCGGCTTGCCACCCTGTGGCCAATCATGAACCTTGCCGGGAAAGTCGGGACGCGGCTGGGCGTTGACATAGGCCGCGACATCGAAGGCCTCCTCGTCCGTCACGGTCCATCCCCACCCTCGGGGCATATTCGCCTTGATGAATGACGCCGCGACTCCGACCCGGGCCATGCCCGCACCAACGGTATAGGAACGGGGCCCCCAGACCGGCGGCGCCGCCATCGTGCCTTGTCCGTCTGTCCCATGGCAAAAGCTGCATTTCGTCGCAAAGACATTCTTGCCCTTGGCGGGATCCGGCGGACGTGCCTGCATGAGGCGGGGAATCCCACGCCACGGCACGGTACTGCCAGCCGGCACACCCTTCGACAGCCAGTCGATGTAGGCAACGATGGCCGCCAGCTTCGTACTGTCAGGCGGGAGCGCCTTACCGTTCAGACTCCGCTCAAAACACTCATTGATCCGATCCGTGAGACTCACCTTCCGGCCTATGCGGGCACGGTATTCCGGATAAAGCGCGCTGATCCCGACAAACGACGCGGTGTTGGGATTAAGCCCGGCATCGAGATGGCAATTCGTGCAGTTGAGCGCATTCCCGATATACGATTTGCCGTACTCCTGGGTATTGACCACCATCAGGTACCCCAGGCGAATCGATTCACCTCGCACGTCGCCCGGAATGGTGTCCGGTGAGGGCGGCAAGAACAACGGATCGATACCTGACATCCGTTCTGCCACCGCCGCTGGCTCCGGTTGTCCGGCGACACGCGGAGGCGGGACACACCCGACCGCAAGGATCAACAAACTGAGTGCTGCGATGCCGGCCATCGCCAATCCGCGCATGATCACCACCTCATTTCTTCGCGCCTGAAGCAGGGTGGCACGTGTTGATGCCTAACAGCGACGTGAGCGGGCAATACCCAATAAGCCCGGTGACGAGAAAGACAGCACCTACTGTCAGTGCGACGCCCATCCCGACACCGGAAAGCCCGCCAAACGCTCCGACACCGAGAAGTACCAGGCCCCCGACAATGCGGATCGGTTTTTCGAATCCTCCCACGTTGCACATCATGGCTCTACCTCCTTCATCACTTCCTGCCGAACACCCATTCCGCTCTTGGCTGTCGGCCTATGAGAGACACCTCTCGGCAAATGGATTCAGCGTCATGGCCTCTCCTCGAAGCCGACCCCAAGTGTGCGCACATAAGCCAGGACGTCCCAAATCTCATCGTCGGAGAGTGCGTGTTTCCATGCTCCCATGGCGGTATTGGGTTTCCCCTCATGAATGCGTTTGAAGAGCGTGCCATCGAGACGGTTCTGCACAGCGGAAGAACTGAGATCAGCCGGTGGCGGCACGAGCTTGATCCCCTGCGCCCCTTTGCCATCGATGCCATGGCAGCGAATGCACGTATTCGCATAGATTTCTCGTCCACTCACTGAATCGCCCTCCTTCGTCACGGCTGCAAGGTCCTTCACACCAATCCCTCCGGCAAATCCGGCGGACAGAATTCCGATCACGAGGCCGAGCCCGATGTTCGTGAAGCGCATGCGTGACCTCCCGCTTCAACCGATATTGCGAGGGGTATGCCACGCTTTTAAATTGTCTGAGGTCGCCGAGGAGAGAAACTCTTCAATCTGCCGCAGGCTTATCAATCTCGAAGATGGAATCAGGCTAAGGAGAAGAGGACGTTGGTGAGAAACACCACAGTGCTGTTTTTGCCGCTGGCGCAAGATGCCACAGCGTCGGCCCAAAGCCGTCGCTCGTATCTCGTTATTCTCATCTCAACGCAAAGTTTCGAGTTTCAGGTTTAAGTTATAGAAGTGGACACTTGAAACATGAAACTCGCAACGCTGCATCAGCGGATGACCGGCTCCAACGTCACCGTGGCTTTCATCGAGTTGGAGATCAGACAATTGGCTTCGGCTTTTTCGATCAGCTCTTTGGCCTTGGCGGCATCGGCGTCCGACTCCAGCGTAATGGTCGGCTTGATCGTGATGGCGGTGAACTGAAACTTTCCTTCGACCAATTCCAAACGGCCTTCAGCGGCGCTCTCGTACGAAGTGAAGGCGAGACCAGCCCGCTCCGCGACGGCGATGAACGTCGTCATCAGACAGATATTCGCCGACGCCACGAATAGATCTTCCGGCGACCAGATCCCTGGGTGGCCTTTGAATTCCGGCGGCGTCGCCACTTCCACGTCCGGCTTGCCCTCACATGACATCATGCCTTTGCGATGTTCCGTCCACGCGACCTTTGTGTGATAGTGATAGACCTTGCTCCGAACGTCCATGTCATCCCCTTTCTTGATCCTGACTCACCCCTAACTTTTCACGCCTTACCATTCACCTATCGTTACTCCATCCAGCCTTGTACCCAATCACCGACCACGTGCGTGATCGCCACGACGCAAAGGGCGATCAAGAGATGTTCGCCGATCACCTTCCACGGGGAAATCGCCTGGGCCCGCGCCACGAAGGCACTGAGGGCCGTCAGTAGAAATAGCCCCCAGGCAATGCTGATCACGATGGCCTGATCAAGGGGAAAGACCAGCACCGGTACGACGAAGGTCCCGGCAATCACAAATTTGGCGGCGAACGTCGCCAACGTCGCTTCCCAGACGTGACTGGCGGGGCCGCTGTTCTTCGATTCTTCAGCCAGATGAATGCCCATCGCATCCGACAGGGCGTCGGCCACGGCGATTGTCAGAATGCCGCCCAGCACCACGGCTCGCGAATGGGTGCCTGCATGCAGACCGACCATCAATCCAAGTGTCGTGATGACCCCAGACGTGAGCCCGAAACTCAGGCCCGTTTTCCAGGACGCTTTCATTCGGTGTCACTAGAGTACTGTGGGTTAGCTCCCGTCACCGTGGAAAGGTCAGGATATAGGCAAGCACGTCACGAGTCGCTTCGTCAGACATGACCCGCTTCCAGGTATCCATGGCGGTATTCGGCCGACCCTCATGGATGCTCTGCAACAGGCGGGAGTTCGGCTTGGTCAGTACCTCGCTCGATGTCAGATCCGCGACGGGAGGGTCGAATTGCACGGCTCCGTCACCTCGACCCAACGGACCATGACAGGCCAGACAATACTTCTCGTAGAGTTTCTTCCCCCGCGCCAGATTCTGTTCACCTGCTTCTGATCCCATTGTAGACACGGCCAGGCAACAGGCCATCGTCAACAAGCACAGGATGAACAGATGCGGGCTCGTCATGGGCTGTCGTTTCCTCTTTCCCCTTTGCACCGTCGCCCCCCCCACTCCCACCTCTCATCTTTCACGTTTTACTTTTCACGTCTCACATACGCCCCCTCAACGGCTGCATTCCGGTGAGCGCTTCACACAGTCCCTCAGCCATGACGCCATGGCGTCGAGCAGCGCGGCAGTTGCCTGGTTGGCGGCCACGACGCCGCCGTAGGCGTCTCCACTTGGTGTGGGCTCCACTGCTTCAAAAGCGCGGGTCCCCACAATCCGTGCTTCTCTGACATCGATCAGTTGAGCGCGGACGGACATGCGCACCAGGCTGGGGTCCTGCAAGAACTCCTGTTGCAGGGACAACCCATAGGTGTCGAGACGTAGATCTCCACGAATGGAGCCTGACGGAGGAACCACGGCACGCCACGCTCCTATCCGGCTAAGCTTCTCGACCATCACGGAGGCGAACATGCGTGCCGGTGTCTCGGCCCATTGATTCACGGCGTACTGTTCCAGCTCGTAGGGCCGTTTCACGTACACCATTTTGGTTGTCTCATAACCCGGCTCGGCCAACGGCATACTGATGAGGAGAATGGGGCCGTTGATGTCGGCCTGTCGGATTTCTGTACGTTCCGGATCAAGACTCAATCGAAAGGTATGGGTCGGCGGAGATTCCGTGCGGGTCGGAAAACAGCCCGACGCTGTCAACGCCAGTAATGCACAAGCCACACCGGCCACCCAATTCTTCATTGACAGTCTCCCCGTATCCTGTGACGCGTCACTCCGCCCAGACAAGTTTTGAGTGTTGAATGTTTAGTTTTTGCCTAAATCAACACTAAACACTCACAACTCAACATTCCGCCGTGCGCTCGCGCACGGCGGAGCGGTCACTCTCCCGGCCCCTTCGGGGGCGGTGTTTTTCCGTAAACAAGCGAGCTGGGCTCGCGTTCTACATCCCTCGCCACGCGCGACAAGGCACCCGCCAGCTGCCTGAGTTCGGCGACCAATGCCCCGGCTTCGGGCAAGGTGTGCCGCGAGAACTGTTCCAATTCCGGCCGGTTGTCGTTCACGACCGACCGCACCGCCTTGCTCGTCTGCGCTAGGTCTTCCGTCATCGTATTCAAGGCCGTCGCGCTCTTGTTGATCCTCGCCAGCAAGACCGGGACTTCCTCATTCAATGCCGCCGTCAGCTTGGCAAGGTTGTCGGCACTGCGGGCCGCCCCATTGAGGCTCTGCTCAATCTGAGCCTTGTGGGTTACGACGGAATGTACGACGTCGGACAGATCCCTGATCGTGCGTTTCAACGCCGCCCGATTCTCCTCATCTAATGTGTCCGATGCCCCTTTGGCCAGCGCGTCCAAATTGGCCAATAGGTGAGGGAGTGACTGATCAGACAGCAGGCGCGAAATGGCTTCATCGGACCGGAAAAACGACGGGGACGGGCCGGTCTTGATGACGGGATAGTATTGCCCTTCCAGAGCCACCAGCGGAGGCGCATCCTTGCTCCCTCCGGTCAGATTGATCGTCGCCAGACCGGTCAGCCCTTGAGTCTGGAGAACGGCGACGGTGTCGGTCTTGATCGGCGTGCCCCGCGCAATATCCAGTGTCAACTTGACCTCTTCCGGATTATCGGGACGCAAGGCGATGTCCTTCACCCGTCCGACATCGACGCCGCGATACTTGACGGTCGAGTCCACGCTCAGCCCCGCCACCGATTCACGGAAATACGCTTCGTAGCGGTCGTTGATGCCTCGGTAGTCGGCCTTCCCCATCCACAGCACGCCAAATAACGCCACCGCGCCGAGAACTGCGACGAAGGCACCGACGAGAATGTAATTGACCTTCGGTTCCATCTCACACTCTGTAGGAGCTTATGGCATATAGCCTATGGCGTATGGTCAAAACCTCGGACCATGAATATGGACGAAGCGCTCTTGTTCGTGCCATACGCTATAAGCTACACGCTCTTCCTTTCATGCTTCACGCCGTTCCACGCCGCCTGCTCCTGCGCCGCGCGTCCCCGCAACCCGTGGAAGTATTCACGAATCACCGGATCTGTGGACTGCGACAGTTCCGGCATGGTACCGACCCCCAATACCTTGCCGTTTCCCAGCACCGCCACGCGGGTCGCGATGCGCCAGAGCGAATCGAGATCGTGCGTCACCATCACCACCGTCAGTCCCAAGAGCGTTTTGAGGGACAGCACCAATTCATCGAATCCGGCCGCGATCATCGGGTCCAGGCCCGCCGTCGGTTCATCGAGAAAGATCAACTCGGGATCCATCACGATCGCGCGGGCCAGCGCGGCCCTCCGCCGCATGCCGCCGCTGAGTTCATTGGGAAACTTCCTGGCGCTGTCGGGCGGCAGACCGACCATGGCGATCTTGACCGCCACGATCTCCTGAATCAACCGTGGGTTCAAGTCCGTATGTTCGCGCAACGGGACCGCCACGTTGTCCGCCAGCGTGAGCGAGCTGAACAGGGCGCCGTGCTGGAACATGACGCCGAACCGGCGGTGGATCGGCCGGCCGTTGCTCTCTTCGAGGTTCCGGCTGTCCACGCCGAACAATCTGATCGTTCCCCTCGACGGCGTCAACAGTCCGATGATCTCCCGCAGCAACGTCGACTTGCCGCAGCCGTTTCCTCCGGCGATCGCAAAGACTTCCCCTTGATGGATGGTCAAACTCACGTCCTGGTGCACGACGGCCTGTCCGAACGTCGTCCCCACGTGGCTGACTTCGATCACGGGTGTTCCGGATTGTGTTGCCACAATCATCTAGAGGTCCCACCAGTTGGTCAGAATGCTGCAAATCGCGTCGAACACGATGACCAGGAAAATACTTTGCACGACGCTGATGGTCGTATGCCGGCCCACGTCATCGACGCCGCCCCGGATCTGAAACCCTT
>VGXE01000039.1 GCA_016873455.1 Nitrospira sp. | reverse complement strand
CGTGGCATAACACACCGCGCTTGACTCGACCGTCTCGTTGCTGCTCTTCTCACGCATGGTGGCGTATCCTTTCCCCTCGGCGGTAACCGAGGCGTTGGTTGAGTGTTCAACCGAAAGGGTACGCCGCCGTTATCCTATTTCCACACCTAAAGATGATACCTCCAAGAAATGCTTGCACTCCTCTCTCATTCACGCTAGAAGATCCCTCCATGGTACCGACCGTTGAATGGAAGAACGATGAGATTCGTCTGCTCGATCAAAGCCGGCTGCCCGGTGCCGTCGAATTTCTTGTGTGTCGAGACTATCGGGCCGTTGCCGATGCTATTCGTCAGCTGAAGGTTCGAGGCGCACCGGCCATTGGCGTAACGGCGGCATTGGGCGTTGCCCTGGGAGCGCAATCCGTCGCAGCAACTGATTATCAGGTCTTTGCTCGGTCCGTCTGCGCGATCGGCGACGAACTGGCCGCGACGAGGCCGACTGCCGTCAATCTCTTCTGGGCGATCGAGCGAATGAAACGGAAGCTGGAATCTTTGAAGGAGCAGCCGATCCCGTCGATCAAGCAAGCCCTCATCATCGAAGCTCAACAGATCCTTGAGGAAGATGTGGCATTATGCCGAACAATGGGCAGAAATGGTGCCGAGCTTATTGAGCATGGGCAGACGGTCTTGACGCACTGTAATGCGGGGTCGCTGGCCACGGCTGGTTATGGAACGGCGTTGGGCGTCATTCGTGCGGCATGGGAGCAGGGGAAAAAGATTCATGTGATTGCCGATGAAACCAGGCCGGTCTTACAAGGGGCTCGTCTGACGGCTTGGGAACTGATGCAGGACCGCATTCCTGTTACCCTGATTACCGATAATATGGCCGGGACGCTCATGCGGCAGGGGAAGATCCACCTCTGCATCGTCGGAGCCGATCGGATTGCGGCGAATGGAGATGTGGCCAATAAGATCGGGACCTATTCGGTCGCTGTCTTGGCGAACGCCCACAATATTCCGTTTTATGTGGCGGCGCCGTATTCAACCATTGACCTGAAGACTGCATCGGGGGCGGATATTCCGATCGAACAACGGAACCCTGTGGAAGTCACCACCATTCATGGAAGTCATCCTGTCGCTCCTGATGGAGTGGCAGTCTATAATCCGGCGTTCGACGTCACCCCGGCGGAGCTGATCACGCGCATCATTACCGAACGAGGCGTGTTCAAACCCGGAGAATTGGCCAAGCAGTTTCAGTAGTCGTGCGCACGACCCATCTCAGCGCTTATTTCTTTGTGTCCAGAATGCTGCCCAGCATGGCATCCGCCGTCTTCAGCGTACGCAGATTGGCTTCAAATCCGCGTTGAGCGATGATCTGATTCACGGCTTCTTGACCCAGATCCACGTTCGAGAGCTCAACCTGTTGAGGACCTTGTGCGGTGTCTTTAAGCACCGCAGGGCCGGCCGAATTATCTTTTTGAACCACGGGCAGAACCCCGCTGTTCTGGGCTTCAACGAATTGTGTCTGAGAGCTTTTGAATCCGTCGGTATTCACGTTGGCGACATTGTGTGCCGAGACTTCGAGCTGTTTGCCAAAGGCGCTGATACCTGACAAGGCGGTGTGGATGGCGGAGATCATACTGCACCTCCTCTATGAATCTTGGCTAACTTGAGTGTAGCAGACACTGCCTGGCAGCAGCCGCAGCAGATGGACAGCAACCACCACGATTGAGTGGGGACGATCAGCAGGCATCCCATTTGCCGGTGGATTCTTCAAGGAAGTTTGGGTACAGTGGCGGTATGAGCGGCAAGAATACATCGTATCTTCTTTACGGCGATTTTAATTGCCCATTCTGCTACGCGTTACATGAGCGGTTGCACGACTTGCACGTCATCGATCGCTGTGACTGGCGAGGGGTGCAGCACGCGCCCCACTTACCCCGACCCATGAAGCCGTGGAGCGGCGCACTCGGAGCCGAACTGCGACATGAGGTAAGCATGGTGCAGCGGCTGGCGCCAGGATTGCCGATCCAGTTGCCGCCTGGAAAGCCGAATACGAGACCTGCTATTGAACGGGCAATTGGCTTGCTGCGCGAGGGGCGCGCACGGGGCTGGGACTTTGTCAGAAACACCTACCGTGCATTCTGGTGTGAGGGGAAAGATATCTCCGACCCTACCGTCTTGGATCTGCTGGCTGGCGGAAGTGTGTCGTCCAACGATCATGATGACAAGAACCGGCAGGTTGCGAATGAGTGGGAAGAGGCGTGGCACAGGACGGGCCAGGCTGGCGTTCCACTGATTGTCTCGCCGGAGGGGGATCTCTTGGTCGGCTGCGTGCCGGAAGAACGGGTCCGGCGGTTTTTTGCCTAGCTGGTGGTCAGCTAGGCGAATCGTCCCTTGAACGTCAGTTCCGCCACTGCCGACTTGTCCAATTCGCCTTTTCCTGCGCTGATCAAACGACGGTATTGAGCGAGTGTGGCCTCAGCGACTGGGAGTGAAAGGCCGGACTGATGTGCCAAGTCCAGCGCAATGGCAGAGTCCTTGGCCGCGTGGGCAGCGGAAAAATAGCAGTCATGAGCCCGCTGCTGCATGTCTTCCCCATCGGTCTCCAGCACTCGTGAAGCGGCGCCGGTTTGGCCAAAGACTTCACGGAGCATCGTGAGATCGATCCCCAGTGCCTCGCCCAACCCCAGTCCTTCGGCGAGGGCCGCGGTGTTGCTGTTCATAACCATATTTACCAGTGCTTTGACCTTGGCGGCCTCTCCTGCCTTCCCGACGTAACGCAGGTTCGCGCTCATGGCGCCAAGGATTGGTCTGGCCCGTTCAAACACCGCTGGTTTTCCGCCACACATGAGGTACAGTGTCCCTTGCCGTGCCTGTGTGATGCTGCTGGCCATGCACGCTTCAAGACTCGCGCCGCCGTACCGTTCCACCGCTTGCTCGATCTCCACATGGATCGAGGGCGTAATGGTTGCGCAATTGACGAAGAGCCTGTTTTTGGCATGGGCGAAGAGACTTGATGGATGGTGTTCCGCATAAATCTCACGCATCGCCGCGTCATCCGATACAACCGTGATCACGACATCGGAAATCTCCGCGACACGTGCCGGGGATCCCGCCTCCTCGCAACCCAATTCAATCGCAAGTGTTTTTGCGCTCGTGTGATGGCAGTCCTGAACCGCGGTGATCCTGTAGCCGCGATCCGTGAGGCGCCGGGCCATGTTCGCGCCCATACGGCCCACACCGACAAACCCGATACGAACAGGAGGGTGCTCCATCATTTCACTCAATCTCAGGATGCGACGAACTTCAATGCCACTCCGTTGATGCAGTAGCGCAGTCCGGTCGGCTTGGGGCCGTCCTTGAAGACATGCCCTTGGTGGCCTTCGCAGCGGGCACAACGGACTTCCGTGCGCGGGACAAACAGTTTGAAGTCCGTCCGGGTTTCCACCACCTTGGGATCGATCGGTTGCCAGAAACTGGGCCAGCCGGTGTGACTATCATACTTGTGCTCGGAGGAGAACAGCGGTAGGTCGCATCCGGCACAGTGATAGATGCCTGCGGCGTGGTTCTCATGCAAGGGGTTTACAAACGGCCGTTCGGTATCTTCATGTCGAAGGACACGATAGGCGGCGAGCGGCAAGAGTTTTTTCCATTCCTCGTCAGTCTTCGTGACTTTCACGATCGAGCCAATCTCAACTTTAGTGGGCATAGGACACCTCCTTCATCCGCGCATGGGCGCTGTGGAGTGGTCGGACAGCGCGAGATATCCTTACATACCCTTCTTGGCGGGGGCAAGGTGCAAACGGCACGGTTGGCAGGCGGGTCAGCCCATCGCCGCCCATATTTTTTTGGCGTTCTCACCGGTAAACGTCATGTCATCTTGGGAAGAGGAACTCCGTTCGAAGTAGAGATGCAGCATGCTCCCGCCGTAGTGCGCCTCACGGACCAGATCGAGATTGATCGCCACTTCTCCCTTGCGCTCTTCATCCTGGACTTTAATGAACCGCATCGCCGAGACCTCCATATGTGAATAGAGATAGTTGCGAGAACAAGAAGGCATCTTGCAAGACAAGTTGGATTAGAGCAAGCGGTGACGGAAATATCGCATCGTTCAGGCATAGATACTTGGGAAACAGGATCGCACCAGACCTTCTTATGGAGAGACAGAGGTGTTCTGAGCCGTTTTCGTTGACTCTCTTTTGGCCCATTCATATAATGCGGGTCGTTCAATGTTTTCCTTGTCCAGCCAGCACTTATGCGATTGCTTTCCAAAGAACGCGTAGCGGGAAAGCTGGCCGAAATTCGCGCTGGTCTTCGCCATGCCTTTGCGACCCAGCCAGCATCGCGATCCCTCTCGAGGGACGATCTTGCCCTTCTGGAACGTATCGCCGATGCCGTGGTGAAGAGAGGGATGGCGGCTCCGGCCACAGTCTTTCTCGAATCCCTCGGTCCCATGAATTTCCTGGGCAGCCAGGCGTTGCATTTCTTGATGCCCATTCTTGAGTTCGCTTTGGATGTTAAGGAATTAGAACAAGCCGCACGACTGCTCGAACGTCGCGACACAATGGCTCAGCTGATCTCCATCATTGAAACGAAGTCCTCAATGAAGGGGACCTCGGCTCAATGACGGCTGCTGTCTCTGCCCCTTCCACGATCGATCAACCGCTCAACGTCATCGTCGCCACCGACTGCGGCAGCACCACGACCAAAGCCATTCTTATCGAAAAGATCGGCGACGAGTATCGTCAGACCTATCGTGGAGAGGCTCCGACGACGGTCGAGGCGCCGTTCGAAGATGTGACGCGCGGTGTGCTGAACGCCATTGCCGAAATTGAGGAGTTATCCGGCCGCAAGATTCTTGACGGCGACCGGATTATTGCGCCCTGTCGGGATGCCAAGACCGGTGTCGATATCTACATTTCCACCAGCAGTGCTGGGGGCGGACTGCAGATGATGGTAACCGGTGTGGTGCAAAACATGACGGGCGAGAGTGCGCAACGGGCGGCATTGGGGGCCGGCGCGATCGTCATTGATGTGCTGTCGGCCAATGACGGCCGGTTGCCGCATGAAAAAATCGAACGGATCCGTTCCATGAGACCCGACATGATTCTTATGGCGGGAGGAACGGATGGAGGAGCGGTGACCCACGTCGTCGAGATGGCTGAGTACGTGGCGGCGGCGGAACCACGGCCACGGTTCGGTGTGACGTACAAGTTGCCGCTGATTTATGCCGGCAATAAGGACGCACGGCCGCAAGTCAAAAAGATTCTGGAAGACAAGTCGGCGTTGGTGGTGACCGACAATATTCGACCGGTACTGGAACGAGAAAATTTGGCTCCGGCGCGGAACAAGATTCATGACCTGTTTCTCGAACATGTCATGCAGCAGGCGCCTGGGTATAAGAAGCTGATCGATATGGCTGGGGCGCCCATCATGCCGACTCCCGCTGCAGTCGGCCTGATCATGGAGGCGATTGCCAAGCGGGAACATCTCAACCTCATCGGCGTTGATATCGGAGGCGCCACGACCGACGTGTTTTCCGTATTCGATGGCATATTCAACCGAACGGTCAGTGCGAATCTGGGGATGTCCTACAGCGTGTCCAATGTGCTCGCCGAAGCGGGACTGGCCAATATCATGCGTTGGGTGCCGTTCACGATCGATGAGCAGACGCTGCGCAACCGGATCAAGAATAAGATGATCCGGCCCACGACCATTCCCCAGACACTCGACGAGTTGCAGATCGAGCAGGCGATTTCGCGTGAAGCGCTGCGGTTGGCCTTGATCCATCACAAGTCGCTGGCGACGGGGCTGAAGGGTGTGCAGCAGGAACGGACGATCTCCGATGTGTTCGAGCAGCAGGTCTCTGGTAGGACGCTGATTGATATGTTGAAACTGGATCTGATCGTCGGGAGCGGCGGCATTCTGTCCCATGCTCCACGCCGCATCCAATCCATGTTGATGATGGTTGATGCCTACGAGCCGATGGGCTGGACGATGTTGTCGGTCGACAGCATCTTCATGATGCCGCATCTTGGAGTACTGTCTACGATCAACCAGAAGGCGGCGACCGATGTGTTTGTCCGAGATTGCATGATCTATCTTGGAACGTGTGTGGCGCCGATCGGACAGGGGAAAGCAGGAGAACGCTGTACCGATTATGACATCACATTTCCAGACGGCAAGACGATCAAAGACCAATTACGATTCGGCGATCTCACGCTTTATCCGCTGGAGTTGGGCCAGAAGGCAACAATCGCCATGCAACCAGCCAAGGCCGTGAATCTTGGAGCTGGTCCGGGCGTGCCCGTTACACGGGAGGTGCACGGCGGGGTGGTCGGTTTGATGCTCGATGGACGAGGACGACCATTGCAATTGCCCACTGATCAACAGGCGCGGGTCGCCCTACTCACGAAATGGTTCAACGCTGTTGGATTGTATCCAACAGCCTAGTAGCGAGGACTGAGGACTCAGGGCTGAGTATGAAAAGAAATCTGTATGTCACTCAGTCCTCAGTCCTCATCGCTCAGACCTAACAATGGCGCACAGCTATACCCCAGGCCTCACTGTCACTGACCGTACGGTCGTTCACCGTCGGCGTATGTTGCCATTACCGGGAAAGGTGGTGGTCGCTGTTGGTGATCGGGTCCGTTCCGATCAGGTGGTGGCGAGAGCCGAGTTGCCGGGAAAGGTCTATCCGATCAACCTCGCCAATCAGCTCAGTGTGGCGCCGGGCGAGATCAAGGACTATCTGGCCAAGAAAGAAGGAGAGGTCGTTCACAAAGATGAGATTCTTGCTGAGAACAAACCGCTGATCAGCTGGTTCAAGACCGAGATCCGATCGCCGGTCACAGGAACGATCGAATCGGTGTCTCTGGTGACGGGGCAGGTCCTCTTGCGCGAACCGCCACGGGTGCTTGAGCTGTTGGCCTACGTGGATGGCACGATCACTGAAACAATTCCACAGCAGGGCGTCGTTGTCGAAACAACCTGCAGCCTTGTTCAGGGTATCTTCGGCATCGGTGGAGAGACATTTGGCGACATTGTTATGGCCGTCAAGACTCCAGACGAGCCGTTGAGGCCTGGTCATCTCACCGCTGATATGAAAGGTAAGGTGGTGGTCGGAGGCTCATTCTTTTCTGCGGATGCGATGCAACAGGCGAAGACGGTTGGTGTGGCTGGTGTGGTGGTCGGTGGGATTCACGATGAAGACTTGCGGGCGCTGTTGGGGTATGACCTTGGCGTGGCGATTACCGGAACGGAACAGGTGGGGTTTACGCTGATTTTGACCGAGGGATTTGGGACCATTCCAATGGCAGCCAAGACATTTACGCTACTGTCGTCCCACGCTGGCAAGAAAGCCTCGATCTCTGGTGCGACGCAGATCAGGGCCGGTGTCATTCGTCCCGAAATTATCGTTCCGCAAGCCGAAGAACAGTCTAGGACCGCAACGCTATTGCAACGAGAAGGCATTCGCCTGGGCGATCCGGTCCGTATCATTCGCGACCCGATGTTTGGCCAGATCGGTGAAGTCTCTGGGCTTCCTTCTGAGCTCACCAAGATTCCGACCGAAAGTGAGGTGCGAGTCTTGGAAGTGAAGTTGCCGAATGGAAAGAGAGTCGTGATCCCAAGAACGAATATTGAGGTGATTGAAGGGGCGTGAGTGCAGTGAGGCGTAGGGGGGTAAGGGCAAGGCGTGAGGACCAAAGCGTGAAGCGTGAAGCGTATGGTGTAAAGCGTTGGGATGCTTGCTCGGCCTGCTGGTTGCTATTCATGATTGTCTCGATGATGGGTGTATTGGCATCACAGGCCTTGGCAGAGTCCCTCATCACGGCGCCGCAAGATGTGAGAGTGTTCGATACACCGAGTGATAGTGGGGAGAGTCTGACTGTTCAGTGGGCGCCTGCGCCGGGGGATAGCCCCGATATCCGTTATCAGGTTTTGGTTGGTGATGCTGCCACCACGGATCCTCAGAAATTGACGGTCGTCGGAGAATTTCCCTCGAATTCGAAATACGTCAGGGATGTGAAGACAGCCTGGTGGACCAGGACTGCGGAGAAGACGTGGCATCAGGTCATGATCAAGAGTGCCAAAGGGCTCGAGATCAAGAACGATCAGCCCTATGCCGTAGCGGTGGCAACGGTGCAGGGCGATCAGCGTGTTTTCAGCTCACTGCACGTCGCGGCATCCTCAGCCAACTGGTTTAACTGGAACCAGCTCAACAATCTGATCATTGGCCTTTCATTCGCAGGACTCGTGTTCTATGCGATCAATTATGCAAAACGACATGAAATCTTTCTCCGCCGGATTCCCGGCTTGGATGCGGTTGATGAAGCCATTGGACGGGCGACCGAACTGGGTAAGCCAATACTCTATCTCACGGGCGCGCATGATCTGCATGACCCTTCGACGATCGCCGCAGCCGTCATCCTCGGAAAAGTTGCTAAGCGGGCAGCACTGTATGAGACGGAACTGATGGTGCCGCACCGTGAGCCGATTACGATGGCAGTCTGCCAAGAAATCACCAAACAAGCCTACCTGGAAGCTGGGAAGCCGGACCTCTTCAAGGACGACGCGAATTTCTTTATCACGTCGGATCAATTCAGCTACACGGCTGCGGTGGATGGGATTATGTTGCGGAAGAAGCCGGCGGCGAACTTCTTTATGGGCCATTACTTTGCCGAGTCGTTGTTGTTGACTGAGACCGGTGCCAGTACGGGGGCCATTCAAATTGCCGGGACCGATGCGGATCACCAGCTCCCGTTCTTTGTGACGACCTGCGACTACACCTTGATCGGCGAAGAGCTCTATGCGGCCAGCGCGTACCTCTCGAAAGAACCGGTCCAGATTGGCACGCTGAGAGGGCAGGACATTGGGAAGGCGGTGATTCTGGTAGTGTTGGGTGTCGGGGCGGTATTGGCGACAGTGGGGGTGGTCACCGGCGCGCAGTGGCCACAGTTGGCACTGGATCTCTTTAGGGACCTCAAATGATCTTTTTACGACGGCAGTTGCCGATCATTATCACGCTGATCACTGGATTGCTTTTTGCCGGGCAGTACTATGTCCCTCATCCGGCTTCGGAGCAGATGCTCACGTCTGCGACGAAGTGGATGCAGATCATCGGTGGGTTTGCATTGATCCTCGGTGTGACCAGTTTGTTTCATCAACATGCGGTCAAGATTGGACGTCAAGAAGCAGGTTGGGGCTATAGCCTGGTGCTGTACGTCGCGATGCTCGGCACCATCGCTGTTGGGCTCTGGGCCAATGGCAAGGAGAGCGTCGATGGCGCCATGACCGCCTTCGGCTGGGTGTATAACTTTATGATGGTGCCGTTACAAGGCACGATGTTCGCCATCCTGGCCTTCTTTATCGCCTCGGCTGCTTATCGCTCATTCAGAGCCAGAAGTCGTGAAGCTGCGGTCCTCTTGGTCGCAGCAGTGATTGTGATGATGGGGCGCGTGCCGCTAGGCGAGTATCTGATTCCACTCAGCGGGGACCTGTCCTCGTGGATTTTGAATGTTCTGAACTCATCCGTTCGCCGTGCCATTCTGATCGGAGTCAGTCTTGGAGCCATCGCACTGTCATTCAAGATCATTTTTGGCGTGGAACGATCGTATCTGGGAGGAGGGAAAGAGTGATGGGTGATGAGTGATGTGTGATGAGGGGGCCGGCAAGGCTCTTCTCACCCATCACCGATCACGTATCACTCATCACGGTCATGAGTTTCGCTGAGCGCATGCTAAAGATCGACCGGCGGATCATTTTTCTAGTGATCGGTCTGTGTACGTTGTTGCCGCTGCTCTATCCAGTCGGACTGCCAATCAAGATTTCTTCAGAAGTGCGTGGTGTGTACGACCACATTGAGTCGCTGCCCGAGGGGGCGACCCTTGTGTTGTCCCTCGATTTCGACCCGGCCTCCAAGCCTGAGTTGTACCCGCAGGCCATCGCGCTCCTGCGACATGCGTTTAAAAAGAACCTTCGTGTCATTGCACTGACACTCTGGGTGTCCGGCACCGGGATGGCGGAACAGATTGTGACGCAGGTGGCCAAGGAGCTGGGCAAGGAAACCGGGAAAGACTATACCTTCCTTGGATGGAGCCCCGGTGGGCAGGCCGTGATTATCAACATGGGACAAGATCTCTACTCGGCCTTTCCAAGCGACTATAGCGGCAAGCCGACGAAAGGCCTCCCTGTGCTTGAGGGTGTGCGGAACCTCAAAGATATTACCTACCTGGTCAGTCTGGGTGCCGGACGGCCGGGGGTGGAAGAGTGGTATGTCTTCGGCAAGGATAAATATAAGTTCGAAATGGGCGGCGGCTGTACCGGTGTGATGGCACCTGGATTGTATCCGCTCCTACGAAGCGGGCAGATCAACGGTCTGATCGGTGGTCTTCGTGGAGCCGCAGAATATGAAAGCTTGATCGATCAAAAGGGGAAGGCCGTCGCCGGCATGGATGCACAGTCGGCGACGCATGTGGCGATCATCGTCCTGGTGATCATCTGTAATCTGTTTTACTTTTCGATGAGACAGCAGAAAAGCGTCGGTCAGGGTTAAGGCTAAGACTGAGTGAAGGATTTCGGCTGATGTAACCGTAACCTCAGCCGTAATCCGGGTTTGATGGGTGGTTGATATGGACGCAACGGTATTTGGAGCGTGGGTGGCGACGGGGCTGACGCTCCTCATCTTTTCTTTCCTCTATAAAGACACTCCGCTCTTTAAATTCGCCGAACACCTCTATGTCGGGGTCTCGATCGGGTACACCATCGTCAAGACGTACGACACTGTCATCATGCATCTGATCGTCAAGCCGATCGTGGAGAATGGAGAGTTTGCCCTTTTGATTCCCGTCGCGATCGGTATGCTCATGTTGACTCGCTATGTGCCCAAGGCGGCCTGGATGTCTCGCTATGCCTTTGCCTTTATCGTCGGGATGGGGTCGGGATTGGCGATTCCGAGAACAATCTCGTCCTTTATCCTGAAGCAGGTCGAGGACACGATTCGACCGCTGTTGTCGATGGCGGGACCGGATGGCCTCACCTTTTCGATGAACCTGTTGAATCCTGCCAGCAATCTCAACGCCATTATCATTTTGCTGGGGGTCAGCTCCGTTCTGTTCTATTTCTTCTTTTCGATCGAGCACAGCGGCGTGGGAAAGGCGGTGGCACGAACCGGCATCATGTTCCTGATGATCGCCTTCGGTGCCGCATTCGGCTACACCGTGATGGCCCGCATGTCGTTGCTGATTGGCCGCCTGACTGACCTGATTGAGTTTTCTGATGCCTCATATGGTCGGCCGACGCTCTGGTTGGTGGTGGTGACGATTGGAGTTCTTGTCGTGCTGAGCCGGCGTGCACAGCGTGAACCCCCTCAAGAAAGTTAAGCCGACCCGTCCGGTCAGTTGCAGCCTGCCGATCCCGTCCCCTACAATGTCGTCATGATGACGGCTGAAGCGGCCAAAGATCCCAAGCAATATCCGGTTCTGCGCAATCTCCAATTCTCGCCTATTAAACAGGGCGAGGATCAGTTCATTGTGCTGTGGGACCCGACCGGACTGGGGAAGGAAAAGCTGGTCCTTCCGCTGAATTACTTTTTCATCGTCCAACATTTCGACGGCGAACACTCCCTAATGGAAATCGGCGCGTTGTATCTGAAGCGGTTCGGAGAATTTCTGATGCCGGCCAAAGTGGAACAGCTGGTTGCCGACCTTGATCAGAGATTGTTTTTAGAAGGTGAACGGGCACAAGCGGCGCACGTACAACGCAGGAATGAGTATCGGCAGGCTCCGCTTCGGCGGCCCGCTTTTGCCGGACGCAGCTATGAAGCGGACGGAGCCAAGCTGAAGAAGCAAATCGACGCATTCTTCACGTCGAGCGAAGGGCCTGACTTCAAGCCATCCGAGCATAAGGGAACGTTGATCAAGGGGCTCGTGACACCCACCTATGATCTGAAACAAGCGGGACCGGTGTACGCGTGGGCGTATAAAGAACTTCAAGAGGCAGACCAGCCGGATCTCTACGTCGTGATAGGAACAGCTTACGGCGGGTTGCATCGTCTCTTTGCCGTGACTGACAAGGATTTTGAAACACCGCTGGGCGTCGTTCGCACGGACCAGCCGATCCTGTCGCAGCTCAAAGCCCGGTTTCCGGACTCGTTCGAGGAGGATGTCTGCCATCAGGCAGAGCACGCGATAGAATTCCAGCTGCCGTTTCTTCAGCAGACGGTCGTGGCTCACAAGCCGTTCACCATCGTGCCGGTCCTGTGTTCGTTTTCAGCGCTGGAGTTGTCAGAGCCAGCGTCGCACCAGTCGGTCGAGGCCTTTCTCTCCGGTTTGCGTGACATTCTGATTGGGTGCGGGAGGAAGTATTGTGTGGTGGCGGCGGGCGAGTTGGCCCATCTCGGCCTCCGGTACGGTGACAAGGAGCCGCCGACGGACTTTTCATTTCATCGATCCATGCAGCATGACTTGGAGATGCTGAAGCATGTGGAAGACCTCAACTCCAGCGCCTTTATCGCCTATATACAGAAGGAGCAGGATCGGCGCCGGATTTCCGGCTTTGCCCCCATCTATAGTCTGCTACGACTCATCCAGGAGGGAAAAGGACAGGTCCTCCGCTACGACCGCGGGATTACCGATCAGTACAATTCCACCGTCACCTACGCCAGCATGGCGTTCTTCTAACAGGATGCTGAAAATGTCCGCCAGCTTTGTTCTCGCGTCACTCAGGGGCTCACCGTACGGAGGCAAGGCGCGGCAAAGTACCTATCCGCTCGCGTCTGATGGAAGCGAGCGGTTCAAGCGAAGCTTGGTGTGTACCTATTCGCCTCCTAGCTCGCTGCGGCCGCGCCTGCGGAGAGGCGCGTCGTGGCGCGCCGGGGTTGGGCGGGTGGGACCATCGGCCATTTTGAGCATCCTGTAAGGCTTTGTGGCGGCATCTCATGCATCGAGTAATGCGATGGTTTCTGGATCTGCGGGGTTTTTGTGCAACCTGGTAAAGGCCTATTTCGCAGGAAATGTCATATCGTGATGGAGCACACATGACGCAGTTACGGCTGATGGTTTGGATATTCCTTCTCGTTGGGATGGTGATCCCGTCAGTAGGACAGGCTGGTCAGCCTCACAAGGGGCAGGGGAGAGAGGCCTCCAGATTTGTCGTGCAGTATGCGGTCGCCTTGGCAAACGAACACGCCGAGACCTGGGCCATGGCGGATCTGGGTTGCGTGAGCCGCGAACAATCCCGGGTTTCAGGGAAACGGCTGCTACGGCTGTCACCCGAAGCTGTCCGTCAATGTTGGGACGAGACCATCACGGCGCATCGAGATATGGTCGCGCAGCAGGCAGAGTCGGGTGTCTTCAGTGCGGTAGGCCGAGGCGTGGGATTCGGGCTGCTCCATGACCGTCATCGCGTCACCGAAAACTGGAAGGAATATCCGCCGGCGGTGTTTCTCTCACCGCCCGTCGTCCGGCTTGATGGTGGATCTGTGCCTGCGATCACCCCCATTCGTGTGAGCCCGATACAGCCGATAGCCCTTGTCGGATTGAAGGGGCCTGATCCGGTGACTGTCAGGGGACAGGCGGTTGATGTGAAGATTGTGTATTCCGATCCCTTGACGGCGCCGCTCGCGCTTCGACCTGAGGAGATTTGGTGGGTCAACGGTGCTCAGCGCCGGTTCGGTCCGGTTCGGGAAGTGGTCGCCCGGTTTATTCTTGTGACTGGTCTGAAAAAGTATGGATTACCCGTGGACCAGGCGGTGTTGAACGAGGCGCTGCCGGGCACCCCTCGTATTCCGACGACCTACTATGGTCTTCGACCGGAAGCCGGGCGGCGGTTCGACCAGCCTGATCCAGCGCACCGGCTCTTGAAAGGCGAGCTCGTCCCCGGTTCTGCTCGATGGTGGGAGCGATCGGAGGCAGAAGCGCTGGTGCGTGAGGCACTGGAACGGGCGACGCATCTCTCCCCAACTGAGCGAAACCCAGTGCTGACCAGGCTGCTCTTGCTGGATCCCACGCATGCCGAAAGCCATGCGCTTCGTGGTGATGATGCCTATCAGGCGTTTCTCAATCAGGGGAAGGCAAAAGGCCGCTTAGCTGCGGATGATGCGGCGGCGCTTGAACGGATGTGTGAGCTCTATTGGAGTATTCAAGCGCAGACCTGGCGGCAGGAGATGACGGCTGTGTCGGAAGGACATGAGCCGGCGGCAGATGCCCTGTATCAAGCGATGGCCTCTTATGATGTCATTGGACAGCAAGCACGAGCATCCTCGCAGCAGCGGAGACGGTTGGGCACGCTGATGCGATGGAACAATGATCCGACAGAAGCGGTGGTCATTCATGAACGACTGTTGAAAGACGTTGCGCCTGGGACCGTCGAGTATGGGCGAGTGTTGACGGAGCTCGCCTGGGACCGTCTGCAATGGGCATCCTGGGAGCGGCGGTACGATCATCCTTGGCTTCAGCAGGCCAACCACGAAGCAGAAGAAGCCGCTCAGTTACTCCAGCAGCCGTCTGACCGACTGTATGCCAATTATGTCCAAGTGGCCGTGGAGTCGCTCCGCGTCCCGCGTGATCGAGAACAGTTTCATGACAGACTGCGGCTGGTCAAGCAGGATCTGGATGCCATTCCAGGCGTGAAGGGCTTGCCGGAGCAGTTGCTGGCGAATGATTTGGTCAAAGCGCTGTCACCGGACGCTGCAGCCATCGTGCTGCCGAGTTCGCCGCGATCTCCAGAGGTACTGGACGTCGCCATTCATGCCGCGCCTCCCAAACAAGATATCGTGTGGCAATGGAATTTTGACCAGGATCGCCCAGGTTCCGTACCTGCTGGATTCAGCGGTCTAAATCGTCCGGATGGGGGGACGGCCGGATGGGAAGTGGCGGCTGATACGGAATCGACACAGAGTAAGCAACAGGTCGTGCGTTCAGCGGCCTGTGCGAAGTCGGCATGTGTGCGTCTGTTGGTGGCTGAATCTGCTCGGACGACCTATCCCGATGTGACGGTGCAGATCAAGGCGTCGCGTGAGAGTGACACCGGTGAGGCCGGTGTCGCGTTGGCGGTGCGGGATGCGGACAATTACTATTCAGTGACCTTGCAGACGTCGACCGGTGTGGTGACCACGAGGCGAGTCGTGAACGGGACCTCGACGATACTGGGGCAGGTGACTGCACGGCTGGTGGCAGGGGCCTGGCATACGATCCGCGTACAGCGAATCAACTTTCTCCATCTCGACAAGGGTCGTTTGGGCGTATACGTGGATGGCGCTCAAGTTGCGGCAGTGGAGGACGTGGTGTTACCGCAGGAGGGGCAGGTTGGCCTGATTGCGTTGGGGGCCTCCGAAGCCTATTTCGACGGTCTCCATGTGTTGGATTTGGTATCCAACCGGACGTTTTCGAAACCGGCTGCGTACTAGTTACTCCACAGAGTCGATTATTCTCTGACTCCCCATGAAGAGAGAGACGCGTGGGAAGTAAGGTGCTACCGGGCAACCATCCCGAATCAATTCGTCTGGCGGCGGAGATTATTCGAAGTGGTGGGCTCGTAGCCTTCCCTACAGAGACCGTGTATGGACTCGGTTGCGATGCGGTGAATCCTGAGGCAGCGGCGAAGGTGTTTGAAGCCAAACAGCGTCCAGCCTTTGATCCTCTGATTGTGCATCTGGCTGATCAATCGATGGTCGAGACCGTGGCGAAGCACATCCCGCCGACGGCGATTGTGCTTATGGACGCATTCTGGCCTGGCCCCCTGACATTGATCTTGCCAAAACAGCCCGGTGTGCCCGATCTCGTCACTGCTGGGCTGCCGACGGTGGCGGTCCGAGTCCCGGACCACCCGGTCGCGCAGGCATTGATTCGAGAGTCCGGTACGCCGATTGCCGCTCCCAGCGCGAATCCATTCGGCTATGTGAGTCCGACGACCGCGCAGCACGTATCGGATGGTCTGGGTGACAGGGTAGACCTCATTCTCGACGGAGGACCCTGTCCGGTTGGAGTGGAATCGACGATTGTGTCGTTGACGGGAGCCACGCCTCAGTTGTTGAGGCCGGGGAGTCTTTCTCTGGAAACGATTCAATCGGTTATCGGTCCAGTGGATCGAGCGGCATCAGCGGTTGAGGCCATGCATGCCCCAGGGCAATCGGCACGTCACTATGCCACGCGCACGCCGGTCACGATTCTGTCGGCGCCGGGAGCTTGGCCTGTCTTCCGAGGCGGTGAGCGGAGAGGATTGTTGGCTATGTCTGAGCCGTGTGAGTTGGCCGGACGGTTTCACGCCGTTGAGGTACTGTCGCCATCCGGGGATCTTCGGGAAGCCGCTCGGCATCTGTTCGCGGCGCTACGGAGACTGGATGCATCAGGACTTGATCGAATCTATTCCGAGCCCTGTGAGGAAACCGGGCTGGGGCGTGCCATTATGGATCGCTTGCGGCGCTGTGCCACTTCCCTCTGATGAGCGTCTCGATCATAGGGCGAAGCCGGTCATGCGCGGACACAGTTCACTCGAGTGGGATGGCTACTCCTTCACCGTCATCGTCATGGTGATCGGCTCCAGTGGATTGTCCGCTTGATCTCGCGCGGCGGCAACGATTTTGTCGATGACGTCGATCCCACGGAAGACTTCTCCGAACACGGTATACCGGCGATCTAACCCGCTGTTCTCGCCGACGCAGATAAAAAACTGTGACCCATTGTCGTTAAAGTCGCGGGTGCTGTTGCTCTCGCGCGGCATCTTGGCCATGGAGACCGCGCCGCGTTTGTGTGGGCGATCGTTCGGTTCCGGGGGAAGAAAATAGCCGGGACCTCCCGTGCCATGAAGCGAGCGATCGGGGTTCTTGCTCAGGGGATCGCCACCTTGAATCAGGAAGCCCGGGATGATGCGATGAAAGGTCGTGCCGTCGAAAAATCCCATCTTGGCAAGATTGACGAAGTTCTCCACGTGGCGGGGCGCCTCGTCGGGGTAGAAGCGGATGGCGATGCTGCCGAACTTCGTGACGATCGTGGCGCGAGGGTCTTTCTTTTGAAACTGGATGGCCATGCAGGCAATCTAGCAAGGGCTCGGTTGTAGAGGCAAGAGTCGTGAAAAGTGAAACGTAAGAAGTGAAATGTGTTAGAGAACCCAAGAGATCAGACGAGCGTTCGTGTTTCATGCGTTTTACGTCTAACCTTTCACGTTTCACGCTCCAATCCCTTCCCTGGATCGATCTTGAGCCAGAGGATACCGCCGATGAAGGCGATCAAGGCTGCTGTTGCGAGAGAGACGGGCCAGCCCCACTGGTCGGCGAGCCAGGGCGTAATGGTGGGAGAGAGGGTTCCTCCGAGATTTGCGCCCATGTTCATGAGCCCAGATAGGCTGCCGGCATGGGTCTGTGACAGATCGCTCGTGGAGGCCCAGTAGGCTCCTACGGAGAAATAGAGCCAACCTGCACCAAGTGAGAGGCTGGCGATGGCAAGATAGGGCGATTCCATTACTGCGCCGAGTGCGATGAACACCGCGGCGAGGACCATACCAGCCAGACCGATATACCGGCGCCCCCGTGTCAGCCCAAACTTGAGTGCGAGACGGTCTGTTGCCCATCCCCCGAGTGGGCAGGAGACAAGGATGGCGAGAAACGGCGCAGCAGCAAACATTCCGCCACGCAAGATGTTAAAGCCACGAACATTCACGAGATAGAGATAAAACCAAGACATATAGATGTAGGCCACGTAGCCGAGGCAGGCATAACTGAGTACGAGCCACCAGACGGTCGGTGTATTGCGTAAAGCGGCCCATGGGATTGCAGGAGATACCGCTGAGGTGTGCTCAGAAACGTCAGTCTGGCTGTGAATGCGTTCCCATGGGTGGTCGGCCGGACGATCCCGGGCGAATAACCACCAAACGAGGGCCAATCCCAGCCCAAGAGTGGTCGCAAGATAAAAGGCACTCTGCCAGCCGTAGTTCACCATGATCCAAGCCGTGATGGGTGGGGTGATGGCCGAACCAACGCCGATCCCTCCGATGGCAATCCCGATGCCTAACCCCCGTTCATGGGCGGGGAGCCAGTCCGTGACGGCACGGTTAAAAGTCGGAAGGGCCACCGCTTCACCGACGCCCAGGAGAAAACGGGTGAGTGCGAGCGCACCGACAATACCCACGAGACCGACGAGAGGAGATGTCGCCGCGATAGCCGTAAGCGCTGTGAAGCAGGACCACCAGAGGAGGCCGATGGTCAGTACGATTCGCGCCCCCCATCGGTCACCCAGCCATCCCCCGGGAATTTGAAACAAGGCATACCCGATGACGAAGGAGGAAAAGATGAACCCCATCTGTTGATCGGTGAGGCCGAGCGCCGGCATCATCTGGCGAGCGGTGACCGAAATGTTCACACGATCGATGTAGGTGACGACACTGATGGCAAAGAGAAGGCCAAGAATCAGCCAACGGGTGCGGGCAGGGCGAGATCGTAGGTGATCGACTGGAGACGGTAGAGGCGGTTGGTTCAAGTTGGCAAATTGAGGCGGTGGCGCCCCTTGCTTGAAGGGGCGCCACAGACGACCATCTACTTGGCGACGATTTCCAGAAGCTCGACTTCGAATACCAGTGTAGAGCCAGGCTTGATGGGCGAACCTGGTGGGCTTGCATCACCGTACGCAAGGTTCGAGGGACATACCAACCGACTCTTGCCACCCACCTTAATCTGCTGGACACCCTCGGTCCAACACTTGATGACATTCCCAAGCGGGAAGGTCGCGGGCTCACCGCGTTTGACGGAACTGTCAAAGACTGTTCCATCGATTAACGTCCCGTGATAATGCACTTTCACCGTATCGGTGGCTTTAGGTGTTGATCCTGTACCAGGCTTGATGGGGGTGATGATCAGGCCAGACTCCGTTTTGGTCGCGCCTTTTTCGGATGCGGCCTTGGCCAGAAATGCGGCGCCGGCTTTTTTCTCGCCTTCGGCCAACGCGGTTAATCGAGTCTGCTGAAGCTGCTGAATTTTCGGGCCATAGGTCTGGAGATCAGCTTTTGGAGTCCGCTTGAGGACGCCATCACTCATGCCGACTTTCACCATGTCCAGTTCTGTGTCAGTCAGGGAAAATGTGGCGAGTGATTGGCTGATGGCGAGCCCGAGTGCATACAGGGTTTTTTGCTCTTCTGTTGCAGGTTCTTGTGAGGCTGCCACCGCGGGCGCGGCGATCAGGAGGAGCAAGGCTCCTGCACTGAGGATGAATGTACGCATCAAAGGTCCTTTCTTAAAAATGGGCAACGCGACAGCGCTATTCTCCGCATGCAGAAATCCACGAATGTGGGACCGTGCGGGTGTGTACACAATACGATACATAGGCAGATCCCACAAGAGAAATCTCCTGCTGCTGAGTGATGGTCAAGTGTGTGGGCTCGTCACCTGAGCCGCAATGAAGAAACCCGATGGAGGAACCCTGAGTCCTAAAAAACTGGCGGAGAGGGGGGGATCTTAAAGCCCTTTCTCGAAGTCATTGGGCTGCAACAATAACTCAATCATTATCAACAACTAAGTTTTGCGCTTTGCTCACCAACGGTCACGGACGGTCATCAACGATCACCCTCGCTGCACGAGGTGCACGAACGAAATGGGTATAGGTGGTCGTGTGGCGCGGGTAAAATGGCAGCCTCGGGTTCCCCATGCCACCTTACGAGAAGTTTCGGGTCTGTTTTTGCCCGGAAAATCTGGCCGGGCTACTGTCAAAAAAGGGCTTTCAAATTGCTAGGCACGGAAGCGCCAGCTTTGCGCATCCCAAATATTTATTGAGAGCGTAAGGCGACTCAATCATGGGAGCCACAATGCGTGTAACGCCAATGTAACGAGCGTCGTACATGTCTTTGAGAGCTTCGCATCCGCCAATTTTGATTGTGAGTTCGAGCCCGGCCTTGGTGATGACTTCCTTAAAGCGAAGAGCTTCTTCTAAACGGGCGCCTTCGGCTTCGAATTCGGCCTTAATGCCTTGCACGTGGTGGTTTTCGCGAAGGTCTTTGAGCACGTCTACCATGCGTTTTTCAAGAATATTCATTTTCGGTCATTTTGGAAAGGTTTGCGAGAGAAGTTCTCCCAAAAACTGTTTGTTGTCAAATCTGTGATAGCATTGAGAGCTGGTACCGCTACAACGCCGGGCTCGTATGGGCAATTCTCTGTGGCTGTGAACCACACTGCTTTGCATTTCGCACGTTTCGCCATTTCGATATCACTCGAGTAAGTGTCGCCAACCACAAGCACTTCGTTGTTTGATATACCAAAATCTTTAAGAATGAGCTCAAGCATATATGGTTCGGGCTTTCCCACAATTCCAGCGAGTGTTGCCTCGGTGGCCGATAAAAGTGCTGCTGTGGCCGGACCACACCCAGGTTGTAGGCCCGAATCGGTAGGGTAATTTGAGTCAAGGTTACAGGCAAATATCAAACACTTTGGAGATGAGAAATACGCTTGCATGGCGTTGGCAAGCATGGGAAACGAGAAACTCGTGTTGAGGCCAACGAGAATTGCATCCGGAGCGTAGGCGCTTATGGAAAGACCAGATTGCTCCAGTTCCTTTGTAAGGGAATCTGAGCCCATTGGGTACACGGTTTGGATGTTTTTTTCTTTGAGAAACTGGCCGGCGCAAGCGCCGGACGAGTACACATGTCGAGGAGTTGTTCGAACCCCTAAAGAGGCAAGTTTCGCAAAAATGTCACCCTGGCTTTTGCCGCTATTATTGGTGCAAAATATGGTTTCGATGTTGCGAGCCTGAAGATTGTTAATGAGCTCGGTGGCTCCGGGAACGGGTTGGTTCCCACAGTAAACAACACCATCGAGATCAAAAATTACCGCACGAATCATGATTGTTGCGACCTCTATTCTTCCTGAAGTGGATATAACATGTTTTGTTTGAGTTCTTCGCGGGAGAGGAAGGGGCTAAGGTCTTCTAGCGGCGAACTCATCATGCGGCCATCGGGGAGTTTGCGTGACGAAAGTTTGGGGCGAAAAGGTTTGGGTGTTAGGGTGAGTGTGAATTTTTGCAACAAAGGGCTGTGCTGTTGTGAAGCTGTATGTGTGGACGTCGAGTTCAAAACATTGCCTCCATTGAGCGGCGTCTTCTTGCGGCTTGCCGCATATCTGTGGTTTCTGGCTAAGACCAATATGACCTACATCAGGTAGAGGTGGCTCCGGTTGGTTGGACAGTATCGGCCCATTCTTAAGTGGCGCCTGGCGGATAGCTGACTACGCGGCGGTCTGCCGTGTCGTCAGATGGTCATAGTACACCTGGTCCGGCGTCTGGCCGTCAAGGGCCTGATGCGGCCGGGTCTCGTTGTAGAACGTCAGATAGCGTGCCAATCCCTGGTGCGCGG
>VGXE01000038.1 GCA_016873455.1 Nitrospira sp. | reverse complement strand
TGGACGGATCCGAAGGCCATCGAAGAAGGCGAGCAGATTTACAAGGGCGATATCAACCCGAACGTCAATTGCGGCAGCTGCCACGGCAAGGACGGCACACCGGTCAAGAAAGGCGCGCGGGATATGCGCGATCCGAAAAATATCTGCCGTTGGTCCGACGCGTACTGGTTCTGGCGCATCGCGGAGGGTATCCCGAAGACGAAAATGAAAGGTTTCAAGAACGCCTTGACGGAAGAGCAGATCTGGCATGTCATGGCGTTTGAGAACATGTTCTCGAACGGGGGCAAGCCGCACGACCACTCGTGTTACAAACCGTAAGCAGGCAGCGATTGTAGCCTGACGCAAGAGGGGGGAGACCGCAGCAGCCTGCGGTCTCCCCCCTTCTGTCTCTTGGAGACACTCCCAACCTCACATTATCGATCAAGCGGGATTCGGCGCGACGAAGACCAACACCCTCAAACGCCGATCGGTGTGGTTCTTGACTCCATGCTCCTCGCCTGCGGGGGCCATCGTGCCTTGCCCAACTCCAAGCACGTGTTTCTCGGCACCCACGTGAAATGTCCCTGTCCCCTCGAGAACAAAATACACTTTATCCTGATCTCCGTGGATATGCCCCTTCTGCTCCTGTCCTGCCTCTAAACAGTAGACGTCGCAGAAAAATCGCTCGGTTTGAAAGAGATTATTTTTCTTCATCTTTTCTGGGCTATATTGCTGATAATCCGCCAGACTGATTACTTTCATCTGATCATCCCTCTTGCCTCTTGCCTCTCGCCTCTCGCCTCTTACCCCACACGCAACCGGTCCCTCTGAATCACTATCCCCTTAAGGCAGCCGAGACACCGCCTTCTGATAGGAACGCTTGAGGTCCTCGATCGCGAAATTCACATCTGCCCTCATGGCAGCCCACTTCGAGTCTGTTACCTCCCTCAATTCCTCCAACTCATGCTTGATCGCAGCTTTTTCCGTTCCAGCTCACCAATGGACTTCTGAAGCTCCACCCTGGTTGCTGCTGAGACCTCCTGCCCCTTTTCCCGCAACATCCCGATCTGCTTCTGAACAACTGCCAGCTCTTCTTGGGCCTTCCGCTGGAACGCTTCTTTTTGCTCAACGGTATATTGCTTTGTCGCCTCCAGCGTTTCTTTCGCTTCCTTGGCGATCGTCTCCGTACCGGCGAAAGAGACACGTGCCACCCCCATCACCAGAGCTATCCCCATGATGGCCACCCAGACATCACGTCTTACACAAGAGGACTGCCCCCTCATACTCCCCTCCTATCCCCCCTCAGGCTGGTTTATGAGCGAAGTATAGTTGTCTGACGGTTCAAAGTCATCAGTACCTCGTACATACCCCCTAAACTTTTGGCCGCTACAAACCGAGAAGGAGAGGCAATGACGACTATCCGAACACAACCGGCGAGGAATCTCCCCGATGCCGCCTGATACCCAAGCAGCCATGACTCCGATTGAACAGCTGGAGCGCGCGCTCGTTCAAAAACTTGAACAAGGCGACCTCGAACTACCGTTGCTCCCCCAAGTCGCGAGCCAAGTAATGGCGCTGACGTCGGATCCCGCAGCGGATGCGGCCAAGTTGTCGTCTCTGATCCATCAGGACCAGGCCCTTGCGGCACACGTGCTGCGCATCGCCAATTCACCCGCCTACATGCCCCGCAGCCCCGTCGTCTCCCTTCAACATGCCGTCGCCATGCTGGGCATCAATCTGTTATCGGAAATCGCCTTTACTGCGTCGTTGAAAGCAGGCGCCTTCCAGGTACCCGGCCACGAAGATGAGGTCAGACAACTCTGGCGTCACTCGCTGGCCAGCGGAGCCTTCGCCAAAGAAGTCGCCCGCACACGCCGGGTGAACGTCGAAAGCGCCTTTCTCTGCGGACTCTTGCATGGAATCGGAAAACCCGTTGTCTTGCGAACAACCACAACGATTGCTCGCGAGCTAAAGATCGATTGGGTCAAAGCACTGGGCACGATACTGAATAACAAATCTCACCTTATGACATTGGTTGAAGGCTACCATACCCGCGTGGGTACTCTGATCGCCGAAAAATGGAGCCTGCCCAAACAAGTGATGGAAGCGATCCAATATTACGGCGACTACGACCACGCCACCACGTTTCGCCAGGAATGCATGCTTACATGCGTCGCCGATCGGCTGGCGACTCATCTGTTGACACCCGACGACATGCCGGACGACACCGTACGCGATCATCCGGTATTCGGGGAATTAAACCTCTACCCCAACGACATCGACCAGCTCATCGCCTGCAGAGACAAGGTGCTGGCGGTCGTGAATGCGATGAATCTATGAGCGCACCGGCCAATTTCGACATTATCGTCATCGGAGCCGGACCCGCCGGGCAGAAGGCGGCCATCCAGGGCGCCAAAGTCGGCAAACGCGTGGCCCTCATCGAACGGGAACGCGGCATTGGAGGCAGTTGCGTCTATCGCGGGACGATTCCCAGCAAAACGTTGAGGGAAAGCGCGCTCCATCTCGACCGCCTCAAGCGCGCCAGCGCCGCCTTCGACTTCAGCCTGAAACCGGATACGCAAATCGCCACCCTGCTCAGCCGGCTCGAATCCGTCGTCTCGGCACACGACACGTTCATGAGCCGGCAACTCCGGCGCAACGGGATCTCCCTCTTTCACGGCCGTGCGCGCTTTATCGACGCGTGCACCGTCGAAATGCAAACAGTCGATGGTGCCAGCCAGCGATTCACCGCGGGTGCCATCATTCTCGCCACTGGATCTCGTCCCAGAACTCCGGACGACATTCCCGTTGATCACGAGCATATTTTGG
This sequence comes from Nitrospira sp., assembly GCA_016873455.1. Lineage (GTDB taxonomy): Bacteria > Nitrospirota > Nitrospiria > Nitrospirales > Nitrospiraceae > Nitrospira_D. Next base: position 19,037 of record VGXE01000038.1, on the reverse strand, counting down.
ACAGCGACTCACTCCTCTCCATGATCTATCTGCCGCAATCGCTGACGATCGTCGGCGGCGGCGTGATTGGATGCGAATATGCCTCAATCTTCTCGCTTCTTGGCGTCCACGTCACACTGATCGATCGGGCACCCGCGCCCCTTCAGTTCATGGACCCGGAACTCGTCACACACTTCGTTGGGATGTTCGAACAGCAGGGCGGCCATTACCTGGGAGGGCAAACCGTCACAGACATCCGATGGGACGGCGCCTCTCAGGTCGTCACCACCCTGAAAGACGGGCCTCCGGTCAAGAGTGAGAAACTATTGGTCGCCCTCGGCCGTCAGGCGAACGTCGAGGATCTCAATTTACATGCCACCGGACTCGCAGCGACCCCGAAGGGTATCTTGTCGGTTAACCAGTATTGCCAAACGGACGTCCCGCATATTTATGCGGTCGGCGACATGGTCGGTGGGCCTACGCTCGCGTCGAAAGCCATGGAACAAGGCCGCAGAGCCGTTCGGCATGCGCTTGAGCTGCCGGTCGGCGACGCTGCCTCGACCATTCCCCTTGGTATTTACACCATCCCAGAAATGGCCAGTATCGGCTTGGACGAGCAGAGCGCCCGTGAACGATACCGGGAGCCGTTGATCGGACGAGCAAAGTTTGAGGAAGTGGCCCGCGCGCAGATCTCAGGAGCGGGGCAGGGATTGCTCAAATTAGTCGCAGACCCAACCGGCGAGCGATTGCTCGGTGTTCAGATCGTCGGGGATTCAGCCACCGAACTGGTTCATATCGGGCAGCTGGCGCTCCAACAGAGTGCCACCATTGAATCCTTTATCGACAACGTCTTCAACTTCCCCACCTACGCCGAAGCCTACCGTATCGCCGCGCTTGATCTCGCAGGCCAAGTGGCCAAACGCCGGACGGCTCACGCGGCGTAACGCTGCTCCCTGTTCTCAGGACGATGCAGATGCCCCGATTGTGTTGGGATCGTGGAAGGACTACGTAGCGGTCTCGCTCTGCTGCTCACGTTCATACGGCTGCCGCTCCAACTCTTTGATGGTGAGCTGGAGTCTCGCCCAATCTTCAGGCGCAAGACTGAGAAACTCGACCCCAAATTGGCCGTCCCGGCACCATCGAACCACGACTTGCTTAATCTGCATCGGCGGTTCTTCGCCGAACATTTCTATGCACAACGCCAGCGTCGTGCCGGGCTTGACCGAGGTGGTGCTGAAAATGCGGCACCCTCCGCTGGAGAGGTCGTTCAGTACACCGACACCTGACACGATATTTGCGGAACTGAACGAGCTGCGGAATTGCACAGGGAATCGCGGGGTTTTCCGATGGTCCATACGACGTCGCCTCTCTCCTCAGCCGGTCGTTACCCTTTTATATTCCCAATCGGCCGGAGTTCCGCCACTTTTTTTGTAATTCCAGCACGGTCGACGGTTTCGACCACTTCGGAGATGTCTTTGTAGGCAAACCCCGCCTCTTCCGCCAACCCCGACATCGACACGGCCTTCACGAGAATCCCGCGCCGTTTCATGTCTCGCTGAAGCTGTTCCCCGCGGATCGACTTCTTAGCTTGCGCCCGCGACATCGTCCGTCCCGCCCCATGCATCGTGGATCCGAACGTCTCACGCACCGCCCGGTCCGTCCCGACCAGTACATAGGAGCCGGTTTCCATCGATCCGCCGCAGATCACCGGCTGGCCAATTTGCTGATAATCACGCGGCACGTCAGGGCTGCCGGGACCAAACGCTCTGGTTGATCCTTTGCGATGCACCAGTAACGCTCCTTCCGGATAGCGTTCGACTTTGGCAATGTTGTGCGCTACGTCATAGACCAACTCCATACCCAACTCTTCGGCGGACCGCCCGAAGACTTGAGCAAAAGCGCCGCGAATTTGGTGGGTGATGACTTGACGATTCGCAAACGCCGTGTTGGCCGCGCAATTCATGGCCGCGAAATAGTCCCGTCCTTCAGGCGAACGGAACGGAGCGCAGGCCAGCTGCTGATCCTTCACCGCAATGCCGTAGCGGGGCATGGCCTTTTCGAAGGTCTTGAGATAATCGCTCGCCACTTGGTGGCCAAACCCGCGCGACCCGCAATGGACCATGACCACAATCTGATCCTGACCGATCAGGCCCAGTGTGGTTGCCGTCTCAGGATCGAAGATTCGGTTATTCGACACCACCTGCACTTCCAAATAATGGTTGCCGGACCCCAGCGTCCCCAGCTGACTGATGCCTCGGCCCACGGCATGATCGCTGACTGTGGAGGGATCGGCCCCTGCGATGCACCCTCCTTCTTCGATGTGGGCCAGATCCCGGTGCCATCCGTACCCTTCCTCGACACACCAGCGGGCGCCGCGCATCATGACTGCGTCGAACGATTTCCGATCCAACCGGATAAACCCCGCCGCTCCCACCCCGGCCGGTACGCGGCGGAATAACTCGGTCATCAGGCGCTCCAGTTTCGGCTGCACGTCCTCCAATGTCAGATCCGTTCGAATCAACCGCATGCCGCAGTTGACGTCATACCCCACTCCTCCCGGCGAGATGACGCCGGCCTCGAGATCAAACGCCGCAACGCCACCGATAGGAAACCCGTAGCCCCAATGCCCATCCGGCATACAGAGGGCATGGCGCGTAATCCCGGGCAGACAGGCCACGTTTGTCACCTGATCGAATACCCCACGGTCCATGGATTGGAGAATGCCCGGCGTCGCATAAATTCGCGCCGGCACCAGCATGCCGGGCTTCTCGGTCATGGGAATTTCCCACACCTCGTCGCTGATCCGATTGACCCGCATCTCAGTCTTGAGTGTCATACATCAACGACTACACGCGCACACCAGCGCGTCCCTTCCTGCCTCACGTCATACAGATGTTTCGTGATCCCCTTCACGTCGCTGCGCAGCGTCTGCACGGTCTGATCGACCGAAGCGCCCCGCAGGACCGCTGCCAGGTTCCAGCTCGATCCCTCTTGTCTTACGGAAAGCTCGGCATCATGGAATACCACCCCAGCCGCGTCCTTCCAATACACGATGTTCGAGAGCCATTCAAACAGAAGATCGGCCGGATTTCCTTCGACGTTCGTGACTCGCCGTTCCCACGTTGCAGCCACCGTCGCAGGATCGGCCAGGGTTTCCAGAAGAGCCTGTGTCGCTGCGCGAAACAGCTCCTCAACAGAATCGCCCTCCGCCTCGAACGCCAGATCGGCCAGTGCGATGTCATCGAGAAAGTGAAAGGAGTAGGCCATGCCTGCACGACACGCTGAGGACAACACTGAAAAGAGCACAGACTCAGTTGGGGAGGAACGACTACGCGCGTGTCAGTCGAGGTGGAATTCTTTCGGAAAGTTCGTGAGATTCCGACATCCGTCGCGGGTCACCAGCACCATATCTTCGATGCGGACGGCCCCGAGGCCTGGATAATACAGGCCCGGCTCCACCGTCACGACGTGGCCTTCCTGCAACAACGAGCCGGTGCGACTGATCCGAGGCGCTTCGTGAATGTCGAGCCCCACACCATGGCCCGTTCCATGGAAATAGCCCTGCATCCTGCCGTTCACCATGCCCGTCTTGTAGCCGGCTTTCTCGAACCGCGCACAAATCCCTTGATGGATCTTCATCCCGTCGGCCCCATCCTTGATCTTGGTGATAGCCTCTTCCTGCGCATCCTTCACCGCCTGGTAGAGCTTCACCAACTCGGGGCTGGGCGTCCCACGCACCACCGTGCGCGACATGTCGGCAAAATACCGCGTCGTCGCGGAGCGCGGGAACACGTCAAAGATAATGCTGCGGTGAGCCGGCAAGGGGCCACTGCCTTCGTTGTGGGGATCGCAGGCCTGCTCTCCGCCCGCCACGATCGTGTGCTGGGCAATACAGCCCCGTTCCATCAGCGCGACGTTAATACGCTGCTTCACCCCTTCCGAAGTGACCGGCGCGCCGTTGAGCCACAACTGCCCGTCCTTGGTCTCCGTCCGTCGCAACATCGCGTGGGCCGCGGCCACGGCTTCTTCCGTCGCCCGCTGCGCCTCTTCGATATGACGCACTTCTTCCGCCGTTTTCACGACACGCTGTTCATAAAACGGATCGCGCTTCGGCTTGAGGCTATACCCCAACTCCTGCAACCGGGTAGCATGAATGAAGGGAAAATTCGCCGGAACCAGGAGCTGGCGGATTTTGGACTCTTTCAACACCACGTGCACGATATCGACCGTCGTCGGCGCCTTGATGCCCTTGGCTTTCGCCTTCTCTTCGACCTCGGAATAGGACAGGACCCGATCGACCGTGGCCTGGGATTTGGCGCGATCCATTTCGAGATCGCTCATCACCAGCACCCGTTCCCCCTTGATCTCCAGATAGATGAATGGATCCGGCGCCATGAACTTGGTCGCATAATACAAATTCGAATCCTGTTCGCTGGCGGCGACAAACAGCGTGGCGACTTCAGGCTGTGCAGCAGGGGTGCGTTTCATCGATGACGGTGCGTGAAGAGACCGGACGGCTCGTAGAGTATTCGCATGTGTGAGCCGATGCTAGCATGCACGTATGGGGCGGTCAAGAAATGCGAGGAGTCGCATGATGAATCAGACGCGTTGACCCCGGCTGAGTAGCGATTACGCCTACCGGATGGTATTGTGTGATCCACATTTTATTGGAGCTTCGCATCCGTGACAGCGTTGACCAGTCAGGACGTACAAGATGCGTGGTCTGCACTGACGCAGGAAGTCCGCACGGCCGTCCTACTGACCATGCGAAACGGATGTCCGTTCGGATCTCATGTACCTTTTGTAGTTGGATCGGACTGGACCAGAGCCTATCTTCACCTCAGCAGGCTGGCCCTACACACGCAACATCTGCTGGCCGATCCCCGTGTGTCCCTGTTCATCGCTGAACCGGACGGACCGGGCAAGAATCCGTTGGCGTTGAGAAGGATGAATCTTCAAGGTGAGGCCGCAATCCTGTCTCCCGACGCACCAGCGTACGACACGATCAAGCAGCACTATCTCGCTCGATTTCCACAAGCTGAGATGATGTTCGGCTTTGGGGACTTTACCCTCTGGGAATTGCGAGTGGAACGGCCGTCTTCCCCAAAAGCCTGAGCGTATGCCCAGCCACCTCTTTCGCGCCAAGCCGTAAGCTTCACACCTGCCCACCTTCATCTAACTCAATGTATTCGTCGATCAGCTGTTCCAGTTCATCCAACTCCTGAGGCCGGATTTCGAGGAATCTGACACCAAACGTTTGGTCGTGAATCCACTGGACCTGGGCTTGCTCGATATCGATGGGGGTATCGGTGCCTGGGATAAACAGCCTCACCATCACCTGCTTGCCGAGTTCCACCGGTCGCGAGCTTGAGAATTTGGCGCCACCAGCCGACAGATCGATGGTCTCGCCCTCGATTTCATGGGAATTCGCCCGAATCCAGCTCTTGAGTTGGGCGTGTACCCGCCGATGACGCCGTCGTTCCATAGGAAATGAGCCTACCCCTTTCTGCGAAAAAAATCACGCAAACCAGCGACTCAAACCCCTGATTGTTCGAACGTTCCCTTGCAAGTCCCCAACGCTTTCGCTATCGTAACCCTCGATGGACCCACCTCGTTCGCGCCAACTGCTCCTTGCCTGTGCGAGCGGTGTCCTGTTACCCCTGTGCTTCCCCAATTTTGAACTCGGGTTATTGGCCTGGATTGCCCTTATCCCTCTGCATCTGGCACTGGATCAGTGTTCCCGCCGCCGCGCGTTCTGGCTCGGATGGCTGACCGGCATGATCGGCTTCACCGGCATCATGGCCTGGGTGGTCACCGCCATGACGACCTACGGCAAAGTGCCGCTTCCCGTCAGCTATGCCATCTTACTGCTGCTCACGTCGTATCTCGGAATCTATATCGGACTGTACAGTCTTGCCATCGTCTGGTTACATCGCCTCATTCCACGGTATGGCATTTTCTTTGCCCCCTGTTTCTGGGTCGCCTTTGAACTCCTGCGCACCTATGCTCTGTCCGGACTTCCTTGGTGCCTCCTGGGCTATTCGCAATACCGAGAGCTCGACCTCATCCAGATCGCAGACCATACCGGAGTCTACGGCGTCTCGTTCTTGATCGTGTTGGTGAATATGGCCCTGGCTGAGTTGGTTCTCTGGCTGATGCCGTTCTTTCGGGGCTTTCACCCGGCCAAGCTCCCGTGGGAACTGCTGACAACCGCAGCCGCCTGCATGGTGCTGTCCTGGCTTTATAGCGCCACCGTGCTCTCGAACGAAAACCCAGCGCGATCGCCCGTTTCCATTACCGTGGGCGTCATCCAACCCAATATCGATCAAGCCGTGAAATGGGATGCCGCGTTCCGCGACGAGACGATGCACCGGTTCGACCGCCTCACCGCCACCCTTGGCACTGGGACGGATTTGATTGTGTGGCCTGAAGCCGCAACGCCGTTCCTTCTTGAGCGTGAGCGGGACTACCAGCTTCAGTTGATCGAGTGGGCGGCTCGCGCAAACGCGCCGATCCTCCTGGGAAGTCCGGTCGTACGCTACTATGCAGACCGCCGGCCATACCTGTTGAATAGCGCCTATCTGCTGGGACCTGACGGTACCCTCCTCGGCCGATACGACAAACACCACTTGGTGCCGTTCGGGGAATATATCCCGCTGAAAACGTCGCTGCTGTTCTTTCTTGACAAGATGGTGGAAGGGATCGGTGACTTCGAGGCAGGACCAGGCGCCACACTCCTGACGTTCACCCCCAAATCGCTGACCAGCGGCAATCCACCGAGCCCGCGGCCCGTGAAATTTGGCGTGGCCATCTGCTACGAAGTGATTTTCCCGGATCTAGTCCGCCAATTTGCCGCCAACGGCGCCGAGTTTCTTGTCACCATTACGAACGACGGATGGTTCGGACCGTCGTCGGCGCCCGCGCAACATTTCTCCATGGTGGTCTTTCGCTCGGTGGAAAATCATCTGGCCTTCGCGCGCTCCGCCAACACCGGCATCTCCGGGTTCATCGACCCCTTCGGCCGGATCCTGGACGCCACACCGTTGTTCACGGAACATGCGTTGCGGGGCACCATTCCCGTCGGCTATTCCCGAACATTTTATAGCTGGCATGGAGATGTGTTTGCCTACGGCTGTGCTATAATCAGCGCGCTCTTGTGTCTGTACGGCTACTTCCGCACCAAGGAGCCCGCCCCCGACACAACCGTCATTGAACCCGCGTAACCGAAGAAGGGTCGTGCTATGTTGGATGAAGTGCAAGGTCGAGTCCGTGCCATCGGTGAGCAAGTCTCCGAGTTACGGGGGCATCTTTGACCTCGCCCGCATGACCGCCGACCTGCAAGAGCTGGAAGCCCAGATGGGGCAACCCCATTTCTGGAGCGATGCCCGCACCGCCGCCGCGGTCAGCCGAAAGAAGGCGACCATCGAGCGTGAATTGGCGACGTGGCGCGACATCGAAACCAAGCTGGACGACGTGAACGCGCTGCTGGAACTGGCAACCGAAAGCGGCGACGCCGGGTTGGAACAGGAACTATCCACAGAGTTGCACCGGCTAGAGCCACGGTTGGCGGCCCTTCGCTTGGAAATCCTCCTCGCCGGCGAACTCGACCCGAACAACGCCATTCTCGAAATCCATCCGGGCGCGGGTGGCACGGAATCACAGGACTGGGCCCAAATGCTCCTGCGTATGTATGTGCGTTGGGCGGAGGGCAAGAAATTCAAAGTGGAGACGTTGGACCTGCTGGCCGGCGACGAAGCCGGCATCAAGAGCGTCACGCTCTCGATCACCGGCCCCTATGCCTACGGGTATTTGAAAGCGGAAGCGGGCGTCCACCGACTGGTACGCATTTCTCCGTTCGACTCCAATAAGCGACGGCACACCTCATTCGCCTCGGTGTTCGTCTACCCAGAGCTGAGCGAAGATATCGATGTGGCAATCGAGGAAAAGGATCTCCGCATCGACACCTTCCGGGCCGGCGGGGCCGGCGGACAAAACGTCAACAAGGTGGAAACGGCGATCCGTATCACACACTTGCCAACTGGAATCGTCGTGCAATGTCAGAACGAACGGTCCCAACTGCAAAACCGCAATGGTGCGATGAAGATTCTGAAAGCGCGCCTATTCGAAGTGGAACAGCAGAAAAAAGAAGCGGAGTTCAACGCCATCGTCGGCGAGAAGAAAGATATCGCGTGGGGCAGTCAAATCCGGTCCTATGTGTTTCAGCCCTATCAAATGGTGAAGGACCACCGGACCGCTCATGAAACGGGCGACGTGTCCTCCGTCATGGACGGCGAGATCGACGGATTCATCGAAGCCTATTTGAAGAAAAAGTCGGCGAAAGGCGGCGCCACCCTCTCGGCCGTCGCCGAGGCCGACGATTTATAATTGTTGCGGCTGACAGCAAACCGCTGTTGACCACCACCTGGTTGCTATCACATGGATGAACTGAACGAACAACGACAGCAACGAATCAAGAAGCTCGATCAACTCCGTCAAGCCGGCGTGGCCCCGTATGGGTCCCGCTTCGAAGTAAAAGACCGGGCTGGACAACTCATCACGCTGCACGGCGAGAAGACCAAGGAGGTCCTGGAACAAGAAAAGATCTCCTGCACCATCGCCGGCCGCGTGGTGGCCCTCCGCCGCTTCGGCAAAGCCGGTTTCGCCGTGCTGCAAGACGGATCAGACCGCCTGCAAGTTTATCTCAAGAAAGATCTGCTCTCGGAACAGGCCTACACCGTGACCGAGCAACTCGATCTCGGCGACTGGATCGGCGTCACAGGCCTGTTGTTTCGCACCAAGACGAACGAGTTCACCGTCGAAGTCCATCAGCTGACGTTTCTCAGTAAGGCACTCCGGCCACTCCCGGAAAAGTGGCACGGACTCACCGACGTGGAAACCCGTTATCGGCAGCGGTACGTCGATCTCATCGCAAACCCGCAGGTCCACCAAATCTTCGCGTCCAGAAGCCGGATTATCGCCGGCATCCGGGCCTTTTTGATCGAACGGGGCTTCCTCGAAGTCGAAACGCCGATGATGCATCCGATTCCCGGCGGCGCGGCGGCCAAACCCTTCGTCACCCACCACAATGCGCTCGGCGTCGATTTGTATTTACGCATCGCGCCGGAGCTCTATTTGAAGCGCTTGATCGTCGGCGGATTCCCTCGGGTGTTCGAGATCAATCGCAACTTCAGGAATGAAGGCATCTCAACGATCCACAATCCTGAATTCACGATGCTGGAGTTTTACGTTTCCTATGCGGATTACCACGATCTGATCCAGTTGACCGAGGAGATGATTTCGACTCTCGCGCTGCAGATTCTGGGGAACACCGTCATCACGTATCAGGGCCAGGAAATCGTGTTGACCCCTCCGTGGAGACGCTGGTCCTATCACCAGGCCATTTGTGAAGTGAACTCACTCGACCCGTCAGTCCTGCGCGATCGCAGCCAAGCACTGGCCGCTGCCAAACAGTTGAACGTGTCAGTAGACCCCGACGCCTCGTTGTTCAACATCGTCAACGAGATTTTCGAGGAGACGGTTGAGCCCAATCTCCAGCAGCCTACGTTCATCACGGATTACCCCATCGACATTTCGCCACTGGCCCGGCGCAAGGATTCGGACCCTACCCTCACCGATCGATTCGAGCTGTATATCGCCGGACGGGAGATCGCCAACGCTTTTTCCGAGTTGAACGACCCCCTGGACCAGCGCGAGCGATTCGAGGGTCAAGCAGCGCAACGCGAAGCCGGCGACGAAGAAGCCCATCTCGTCGATGAGGACTTTCTCCGCGCCCTGGAGTTCGGCATGCCGCCGACGGCCGGCGAAGGCATCGGCATCGACCGCCTGATCATGCTCTTCACCGATCAAGCATCCATCCGCGACGTGGTGTTATTCCCCCAACTCAGGCCGGAAAAATAGCGATGGCCCTTCCCTATGAAATTTTCGTCGGCCTCCGGTACTTGCGCGCCAAGCGCCGCAACCGGACGATCTCACTGAACACCTTCGTGTCGATCGCCGGTATCACGCTGGGCGTAGCGGCCTTGATCGGCACGGTCGGCATCATGACGGGCTTCAAGGAAGATATTCAGGCCAAAATTCTGGGCACCACCGCGCACGTGATCGTCCAAGAGCGGATGAAAGAGAACGTCACGGACTATGATCCGCTGATTGAGAGAATCCGCACTGTGCCTGAAGTCGTGGCCGCCACGCCGTTTGTGCTCCGGCAAGTCCTGCTGACGACCCAATCAGGCGTGCAGGGTATCGTCCTGCGAGGCATCGACCCCCAACGTGAGGCAACCGTCACCGAACTGGCCAAGAACATGTCGGCGGGACAGCTGACCGACCTGCTCACACCGGTCAAGGTCAGACAGGCGCCGGTCGACGACCCGCAAGGCGCGCCGCAACTGGTCGACAAACCCGGCATCATTCTCGGCAAGGAACTGGCCATGCGCCTCGGGGTGTTTCCCGGCGATACACTCAACGTGGTATCACCGGTCGGCCCGATCAGCGCGATGGGTATGGTCCCAAAAATCCGGACCTTCGCCGTTGTCGGACTGTTTCATTCAGGCATGTACGAATACGATTCCTCGCTCGCCTATATTGAACTCGGCGAAGCGCAGAAATTCTTCAACATGGGTGACGGGGTCTCCGGCATCGAAGTGAAAGTGACGGACGTATTCCGCGCCGACGAGATTGCCCATACCATCGAACAAGTCCTTGGATTCAGCCACGGAGCCAGAGACTGGATGCAGATGAACCGCAATCTCTTCTCGGCCTTGAAGCTCGAAAAAACGATGATGTTCCTGCTGCTCGTCCTCATCACCATCGTCGCGTCATTCAACATCGTGAGCACCCTGACGATGATCGTGACGGAGAAGCAAAAAGAAATTGCGATTCTTAAGGCCATGGGAGCCACCAGGCGCAGCATTCGGCGGATCTTCATGCTGAACGGCTTGATCATCGGACTGTCCGGCACGGCCATCGGCATTCCACTAGGGTATGCCTTCCTCTGGCTAATCGAGAAGTTTTGGACCTTCGATGCGACCGTCTACTACATCTCAAAAATTCCCGTCCATGTGCTGGCCGAAGACGTCCTGCTTGTAGCCGGATCAGCCATTCTGATCAGCTTCGCTGCAACTGTATACCCAGCCAATCAAGCGGCCAAACTCGAACCTGTCGCGGCGTTGCGATATGAATAGAGCAGGACTGAGAATTGAGGACCGAGGACTGAGTCGATTTCCTCACACCAAGATTCCAAGCCCCAGCCCTCAGTCCTCATAGCTCACCACTGATCATGATTAAAGTCACCGATCTCCATAAGTCGTTCTCGATGGGTACGTATGACCTGCCGGTGCTCAAGGGCATCAATCTGGAGATTCAGCGCGGTGAATTTATTGCGATCGTCGGCGCGTCCGGAGCGGGCAAGAGCACGTTGCTCCATATCATCGGCACGCTCGATAAACCCACCAGAGGCACGGTGACGTTCGACGGCCAAGACCTGTTCCAATTGACAGAGGCCCAACAAGCGGAGTTGCGCAACTCACGCATTGGCTTTGTCTTCCAGTTTCATCATTTGCTGCCGGAGTTCACGGCTTTGGAGAACGCCGGCATGCCCGCCCTGGTGCAGCGGCGCGACGCCGCTGCAGTTGAAGCCGACGCGGCAGCATTACTGACGGAAGTCGGGTTAGGCAAGCGTCTGCATCACAAACCTGGCGAACTGTCCGGAGGCGAGCAACAGCGGGTGGCGATGGCGCGGGCGCTGATGCAGAAGCCGGATCTGGTCTTGGCCGATGAACCGACCGGCAATCTCGACACCCATAGCGGCGACGCCCTGTTCGGCCTGATGCGCGATCTGAATAAATCCCGTGGCACGACGTTCGTCATTGTCACCCACAATGATAAACTGTCCTCCCAGGCGGACCGTATCGTACACATGCAAGATGGCCTGGTCGTCTAGTTGCAAAGATTGATCGTGATGAGGCGGATTTTTGGGTAGAATGCGCCAGGCCTACGAAACATGGTGAGCATGAACCGAGCCCTTGCCTACATACTCCTGTCGGCTGCTCTCGCCGGAGTCCCAACTCAGGCACTCGCTCTGGAATTTGTGATAGCCGGGCCGCGAGCGAGCGGCATGGGCGGCGCCGGCGTTGCGGTGACAACCGACTCCCTCGCAACCTATTGGAACCCCGCTGGCCTGGCCATGACGCAGACAGTGGACATCCGCATTCAAGGAAGCGGCCTGGCGGTCGACCGCCGAGGATTTGGGGAAGCCATCTTAGACCTGGAAGACTTCAGAGCCACTGGAAATGCGGCAACCGATTCCGCAAGGGCCCAGGACATCGCCAATCGCCTCAACCAGCCAGGTGTTACCGTGTCAGTGAATGGGTCAGCCGGCCTGTACCTCAAAGGTCATTTCGGCGAGCATGCCGTCGGGATGAATGTGTCCGACGTGGCAACCGGCGGTGGATACATTAGTTCCCCACTGCAAGTGTCCGCAGGGCCTCCTGTCAGCGTCACCGGCACAATGGCCCTGCGCGGGTTTGAAGCCAGGCAACTGGCCTTTTCGTACGCCTATGCCTTTTGGGACAAAACATTCGCGGTCGGCATCACGGCGAAAGTCATCCAGGGAGCAGCCTACTCCGGATCGGTCGCTCTTCAAGGCGGCAACGGCGTCACCATCACCAACCATTTCGGCAAGCCGGCAATCTCGACGACCTATGGAATCGACCTGGGTGCTATTTATAGGCCCATCTCCTGGATTCGTTTTGGTATCGTGGCCAAGGATATCAACAAACCCGTGTTCGACGACACGGGCGGAGGAGAGATCAAGCTGGAACCGCAAGTTCGTAGCGGTCTGGCCCTGAATCCCTGGTCGACCCTGACGCTCACCGCCGACGTGGATATTACGAAGAACAAGACCCTGGTACCCGGTGTCAAAAGCCAGCTGTTGAGTTTTGGAGCAGAACAAACGTTCCTGGCCGAGTTTATTTCACTGCGAATCGGCACATTCAAGAATATGCAGGATGCAGCCTCACCATTCATTCCTACAGCAGGATTGGGTCTGCGACTGTTCTTCTTGCGCGCCGATCTCGGCGGGGGATACGATTTCCGTGAGGAAGGAGCCCTGGTTTCTGGCTCCATATCCGCGACCTTCTAATGGTATACTAGCCCCATGCTGCACTCACCACAGATCCGGCTTGGCGCGATGCTTACGGCCATCTTGCTCCTGAGCGGATGCAGCGGCTTACAGGAGGCCTGGGAAGGTCCCGGGGCCAAGGGCTTTGCCCCTCAGGCCATTGCCGTGCTCCCCCCAATGGCCAGCCAATACGACAGTGCACGGGAGGACATTCAAGAAGTCCTCGCCGTCGCGCTACGGAGACAGGGGCACATCGAACGCGTGATGCTGCCCGAGAGCGTCACGGATATTTTCCAGAGTTCGAAGCCCGCGTTCGATTCGCTGGTTTTCTATTTCTCCCGGTTGGAAATGACCGGCCAATCCGACAAAGATTCGGCCATGGCCCTGGGGAAAGCGTTGACGGTCGATGCGTTTCTGGTCGTGCGGGTCAACTCGTGGGAATACATCCGCAAGGAAGGCGATAACGTGGGCCGTGTCGGATTGAGCCTGCGTCTTGTGGACGCGACAACCGGCACCACGGTATGGAAAGCGCGCCACGAACGGTCAAACAGTTACATGTTCTTCAAGCCGAATCTCAAGGACATCGCCAAAGAACTCGCCCTTGAGATGATCTCCTACATGCCTCCCCAGCCGAAGAATTGACCGCGTCCCGCGCCGTGTGATCAGACAACCGTCTACTTACCGCGCCGCTTCAGCCATAGCCGTTTTCAACGACCGCACAAACTCGGCAACATGGCTGACCATCGCAGGATCCTGTTGGTGGGACGCAATCCGCTTCACGATAGCACTGCCGACGATTACCCCGTCGGCCATCTTAGAAACCTGCGCGGCATCCTCAGGCGTCGCCACGCCGAAGCCAACGGCCACAGGAGATGCAGAGACCTTCTTGAGCTTTTGAACATTCTGATGAATATCTGTCACATTGCTGAGCTTCGCCCCGGTAATACCGGTCAACGAGACATAGTAGACAAATCCGTGCGATTCTTCCGCCACCAACCTTCGCCGGCTTGGGGTGCTGGTCGGCGCTAACAGAAAAATGATCGGCAAGCCGGCGGCATCGGCCGGCCCCTTGAGTGGGCCTGCTTCATCCGGCGGCATATCGGGAATAATCAATCCATCCACTCCGGCAGCCTTCGCAGCCGTGCAGAACTTCTCATAGCCCATGGCATGGATCGAGTTGAAGTACAGCATGAGGACAATCGGGATCTCGGTGCGCTGCCTGAGGGACTTCACCGAATCTAAGATTTTGCGCAGTGTCGTACCGCTCTTCAACCCTCGCTCGGCGGCCTGCTGAATCACCGGCCCATCCGCAATCGGGTCGGAAAAAGGCACACCAAGCTCAATGATGTCGGCCCCCGCCTGTTCTAGCGCCACGACCAGCTGTTCCGTCTCAGCCAATCCTGGGTCCCCCGCCATGAGATAGGCAATCAACGCTTTCTCTTTCTTGTCGCGCAATCGCTGAAACGTGGTTTCCAGACGTCCGCTCATAACTCCACCCCTCGCATTCTCGCCACTTGCTGGACGTCTTTATCCCCACGGCCGGACAGGTTGGCAATGATCACCTGTGACTTTTTGAGCGTCGGAGCCAGCTTGATAACTTCTGCAATCGCATGCGCACTCTCCAAGGCAGGGATGATTCCTTCTTCCTGTGCCAACAAATCAAAGGCCGCCATCGCTTCAGTATCCGTCGCATAGGTGTAGTCGATCCGGCCCTGGTCATGATAGAGGCTATGCTCCGGCCCAACGGCCGCATAGTCCAATCCGGCCGAGACCGAATGGGTCAGATTGATCTGCCCATTCTCATCCTGAAGCAGATAGGTCATGGTCCCTTGTAAGACACCAGGTTTTCCTCCTGAAAACCGCGCCGCATGTTTGCCGCTCACAATCCCGCTTCCTCCGGCTTCGACTCCGATCATCTTCACCTTGCGATCCCTCAGAAACGCATGGAACAGCCCGATGGAATTGCTCCCACCGCCGACACAGGCAACGAGATAATCGGGCAACTTCCCTTCCGCAGCCAGAATCTGCTTCCGTGCTTCTTTTCCAATAATCGCCTGAAAATCTCGGATCATCATGGGATAGGGATGCGCCCCGAGAACCGAGCCCAAAATGTAATGGGTGGTTCGCACATTCGTCGTCCAATCGCGCATCGCTTCACTGATGGCATCTTTTAACGTCCGGCTCCCGGCATCGACGCCAGTCACTTTCGCGCCGAGCAATCGCATGCGGAAGACATTCAACGCCTGACGCTGCATATCCTCCGTGCCCATGTAGACTTCACATTCCAGTCCAAACATCGCAGCCGCCGTGGCGGTAGCCACCCCATGCTGACCGGCGCCGGTTTCGGCGATAATTCGTCGTTTTTTCATGCGCATCGCCAGCAGCACTTGTCCGATCGCATTGTTGATCTTATGCGCGCCGGTATGACAGAGGTCTTCCCGCTTCAAATAGATCTTGGCCCCGCCCAATTTCTTGGTCAGCCGATCGGCCCGGTAGAGACTCGTCGGACGCCCGACGTACTGTTTCAGATAGTAGGCGAGATCAGCCTGAAATCGGCGGTCTTTCTTCGCTTTGGCGTATTCCTCCTCCAGCTCCAGCAATGCTGGCATGAGGGTTTCCGGCACATACCGGCCGCCGTAAGGACCGAACCGGCCATGGCTATCTGGAAGCATTGGCATGTCGACAACTCCTCCCCACTAAATCGCCAGCAGTATAGTTGCGTTTATTTGATCGGAACAAGCCTCGCCGCTTCAATGAAGGCTTTGACTTTCTCCGGGTCCTTCTTTCCCGGACTCGCTTCGACGCCACTGCTCACATCGACTCCGTAAGGCCGAACCAGCTGCACTGCTTCAACCACATTCGACGGCGTCAGGCCTCCGGCCAACAGAATGGGGGTCGCCCGAGCCACCTCCGCCGCCAACGTCCAATCAACCTTGTGCCCCGTGCCCCCGTAGGCCTGATCCGAAAACGCGTCGAGGAGCACCCCTCGCACACGTGCCCGTCCCTGAAATTCGGCCAGCGCGAGAAACGACCCGCGATCTTTCACACGCAGGGCCTTCAGCACCGGACGGCCGAGCTGCTGACAGTACGTTGCGGTTTCGTCTCCATGCAATTGAGCCAAGGCGAATCCGCATTCGTCCATCAGAGTCCGCACAGCCGTGGCATCCTCGTTGACGAACACCCCGACCGGCAAGACAAAGGGAGGCAGCTCTGCAATGATCGCTTTTGCCACCGCCGGCTCAACATAACGAGGGCTCTTCCGGTACATCACGAAGCCCAGCGCATCTGCCCCTGCCGCCACGGCGACCTGAGCATCATCACGATTGGTGATCCCGCAAATTTTGATCTTCACCATACCGTTTTCCCGCACATCTATGACGATTGCCGGTTGCCAGAATTGACTCCGAGCAGCTCGCGCACCTTCTCACCTGTATGCTCGGCGCGAATGAGCGACTCTCCGATCAGCATGGCATGGATACCGGCTTGGACCAGCTGCTCCACATGGCTGCGCGTGTGGATCCCGCTTTCACTGACGATGAGCTTATCGGCCGGAATCCGCTTCGCCAATCGAAAGGTCACTCCCAGATCGGTCGTGAACGTCTTCAAGTCGCGATTGTTGATCCCGATCAGCCTGGCGGCAGGCACCCATTCCAGCACCAGATCGAGTTCCCGCTCATGATGCGTTTCGAAGAGCACGTCCATCCCAAGCTCGACAGCCAACCCATGGAAATCCATCAGCTGCCGCCGCTCCAACGCCGCCACGATCAGCAGGACCGCATCAGCGCCGTGAGCCCGTGCTTCATAAAACTGGATGTCCTCGACCATGAACTCCTTGTTCAGCGCGGGTAATGGCACAGCCCGCTTGATCTCCGCCAAATAGCGGAGGTCCCCCTGAAAGAAATCCTGATCCGTCAAGACAGAAACGGCCGACGCACCATGTTCATGGTAGGCGCGGGCAATGGCCAGATGATCGAACTGGTCGGCGAATTCCGGCCGCAAGAGCCCCAAACTCGGCGAGGCCTTCTTCACTTCCGCAATCAGAGCCGGACTCGTGGCAGTTCTGGTGGCATCGAGCGTGACGGCAAACCCCAAGGGCGGCGCCAGATCTCGAATCGCCGACTTCAGCTCCGCGAGATACCCACGACTCTGCTTGTGCCGCAGCTCAGCTTTTTTGTGTTCGAGAATGCGATCGAGAATCATCGGCGGTTACACCTTGTTCGTGTAGGCAATGAGCCGTTCTAGCTTCTCGGCGGCAGCGCCTGAATCGATGGTCTGCTGGGCCGAGCGGAACCCCTCTTTCAACGTCTTCACCTTGCCCCCAACAAGCATGGCGGCAGCGGCGTTGAGACAGACAATGTCCCGCTTAGGACCTTTTCGACCCCGCAAGATGTCTTGCGTGATACGCGCATTGTCCTCGGGCAGGCCTCCGGCCACTTCCTTCCGCGGCGTGCGCGGCACATTGAACTCTTCCGGGGCAATGAAATAACTCGATACAACTCCGCCCTTGCCTTCGGAGATTTTCGTCCGATCCGATACCGTGATCTCGTCCAACCCGTCCATGCCATGGGTCACGAGGCAATGTTGCGCGCCCAATTCCAGCAGCACCCGACCAAGAATCTCGGTCAAACCCGCATCGTAGACACCCAGCACTTGATGCGTGGCCCCGGCTGGGTTTGCCAGCGGCCCCAGAATATTGAGCAGCGTTCTGATGCCCATCTCCTGCCTCGGTCCGGCGCACTGTTTCATCGCTCCGTGGTAGAGCGGGGCGAACAAGAAGCCGATGCCTACTTCATCGATGCAGTCCGCCACCCGCTCTGGCGGCAGATCGATCTTCACGCCCAGAGCCGTCAGCACATCGGCGCTGCCGGACTTGGACGAGATCGACCGATTGCCATGCTTGGCCACAGTGATGCCGGCTCCGGCGGCCACAAAGGCCGCCGTCGTCGAGATGTTGAACGTGTGTGCGCCGTCGCCTCCGGTCCCGCATGTATCGACGACGACTTTGGCGCCGACTCGGATCCGAACGGCGCGCGACCGCATCGCTTTGACCGATCCGACGATTTCCGCGACCGTTTCGCCTTTTTGCCGGAGGCCCATGAGATAGGCCGCAATCTGCGCAGGCGTCGCCGCCCCGTCCATTATTTCGGCCATGACGGTCTCCGCTTCCGGTTCGGAAAGATCGGCTCGGTCGGCCAGTTTGGCTAGCGCGTCTTTGATCATATCTTGACTATCAGCCCCAGCTATCAGTCTTCAGCAGGAGTTGATCTCACGCTGAACGCTGACGGCTAATCGCTCCCGCTTAACGTTTCAGAAAATTTCGCAGTAGGTCTTTTCCCGCGGTCGTCAGGATCGATTCCGGATGAAACTGGACCCCTTCGACGCCCAGTGTCTTATGGCGGAGTCCCATGATTTCTCCCTCGGCAGTCTCCGCCGAGATCTCGAAGCAACCGGGAAGATTCGCCCGATTCACGATCAGCGAATGGTAGCGCGTCGCCTCGAACGGATTGGGCAGTGACCGGAAAATCGTCTTGCCGTCATGGGTGATCTGGGAGGTCTTGCCGTGCATCAAACGCGACGCACGGACGACTTCACCACCGTACGCCACGGCCAGGGACTGATGCCCCAAGCAGACGCCAAGAATAGGCACCTTACCTCCGAAACGACGAATCGTCTCGACCGAGATCCCTGCTTCATTGGGCGTGCAGGGCCCTGGGGAAATCACGATCCGCTCTGGACGGAGCGACTCAATCCCGTCTGGAGTAATGGTGTCGTTACGGTACACCTGGACCTCTTCACCCAGTTCGCCGAAATACTGCACCAGGTTGTAGGTGAACGAATCGTAATTATCGATGACCAATAGCATGGTAATACCCGAAAGGGCTTATGGCTTATGGCTTATGGCACAAACAGATGACTTGCAGCC
>VGXE01000037.1 GCA_016873455.1 Nitrospira sp. | reverse complement strand
TCAGCTGCGGCTTGGCAAATCTGTACATGGCGCGGCGGCGCGTGTTGGCGGGAGTCTAGCGGATGGGTGTGCGAACAAGGCTCCGGGCGGCCCGACAGCGGGCGATACCCGAGGCGGACGCTCCCGGCCTAGCGAATTTCCAGCAGAGTACCTGTGTTGCTCCATTCAGAAACAGAGTTCTTCGTGTAAACGTGAATTAATCAGACCTTCCCTCGTTAATGAAACCCAGTTTGGCTGGTTATGGCGGCGATCCCCCAGACGAGTCTTCCCTGGGGCAACCTCCTCCCGGTATCGCCGCCGACTTCGGCAGCGTGGCTTCACCGAAAATATGCCCGGCAATCGCCCTGGCGACATCCACCGACAGCTCATGCCGCATGACACGCAGCGCCTTGGCCGTGGCCTCGCGCTCCGTCAGATGGCCCTCCTTGCCGCCGCGCGCGATCGCGCCGACGACCAGGCCGGTGGACACTTCCACCACATCGAAATCACTGCACCAGCGTACATACTTGAAATTGGGGTCACGGACTTGAATGGGAACGAGCCGTGCCGTGCCACGCACCAGCAATTCCGGCGTCCGTCCCTCACCGCCTGCTGTCTCGGTCACAACGTTCAGCCCTTCGCGGAGCAGGCCTTCCGTCATCGCCCGCTCAATCGGTTCGGCCTGATCGCCGGTGATTTGAACGTCCAGCAGGAGATTGCGTGAGAGGAACTGTTCCAATTCGTTGGACAATTCGCTCACCTGATAAGGAGCCGCCGTTCCACGCCCACTCGGACGAATCACCCTCAAGTCGGCGTTATACGCTTCGCGTAGGACCAAGTTCCTCACGGCCCGCCGAAGACTCCGGATCTTGGCCAGCTTTTCGGAGGTCTGCTTCGACTCAGCGACATCGGCTTCGACTGATCGATCCAGCGCCGCGACCCGTTCCATCACCGACGCGTCGGCTTGGGACCGGCTCATCACGGCCAGCGCATAATGCGCCCCCTTGTTCCCGTCATACCAGGTCTCCATGATCCTCACGTTCTCAAGCACCTTGTCCGTTGAGACTTTGGTGACCGAGTCGAGCGTCAAGCGCCGCTCTGCATTCATCGCGCCCCGGCTTTCAATGACGAGATATGACTCCCAATCCTTGGCCTGCGCGGTGACTTCCGCTTTAAAAATCCTCGCCACCGCCGCATAGGCTTGGTCCGTCGCTCCATTCCGGTCGCCGGCTTGTCCGACACCCACCAAATACTGCGCGGGAGGATACTCGGCATCGGCGTCGTCGATCCATCCCGGGTTGGCGTTGCCGCCGAACCACACACAGCCCGGCAATACCAGGACAAGAAGACAGAGCCCACACACCGACAGGGCGCCAAACCGGCCTATGGATTGAACGCCACTTCTCATTGCATGACACGCTGGAGGATAAATGCTGTTTGGCCCGGTACGAGATCGAGCACCTGCTCTCCCTGCTCAATGGACACTCGCTGGCCTGACGGCTGAATCGCCAACTGATAGCGGCCAGCCGGCACCCAGGCCCGCGCCACATGAATCTCGTCAGGCAATGTCTGCCAGCTCCGTTTGTCCGCCTCTTCCGACCCCACTGCCAATCCCTTGGCCAGTATCCCGACGAGCAGCCCGACCCAGGGCGCGGCATTGCGACCCGCAGCCTGTTGGGCCCCGATGACCGCCCCTTCGGCCAAGGCAAACTTTGAGGCAGCACGCGCCACCGCTTTGGCGGTGATGGCCGGCATCCGATCATCCAGACTTTTTTCGGCTAATGCCGTCAGATTGTGTGCCGGCTCCGACCGTACTGTGAACGGAGTGCCTTGCGCGTCGGTCAATGTCATGGTCTCGAATGACACCCGCGTCTTTTGCCAAACCAGGCGTGGCAATGCCACCCGCACAACCCGCCCGCTGAGCCCATACAGCACGCTGTCCATCGCGCGATCCCGATAGCGGGAGGATTGGGACAATCCGCGATTGAGCAATACCAACTGCAATACATCCAAACTGACCGGGAGATCGATAAAGCGATCTTCTTTCCGGGGCGCGCGGCCATTATAACTGATCATGACAACTTGGGCGAGTTGCCGGCGCGCCGAGGCTGGTTCCCATACCACGTCGGGAAATTGACTTTGGTAACCGTCCAACTCCGTGGCCAAGCCCAGCGCCTCGGCCATGCACAGGATATCGGCGCGCAACGACGGCGGCGGGGAAATCCGCGACCAGCCACGCGCTGCCTCGTAGGCCTGGTACGCATTGCGATAGGCAACGAACGCGTTATTCAAATCGCCGGCCGCCTCATACAAGATCCCGCTCAGGTAACGGGCAAACCCGTCGTTGCGATACCCGCTCGACTCCTTGACTCGATCACTGAGCACATTCAAGCGGTGGTCGATACGCCTCGCCTCGACAAGCGCTTCCTCCACGTCTCCCTGTACGGCATAGTTCAACGCCTTCACAACATTGAGCATGACGTGTTCGTAGGCATCCCCCTCGTAGGGCAAGGCATTGTCGTTGGTCAGAAATGCGGCGGTTTCAGACCGGATGGTTCTCGTGTAGAGCCGCTCGACGGCATCTTCCGCCTGCTCCAAAGCCATGGAGCTTTGCCGATAGTCCCCAGCCAGCTGGAGGGTCAAGCCTCTGTCCATGCCATAGAGCACACGGCTCTTGGTTCCGTACTCTTTTTCAGCCTGCTCGACGATCGCCGCGGCCTGTGCCGGATTGCCGGCGAGCAAGTTCTGCTCAATGAGTGCATACCGGTTGATCGAAGGGCCGCAGCCAGCCAGAAAGATCGCGGTGACAACTGAGAGGCAGGAGATGGAGTGGGCAACACGTGGGAGGAGTAGGCTCAACGGGGTTTGCGAACGCTAAAAGATCGTTCGTTTCTTTTCAACGACTTTCTTGATCTTCTTTTGTCCGTACCAGACCTTCGTGTTGTTTTCCAAGTCGATCATCTGCAGATCGACTTGGTAAAAGACCGCCTTGGTCCCATCGGCTTCGTCCAAGATGGTGGCGATCGTGCCTTTCATCATGTAGTCGGCCCCTGTTTCTTTCCCTGGAGCCTTCTGCGTCTCTTCACTGGCGTAGACGGCCTGTTCCTTGCGTTCGGTCCGAACTTCGTCCCGCTCACCCTTGCCGGCGACGAACGTGACCTTCTGGGAGTTCGTCAGCTCACGCTCCAAATCCGTGATGAAGGTCTGCACGCTGATGTGCTCATGACTGCTGTTGACGACCGTGCCCACGACGACAACCGGCTGGCGCCCCTTTGCCTGAGAAAAATTGCCGAGCCAGGGATATTGCAAGGCGTCCTTCACCATCGCCTCGGCGACCATCCGCGAATCGGTATCGTTCCATCGACCGCTCAGGTCCGTCACCAGGCCGGAATCGACACGAGTCACTTTCAACTCATGACCGCAGCCGGCAAGAGCGAGCACAGCGCACAGCAGGACTGAAAGAGATTGGCGATGCGTCTGCATCACGTGAGTACTCTCCGAATGGATGGTGAACAGCCCGCGCTAGTTCGCCGCGCGCCTTTCTTCTTCTTTCTCCAGCCGCTCGAACAGGCGATCGGCGTTCTTCCGTACATATTCCCGAACCTGCGCGTTGAGCTCCTTGGCCTTTTCCATATTGTTCTTCATGTCTTCCAAGCTGAGCTTCGTCAGGACGTAGTAGGTGTTAGTCTCCTCATCCTTGTACCGCTCCAGGGGACGAACTCCGCTGAGTGTCACGGTCGTGATGGTTTTGATGGCCCGCTCGACATGCTGTTCTTCGGTGTTCTTCGTAAAATCTCCCGCCGTCGTTGAGGCGGCGTAGTCCCGCATCAGATAGCCCGTATAGGTTTCAAACGTCTTGGCGATTTCTGCTCGAGCCCGATTTTCCGCCGTATCCCAGGCGAGCGGCTCGTTCCGCACCCCTGAAATGGAACCCACCCCGTAGAACGCCTTATTGTCCTTGTCGTTCATATACCCAGAGCCTCGTTCGACCCACTTCGGAGGACCGCCACAGGCTGCGAGCCCCACGAGAAGAAGCACAGCGAGACCGCTCCCGATCAGCCGAGTTCCCATCGCTTGCGACCCCATCATATGATCCTCCTTCGTCTGAACCCGTTGTGCTGTTGCCCTGAAAGCGTTGCGAAGCAATTACGAAATCATGCTAACATGCGTACCTACATCCGTCAACGAATCGTCCCGTCATCGTTGATGATCATGAGAAGGCTCTCATGTTCTGACCATCTATCAATTAATTGAGCCAGATACAAAGGGGGATGACACAGACATGGCCGACATTCAGATTCAGGACGGCATCATTACCATCGCCAATCTTGACGTCCAAGACCCCAATATTGCCGCCATCTTGGCTGCCTATCCGCAAGCACGTTGGCCGGAGATTACCCGTCGGGCGGTCAAGATTGGACTCGGATATTTGAAAGGGGGAGAGAAAGGCTAGTGTGATGTGGTGGCAGCAGGATCCGCTTGGGTAACGGCCTTGCGCCCTTCGACCAGCACCGTGTCCCCATCGCCTTCAATCCGCACACTGACTGGATGCTGCTGCCCCTTGGAATCTTCCTGCACTTGTTGCATCAGGTATGTTCCTAACTCAGACGCCATCAACCACCCATTGTTGTCCATATCGGCCGCACCCGCGAGTCCGGCCAACAACGCCTGAACAAACACACTTTTTCCATCGGAACGGGACGAGGACTCGCCCTTGCCGGCCGCGCTGATTACTTGTGTTACACGGCGGTCCATCTCGTCTTCCGGCTCCAGCCGGCCTTCCGGCGAGAGCAGCTGAGCCGCCGTCATCTCCCATCCGAACACCGGCGCGTCGAAAATCAGCAGCGTGTGTTTCGACGCAGACCGTCTGGTAAATTCTTTGAGTTGCTCAACGGTCACGGCTTTCGCCGGGTTATTGAGCTGTGCGTCCAGCGGCACGAGATAGCTTCGAGCTTCACCCTCGGCATCTGATGCCGCTCCTACATGGCCAGCATAAAAAATCACCAACCGATCCATGCGTCCGACTTTTCTCGGCAAGATATCGTTCAAGACTTGATGCAACCGGCGAGAGACCGCGTCCTTGTCATACATCTCGACCACTTCATCAAACCCCAGCTTCCGAAACGCCTGCGCCACGTGTTTGGCATCGTTGATGGCCCCGTGAATGGGCGGCGCCACAATATAACTCTCGATCCCGATCACGATCGCCCAGGACTTATAATAGAGACCTTCCGGCTTTCCCAGCTGCGCATACGCAGGCAGACAGGCACCGCCGGGCCCCACGCCCATTGCATAGCCCACGACAAACACGGCAATCCCAAGCCTCTGCAGGAATCGTTTCATATGATGACGCCCATCGGTTCTGAGTGAGCCTACCGTCGGCCTTCGATGGCTGTCAAGAAATCTGCCGATGAATCACACTTCCGGCCACAACCGGAAAAATTCCACCGGATTGTTGCAGGGGCTTCGGGCTTTCTCCATAATGGCCTATCGCATTCCCACGCTCCGCAAAGGAGGAGGCACTGTCCATGAGCGAACAGATCGAGACCCTGTTGAAGGAAAGCCGAACCTACAGGCCAACCCCCAAAACGATCGCAGACGCCTATATCAAGGACTACGAGACCGAATACAAAAAATCCATCGCCAATCCCGAAGAATTTTGGAGCAACGCCGCCAAGGAATTGGAATGGTTCTCCCCCTGGAACAAAGTCCTCGATTGGAACTACCCCTGGGCCAAATGGTTTGTCGGCGCCACCTGTAACATCGCCTACAATTGCCTGGATCGCCACGTCAACACCTGGCGCAAAAATAAAGTCGCGTTGATTTGGGTGGGTGAAAACGATCAGGAACGGGTGTTCACATATGGAGAGCTGTACCGGCAGGTCAATCGCTGTGCCAATGCCTTGAAGAAGCTCGGCTTGGCCAAGGGCGATCGGGTTACCATCTATCTCCCCAAGATTCCAGAACAGGTTATTGCCATGCTGGCCTGCGCCAGACTCGGCCTAATTCACAGTGTCGTCTATTCTGGATTCAGCGCACCGGCCCTTGCCAGCCGCATTCACGACGCCGAAGCCAAGGTGGTCATCACCGCTGATATCGGATTCGATCGGGGCAAGGTGATCCCGTTGAAGCCGGTCGTGGACGAAGCCCTGAAAACTTGCCCCACCGTCGGTCATGTGGTCGTCGTGCGCCGTCAAACACCAGCGCAACCCCTGTCCACACCGAAGGAAATCGATTGGAACGACTGGGTGAAAGGCGAACGGCCCGTCTGCGAAGCCGAACGGCTGGATTCCGAAACCCCGCTGTACATTCTCTATACGTCGGGCACGACCGGCAAGCCAAAGGGTGTGGTCCATGTCCACGGCGGCTACATGGTCGGCACCTATACGACCACGAAATATGTATTCGACATGAAAGACAACGACGTGTACTTCTGCGTGGCCGATCCTGGCTGGGTCACCGGCCACAGCTACATCGTCTACGGCCCATTGCTCAACGGCGCGACGATCTTGACCGCGGAAGGTAAGCCGGACTATCCAACCCCAGGCCGGTGGTGGGACTTGATCGAGCGGTACGGCGTCACTATCTTTTACACCACCCCGACCGCGATTCGCCTCCTGATGCGCTATGGGGAAGAGTGGCCTTCGAAATCTGACCTCTCATCGCTGCGTATTCTGGGCAGTGTCGGTGAGCCGATCAATCCGGAAGCCTGGGAGTGGTATCACCGTGTGACGGGCGGTGACAAACCGATCATGGATACCTGGTGGCAAACGGAGACCGGCGCCATTCTCATCACTCCCCTGCCGACCGTCCCACTCAAACCCGGATCCGCCACTCGCCCATTCTTAGGTATCGAGGCGGACGTCGTGGACCGGGAAGGGAACAGCCTGCCCGCCAATGCCGGCGGCTTCGCCGTGATCAAGAAACCCTGGCCGTCCATGATGCGCACCATCTATAAAGACCCGGAGCGGTATAAGACGTACTGGAACACGATTCCCAATTGCTACGCCGCGGGCGACGTGTGTCATAAAGATGCGGATGGCTATATGTGGTTCATGGGCCGAGCCGACGACGTCATCAAGGTCGCAGGAAATCGCCTGGGCACCGCGGAAGTCGAAAGCGCCTTGGTCAGCCATCACGCAGTGGCGGAGGCCGCCGTCATCGGCAAGCCGCATAAGACCGTCGGCGAATCCATCAAGGCCTTTATCATCTTGAAACAGGGAGAGACGGAAAGCCCGGCCCTGATCAAGTCGATCAAGGATCAAGTCTTGAAGGAATTGGGCAAGATCGGTGTGCCGTCAGAGATTGATATCGTGTCCTCGCTCCCGAAAACTCGGTCCGGCAAAATCATGCGCAGAGTATTGAAAGCCAAAGAGCTCGGGCAAGACCCAGGAGATATTTCCACGATCGAGGAGTGACGAGATTGGGCAGGGGCGGACGCAAACCCGGCGAGCCGATCTACTTGCGACGGCATATTATCGCCCTTGCCCTGGCGGTCGTCCTGCCGGTTGTGCTTCTACAACTCTATAAGATTTACATAGGCCCAGTGAGCTTCGACGCACAGATCGGATTTGGGCTTCTCATATCCATCCTGGCCGGGTTCATCCTCACTCGCGCCTACCGCTCATCAGCTCAAAACGAACCGTAAGACTCTTCGAACAGAGGACTCGTCCCTACGTCAAATCAGCCCCCGCTTCTGCAGATAGTCTTTATCAATGATGGGCGTGGGTTTGGGCAGCTGGCTACGTTCTTGAAGCAGACGCTCGACGTACTTGCCGATGAGATCGGACTCCAGATTCACGGAATCATTCACCTGCTTGATGCCCAGTGTCGTCACTTTGGCCGTATGCGGAATGATCGCGACGCTGAATCCATGGTCGGTCACATCGTTGATCGTGAGGCTGATGCCGTCCACGGTGATCGATCCCTTCGCGACGCAATAGCGGAGAATCTCCGGAGGGGCCGAAATGGTGAATAGGATCGCATTACCATCCTGCTGCCGGCTGCGGATCACCCCGACCCCGTCCACATGGCCCGCGACAAGATGGCCACCGATGCGTTCATTGAGCCGCATGGCTCGCTCGAGGTTGACCGGCATCCCAGTCGCAAAGCTGTTGAGTGTTGTGACCGACAAAGTCTCAGGTGAGACTTCCACGGAGAAGTCCCGCTCGCTTCTCATGACGACTGTGAGGCACGTCCCATTCACACTCACACTGTCGCCGATCTTCAGATCGCCCATCACCGTCGAAGCGAGGATGGTGAATCTGGTCCCCGCCAGTGTTTTTTCTAATGAAGTGATTGCGCCCATTTCTTCGACAATACCGGTAAACATGCTTACTCCCTCTTTATGGAGCCGCTATTATAGCACCGCCAGGCAGCCTATCGGCCTCTCATCGCAATCCAGAACACGAAGCCAGCCATCAGTTGAATCCCAGCGATGATGGCAAACGCTTGCGAGTAACTCAGATTCGCAATCAGTATGCCAGCCAACAAGGGGCCGCTCGCGTGGCCGATGTCCATGATGGTGCCCTGCATCCCCATGCCTGCTCCGAGTCGTTTGAACTCGGAACTGTCTGCCACGAGCGCTGAGGAGGACGAAGAGACGACCGCTTCGCCGAACCCAAATCCGGCAGACAGCACCAGCAAGACGGCGAACATCGAGACCTGCGGGATACAGACGAACGTGCCCGCGCAAATCAGCAGACCAATCACAATCAACGGCTGCCGTCCGACCCGATCGGATACTCGACCCATGATCGGTTTCGAAAAGAACGACGTACACGCTTGGACAGTGAACAAGAGGCCGACTTCGCCGGGATTCAGCCCAGCCGAGACTCCGTACAGCGGCAAAAAGGCCATCAACGCGCCGTTGGCAATCATCTTGGCGCCATCGGTCACACTGGTAATCAGCACGATCGTATTCTTGGCGACGGCGGAGAATCCCTTCCACATCTCGGCCATCACAGCAGCCATTCCCTTGTCCTGCCTCTGCGGAACCGCGACATCGAGGTGCAGACTGTAAAACAACACCATCCCGACACAACCGAACACCCCGGCGGTGACGAACGCCGTCGAGAATCCCGCCGTGTGAATGAGATAGCCTCCGAGAAAGGGCCCAAGCAGTGCCCCGGACTGCGTGCAGGCTGTGTAGGTACCGAGGGCGGCGCCACGCCGTTCCCGATACAGCTCCGCGACGGTGGCTAGGGCGCTCGGCGCAAAGATGGCCGTCGCCAGACCGTGGATAAATCGCAACACTGTCAGCGCATCCAAGTCCGTCATGAAGGGATAGAGAAACGGCGGCAACCCGAAGGCCACCACACCAATCCGCAAGAGCACCCGCCTTCCATATATATCGGAGAGGGCGCCGGACGGCAGCTTGAGCAACACACCCGTCAAGGTCGAAACCGAAACGATCAGTCCAATTCGTTCCGGGCTCGCGCCGAGCGATTCGGCAAAGAGTGAGAGTGCGGGCATCCGCACCATGTTGTAGCTAATAAAAGAAAAGATGCCGACCGTGCAGATGAGCAGGAAGCTGCGTGATGTGGTCATGGGGAGGACAGGCCTCCCAGCGCTTTCCTCAAAAACGCGACATCGACGTCTGACAGTGCGGGCGGTTCACTCGCCTTGGACAGGACAGGTTCAGGACTCTGCCGCATCTCCATCCCCAAGCGATTGACCGTTTCAATCCCTCTTTTCAGCTTTCCTCCCGCAACTCCTCCGATCAGCGGACGAAGGAGCGAGACCAGTCCAGAAAGGACACGGTTGTCCAGCCTGGTGTAGGCCGCCATTGTCGTGTCGATGGCCTCCCGGTTTTCGCTGTCACGCACCACACCCATTCTGAGAAACACCACCGCCTTCCCTGAAATATCCGGAAGTATCCGGCTCTCATGTGTCCCCTCAAGAACATAGATACGGGAGGTGGGATCTTCATACACCAATTCAACGATACCCTTGGTCCCCGCCCCATCATCGCCCCAGAAACGGCCAAGCCCTTTGAATTCTGACGAATACACGCCAAGGCCGAGGCGACGGATCAACGTAGCGGCAAGAGGCGGGCGATCCAGCAGATACCGGTACAGAGACTCGGGAAGGGCCACCCGAATTGGCCCCACGGTATTGGTCGTCGTTGCATTGTCAATGATTGAGTGCAGCCTGCAGAGCCATGCTCGATCGACCTTTTCGACCGGGAATACGAGACCTGCATGGATTGGAGAAAGCGTGCAACGTGACGGCCACACAGGCCTGACATCCGACACCAAACCCAATCCAAGCATCACCACCACCACCACTATGATCTTCCGGGTCCGCGCTGATTGAGAGGGCCGTAACTCGGCAGTCATGGACGGTGTGGAATCGTGATCGTCAGTTGAACAGGAAAGAGTTCCCGAGGATCTTGCCGCAGCCTCGCCTGTCGAAGCAAGGTCTCCAGCGACGGCGTAACCATTCCCGTAAACGAGACCTCCCCATTGGTCACAACCGTCACCGGCTTTGAGACATCGACCAGTCTATCATTCAAGAAGAGGCTGTAGCGCCGGACTCGTTCCGCAATCACCTCAATGCGGTTCGTTGCCACGATCGAGGCATCGAGCTTCGCGTATTCCCGACGCGTGATCCTTTCGTCACGTTTATCGACCAGATCCTCTGAAAACGCCGCGATCGGGTCGGTCGACTCCGGACGCAGCCAGGTGAAGGACTGAAAGTGGGAGGCCTCCCGCACCACCGTAAGTCTGGAAGGCAACGGCCCGCGCCGTTGGCTATCAAGCCACATCACAAGATCCGGCAACTCTTCTTTGGGAAAATAGTGGCCGCCCGCCATCGGATGTTCACGTTCATGCTCACGATACACATGGGGATACCCCAGCGCGTCCAGCTTACGCGAAATGGTCCGGCTCAATTCGACCGGCATCACCTGATCCTTCGCGCCATGAATAATGTAGATCGGAGTGTTGCGGAGATTTGCCAGAAACGGCATGAGGACGTCGTCAAGGCCGCTGGCCATCGGCGCGATCCCGGCAAATAGCGGCGCATGGTGCATCCCCATCAACCAAGTCCCGATTCCTCCATTCGACATCCCGGTCAAGAAGATCCGGTCCGAATCGACGTGGTAGCGTGTGCGAAGCTCACGGATCGTGGCAAGAACCAGCTCCTCAGCCTGCCGCGTAAACCACGCGCCGGAAGGATAGGTCGGACAGGCCAGAAGATACCCATCGCCCAACCGCCCCCGCCATCGTTCGAGATAGGCATCCCCGGTGAAACCAGCCCCGTGTAAACAGACCACCAATCCGAGACTCTTCGAGGGGTCATACGTAGCTGGAATTGAGAGAGACAGGGGATAGGTCCGTCCGCGAACCACAACTTGTTCTTCAGGAAACATCCCGGCAGGTTGAGGCCCGTAGACTCGTCCAGTCTGGAGGATCTTCGTCACTCTCTCGATGGACACATTCGGATGGGCTTGAATGTCTTTCAGTAAGCGGTCGGCTTTTTCACCGTCCGTGGCATCCAGATATTGGAAGATCGCAGTTGCAAGAGACTTGGATTCATCCGCTGGGCTGGCGATAACGCTCGAACTCGCATTCACACAGCCCCATGAGAGAAGGAGCCCGACAAGCAAGAAGCCGATCACAGATCGCCTTCCAGGACAAGATCTTCCCCGATCGAGCGAGTCTTCACGTTGCGTAGCCTCAGTGCAGAAACGAGACGTGCAGGGCTCCTGCCCCCGATCACGTCCTTGGCATCATCACCACCAAGCAGCATCGGTGCGATGTACAAACGGACATGGTGCACGAGCTTCGCCTTCAGCATGGCTGCATGCAGCTCGCCACCGCCCTCTACCAACAAGGATGTCACACCCCGCTGACCCAGCTCGCGCATCAACGCGGGAAGCGAGACCTTTCCTCGCACGCTGGGAAGCGCAAGGACCTCAATGCCTCGCTTCAGAAGCACTCGTTTCCGTGCGGCAGATGCCAACTCGGTCGTGGCCATGATCGTTTTGGCGTTCCGTTGTTGAGAGAGAATGTGTGCGTTCAGGGGAATACGCAAGGTGCTGTCGACAACGATGCGGAGCGGTTGCCTTGGTCTCATTTTCCTAAGATCACGACCGACTCGCGCCGTCAGGGCAGGATTGTCGACCCGCACCGTACCAATCCCCACCAACACGGCGTCCATCTGGTCACGAAGCCGATGGACCTCTTCACGAGACTGTTTGCCGGTGATCCATTTCGATTCACCGGAAGCTGTGGCAATCTTCCCGTCGAGTGTCATCCCCGCTTTGAGCGTCACATGGGGGCGCTTCGTCTTCATCCAATAGGAATAGGCGATGTTCAATTTCTCCGCCTCATCACGAGCGACGCCGACGAGAACCGTGAGTCCGGCCCGCCGGAGCGCCGCCGCTCCCTTTCCCTTCACTGATGGATTCGGATCGGTCATGGCAATGACGACGCGGGTGACACCGGAGCGAAGAATATTCGGGACGCAGGGTGGCGTGC
The DNA here is from genome assembly GCA_016873455.1 of Nitrospira sp. GTDB lineage: Bacteria > Nitrospirota > Nitrospiria > Nitrospirales > Nitrospiraceae > Nitrospira_D. The sequence continues at coordinate 9,610 of VGXE01000037.1, read as the reverse complement.
GCTTACGAAGATGACAACAGGGTTCAAGCGTCACATAGAGGGTGGCGCCACGGGCTCGACTGCCTGCTTGTCGAAGAGCCAGAACTTCCGCATGAGGAAGACCGGGACGGAGATGAAATCCCTTTCCGACGATCCGGCCATTTTTGACGACCAGAGCACCGACCATCGGGTTCGGACTGGCCGTCCCCCGGCCCTTCGCCGCCAGGCGAAGGGCCAGGGACATGTAGTGGTAATCTTGTTGGCTGCTGGTCACCGTCTCTTGCGGGACGCCGCCTTCGCCTTGGCGGACGGGCGTCGCGATTTGGCCGCGGCCTTCTTCGCATCGGCCTCGGCTAACGCAGCATGCGCGGCGGCGAGCCTGGCAATCGCGACCCGATAGGGCGAACAGCTGACGTAATCCAAACCGATTTGGTGGCAAAACTCCACGGAACTGGGATCGCCGCCGTGTTCGCCGCAAATCCCCAGCTTGATGCCAGGCCTGGTCTTTTGGCCACCGCCAATAGCCTGTTTCATCAACGATCCCACCCCTTCCCGATCGAGAGTGGCAAAGGGGTCGAATTCCATGATGTTGACCGTTCGGTAATAGTCAATGAACTTGGCCGCGTCGTCCCGCGAAAATCCGAACGTTGTCTGGGTCAAATCGTTCGTGCCGAACGAGAAAAACTCCGCTTCTTCGGCAATCCGATCGGCGGTCACCGCCGCCCTCGGCAACTCAATCATCGTCCCGATCAGATAGGAGAGCTTGACGTTGTAGCGCTTCATCGTTTCTTGGGCGACTTCACGAACCAAGTCTTTTTGCGACTTCATTTCCGAGACCATCCCGACCAAGGGAATCATGATTTCCGGGACGATCTTCTTGCCTTCTTTCGCTAATTCGCAGGCCGCTTCCATCACCGCGCGTGCCTGCATGCGCGTGATCTCCGGCATCGTAATCCCCAACCGGCATCCGCGGAGTCCCAGCATCGGATTGAATTCATGCAACTCTTCGACACGGGCCAGCAATCGACGCTTCTCGTCGAGCACGATGCCGTCTTTACCCGTCAACTCCAGCTGCGCGATCTCGACCATCAACTCTTCGCGCTTGGGAAGAAACTCGTGGAGCGGCGGATCCAGGAAGCGAATAGTGACCGGATACCCTTGCATCTCCCGATAGAGCCCAATGAAATCTTGCCGCTGCAGCGGCAAGAGCTGATCGAGGTATTTTTCGCGTTCTTCCTTGGCCCGGGCCAAGATCATTTTCTGCATGATCGGAATGCGGTCTTCCGCGAAAAACATGTGCTCGGTCCGGCACAGGCCGATTCCTTCCGCGCCGAACCCGCGGGCGATCTTCGCCTGTTCCGGCACATCCGCGTTAGCCCGCACGCGCAACCGCCGAAACTTGTCCGCCCACGACAGAATCGTCGCGAACCGTTGATACTTCTCGGACTTTTTCGGATCCAGCTTGCCCTGAATGACCTGAATGATCTCGGATTCGACAACCGGGATGTCGCCCTCATACACATTGCCGGTGGACCCGTTGATCGAGAGATAATCGCCTTCTCGGAAGGTCTTCGCGCCGATCCTGACGCTCTGTCCCTCCAGTACTTCAACGGCCTCGCACCCGGCGACACAGACCTTGCCCATTTGGCGGGCGACGACCGCCGCATGCGATGTCATCCCTCCACGGGCCGTCAGAAATCCAGCGGCTGCATCCATGCCGTGAATGTCGTCGGGGCTCGTTTCCTGCCTGACCAACACCACGCGATTCCCCGCCGCTTTCATTTCCACAGCCCGATCTGGCGTCAACGCAATTTTACCCGCCGCTGCCCCGGGACCGGCCGGTAATCCCTTGCCGAGTGGGTTCGACTTCGCCTCTTCCTTCGAATCGAAAATCGGATAGAGATATTGTGCGAGTTGGTCAGGCCCAATACGCTGCACCGCTTCCTGCTTGGAGATCAATCCCTCTTTCACCATATCAACGGCGATTTTGACCGCAGCGATGCCGGTCCGTTTGCCGACACGGGTCTGCAACATATAGAGCTTGCCCTCCTGGATGGTGAACTCCAGGTCGAGCATGTCCCGATAGTGTTTCTCGAGCTTTTTGTAAGTATGTCCCAGTTCCTTGTAAGCCTCTGGCACCTTTTTCGCGAGCTCGGTCACCGGCATGGGAGTTCTGATGCCGGCCACGACATCCTCGCCTTGGGCATTCATCAAACATTCGCCGAAGAACGCATGGTCGCCTGAGCTGGGGCTGCGGGTGAAGGCCACACCGGTACCGCTCGTCTCGCCCATGTTGCCGAAGACCATGGCCACGACGTTGACCGCGGTGCCCCAGGAGTCCGGAATCCCGTACAGCCGCCGATAGGTGATGGCCCGTGCGCCGAACCATGAGGAGAACACGGCGTTGATTGCCAGGCCCAATTGATCGAGGGGGTCATCTGGAAAATCTTTTTTCGTTTCTTCCTTGATGAGGGCTTTGAAACTGGCGACCAGCTCACGAAGATGCCGGGCATCCAAGTGCGTCTCGTGCGCCACGCCGACTTCCGTCTTTTTATGTTTGAGGATGGCTTCGAAATGTTCGCGTGGGACCCCCATGACAATACTGCCGAACATCGACACGAACCGGCGGTAACTGTCCTGCGCAAACCGGTCATTGCGCGTTCGTTCCGCCAACCCTTCCACCGTCTTCGTCGTGAGTCCGACATTCAAGACCGTATCCATCATGCCGGGCATCGACGCGCGAGCGCCGGACCGCACGGACACCAGCAACGGCCGTGCAGGATCGCCAAACCCCATGCCCATCGAGCGCTCCACACGTTTGAGCGCCTGTAACGTGGCCTCCCACATCCCCGGCGGATACTTCTTGCCGACCTTGTAATATTCGACGCAGGCTTCGGTTGAAATCGTAAAACCCGGCGGCACCGAGATGCCCAAATTGGTCATCTCCGCCAAGCCCGCGCCCTTGCCGCCAAGCAGCTCCTTCATATTGGAGGTGCCTTCGGCCTTGCCGTCACCGAAGTAGTAGACGTATTTCTTCGCCACGTCTGCGTCTCCTTTGTGGAAATTCGTTCCCGCCGGGTTATGCCCCTTGTACCACAATCTGGGAAAAGTCCGCGAACGACATGAATAATTCATCCACGTCCTTCAGCAGGGACAACCGATTGCTGCGGACAGCCTTGTCGTCGGCATTGACCATCACGGCCGAGAAAAACTCGTCGATCGCCGGCTTGAGACGAACCAATGCCTCCAGAGCCCGCGCATACTCACCGGCTTTGACGGAGGTTTGCACCCGGCTCCGTTCCTCTGCCACGGCTTTGTACAGCACGGACTCGACGGCATGCTGAAACCGCGCCGTCTCGACCGGTTCCCGCGTCCATTGCTCCTTCTCGACCAGCCGGTGGGCTCGCTTGAACCCAACCATCAAGGGATCAAACTCCGTCTGTGCCGTGACAGCTTCGAGCGCCTTCATTTTTAGGACGAGATCGACAAGATCAACCGCGTGACCGCGGGCCGGCTTCAAGACCGCCTCAATCACGTCATCCCTCAGGGCATGCACGATGCGGACGTAATGCCGAACACGTTCAAACATGAAATCTATGATTCTCCGCCGCCCTTCCTGCTCGAATCCTGGGACGCCTTTGAATCCGTCCTGAGCCACAAGGTTCATGGCCCGCTCAACATACGTCGCCAAATCAGTCCGCAGATTGGCTTCGAGGACGATCCGGACAATCGCCGTCGCATGCCGCCTCAGCGCAAATGGATCTTCGGAGCCTGTCGGCACAATACCGACATGGAAGAAGGCCGCGATGGAATCCAGCCGGTCGGCGAGCGACAGGACACGCCCCGCAACGGTCTTGGGCAACTCCCCTTCGATGGCCTTGGGAAGATACTGCTCTCGGATGGCCTGGGCCACCGCGCTCGATTCTCCATCGTGCTTGGCATATTCGCCGCCCATGATGCCCTGCAACTCGGGGAACTCGCCTACGATGCCGGTCAGGAGATCCGCCTTGGCCAACGCCGCTGCCCGTTCACAGACCTGTCGTAATTCATCCTGTGCGGGAGACAGATCTGCAGCGATGAACCCTGCTAAAGCTTTCACGCGTTCTTGCTTGTGCGCCATCGTGCCGAGCTTTTGGTGAAACGTAATCCCGCCTAATTTTTTCGCCCGCTCATCAAGGCGCACCTTCCGATCTTCGTCGAAAAAGAACTTCGCATCGGCTAGCCGAGCCGCCAACACCCGCTCGTTGCCTTCACGAATCAGGGACATATCCTTGGTACGGGTGTTCGCCACCGCAATGAAGTGGGCTGCCACTGTTCCAGTACTCTTCTGACGCAAGGAAAAGAATCCCTGGTGCTCCTTCATCGAGGTGATCAAAATCTCCTCCGGCACATCCAGATACGCTTCCTTGAACGACCCAATAATCGAAGTAGGCTGCTCCGTCGTATACACGGCCTGGTCAAGCAGGGCTTCGTCCTCGTTCAATTGCAATCCGGTCTTGTGGCAGATGGCGGCAATCTGCTCTTCGATCAGCTTGCGGCGGCGCTGCGGATCTGTAATGACGCCCTGGCGCTCCAATGTACTGACATAGGAGGCGGCATCGCGAGCAGAAACCCATTTCCCTCCACCCAAAACCCGATGGCCTTTCGTCTGATTCCCGGCCTTGATCCCAGCCGCTTCGATCGGCAGCACCGCGCCTCCATAGAGCGCTACCACCCACCGGACCGGCCGGGCAAAGCGCACGCCGGTCTCGTTCCATTTCATCGCTTTGGGAAACGCAAGACCCGACACCAGTTTCGGCAACGTGTCAACCAGCACGGTGGAAGCAGAACGGCCCTCTTCTCGTTTCACCGCGAACAGATACTCGCCTTTCGGAGTCTGGCGGACTTGCAAATCCTGAACGGCAACGCCCTGGCCCGCGGCAAATCCTATGGCGGCTTTAGTCGGCTGGCCGGCTTGGTCGTACGCGACGGCCTTCGACGGTCCCATCGCTTCTCTTGTCATGGATGTCTGTCGCACAGCCAGGCCATCGACCACGATCGTCAGACGGCGCGGTGTTCCCATCGTACGGATCGATTGAAAGGCCAACCGTTGCTCCTTGAACAACCGGTCGGCTGACTCCTTGAGGGAGGTCAGGGCAGGGAGAATAAACTGATAGGGCAGCTCTTCCACACCGATTTCCAGGAGCAGCTCGGCTGCGGACGGCGCGGAACTCCCTCGATCTTTCTTGGGCGTGGTTGTCCGGCGTCCCGGTTTCTTGTAAGTCGCCATACCTGTTTACGTTCGACCCGTCCTGGCTCTTGAACGAGACCGGCCCGGCTTCCCCCCGGCATTCCCGCGGTTCAACAGCGGATGTCCCATGGCGGCCCGCTCCTCGATGTACCGCTCGGCGCATTGCCGGGCCAATGCCCGTACTCTCGCGATGTATCCGGTCCGCTCCGCGACGCTAATGGCGCCTCGCGCATCCAGCAGATTGAATGCGTGCGACGACTTGATGCAGTAATCATAGGCCGGCAGGGTCAGACGCTTGTCGGTCTGCGCAAGCAGCCGCTTGGACTCGGCTTCGTAGGATTGAAACAGCTGCATCAACATCGGCACGTCGCCCTCTTCGAAGTTGTAGCGAGACCCCTGCACCTCGGTTTCATGATGAATATCGCCGTATTTGATGGTGTCCGTCCAAGCCAGATCGAACACGTTGTTCACTTGCTGCAAATACATGGCGATGCGCTCGGTGCCATAGGTGATCTCACCCGTGATGGGAGCAAGTTCGATCCCGCCGATTTCCTGAAAGTAGGTGAACTGAGTGATTTCCATTCCATCCAACCGCACTTCCCAGCCGAGTCCCCAGGCACCGAGCGTGGGCGATTCCCAATCATCCTGGATGAAACGGATGTCGTGCTGCTTGGGATCGATTCCCAACCGGGCCAGGCTCTCCAGATAGAGCTCTTGGATGTTATCGGGAGAAGGCTTGAGCACCACTTGATACTGGTAGTAGTGCTGCATGCGATTTGGATTTTCCCCGTAGCGACCGTCCGTCGGACGGCGGCAGGCTTGGGCATAGGCCGACTGCCACGGCTCCGGGCCCAATGATCGGAGAAAGGTCGCAGGATGAAACGTGCCGGCCCCCATCTCCATGTCATAAGGCTGATGCACGACGCAGCCGTGATCAGCCCAGAAGTGATGAAGCGTGAGGATCAGGTCTTGAAAATTCACGGAAGGTCCAACCTGAACGGAGCAAATAACCGAACGGAAACCCCATCTAACAAATTGACCGGGCAAGCTAACAAGAATGGTTTTCTCCTGTCAAGCAACGCTCCCCCTGCGATCAATAGGTTGCGAATGACTTCTCGACTGTCTGTTGGCCTTCGGCGCTATTCGCGTTGTTGACTCCCCCCTACTCTTACTGCCAGCGATCCAACTCGGAAAAGTGTTCCTCTCCTCACTTTCCCATATTGAGTATCAGCCGAGAACTTGTATCCGCTGCCGGAAGAACCCTACATCGACCATTCCTCTTTTTTCCCACATTTCAGAAGATTGTCCCCTGCCCATCTCTGTTAATAGTGAATGCTCTCCCCTTCACACTAGTAAGGCGCTTTCGGTTTTTTGCCATTTTCCCTTTGTAATTCAATCCTATTTCAGTGGCACTTCTCTTGCTTATGGCCTCTGTGATCAATATGCGACCCCCAATCAACAAGGCCCCCCGACAATTCCTCTTTGGCACAGTGTGTCAGATTGTTTTGGGAGTCCTATTCCTCTCACTGACTGGCTGCGGAGCTGGCCAGCAGGGAGACCCAGCGATTACGACCACTGCCACTCCCACAGGCGTGATGGCAAGCTTGCAATGGGATCCTGTCAATGATTCCAGTGTTATCGGCTATTACATCCATTACGGGAGACAATCTCCTGGGCAAGCGGGCTCCTGTGCCTATGACGACGTGAGATTCGTGACCACCCCTTCTGGCACCGTTACAGGCCTCGACACCAACAGCCTCTACTACTTTGCCGTGAGTGCGTATAATGGAGTCGAAAGTGCCTGCTCAAATGAGGTTTCTACCAACACGTAGATCCTGCCTCTTCCCCTAAGCCCTCACCTCATGTACCTCCTTTTTCGGACCTCCCATCAGCTTCATTGACTCCCCCCAGCTGATTTGCTAGCTTCAGCCCCCGCGTGTGAGTAACGATCACGAAGAACGACATCTTATAGAAGACTCTCATCGCCTATTCTCCCGAAAGGAGTTTCCATGGCCGCCTCATCAACGTCGTCGACCCTGCTCACGCTGCTTCACAACAAAGCGGCGCAGCTTCGCATCGAAAGCGTCCGGTCAACCAGTGAAGCAGGAAGCGGTCATCCATCCAGTTGTTGCTCCGCCGCTGATATCGTGGCCGCGCTTTTTTTCTCTGTCATGCGGTTTGATCCTCAACACCCGAAGGCCGCCAACAATGATCGATTCGTCCTGTCCAAAGGCCACGCTGCCCCGCTACTCTACGCTGCCTGGGCCGAAGCGGGGCTGTTTCCCAAAAGCGATCTCTTGAAACTGCGCACATTGACGTCCGATCTGGAGGGCCACCCAACACCCCGATTGTCTTTTGTCGATATGGCCACCGGATCATTGGGTCAAGGGTTGGCCGCCGGTATCGGCTTGGCGCTGAACGCCAAACGGCTTGAGAAAAATACGGCCCGAACCTATGTCCTGATGGGCGACGGGGAATCGGTCGAAGGCTCAGTCTGGGAATCGGTGGAGCTGGCGCGGCAATTCAAACTCGACAATCTCTGCGCCATCGTGGACATCAATCGCCTAGGACAAAGCGATCCGACGATGCTCCAACACGACATGAAGGCGTACAAGTCTCGCTGGGCCGGGTTCGGGTGGAACGCGTTGGTCGTGGACGGACACAATCTCAAAGCCCTGCTTGCGGCATTTGCGAACGCCGCGAAGACCAAAGGCCGACCCACGGTGCTGTTGGCCAAAACGTTTAAGGGCAAGGGCATCTCCTTCATGGAAAACCACCCCAGCTGGCACGGGAAACCGATTCCGAAGGGAGCGGAAACTCAGAAGGCCATCGACGAGCTGACGAAACGCATCAAGCCGACGAAGGCTGTCCCGAAATTCAAATTGCCTCCTGCGGCGTCTTCTCGCACCGCATCGGCCAAACTCATGGCGCCTCCCGCCTACAAGATCGGTGACACCGTCGCCACGCGTGAAGCCTTTGGCGCGGCACTGGCAGCCTTAGGAGAGGCTAACCCCTCGGTGATCGCCCTTGACGCCGACGTCAAGAACTCGACCTACACGGATAAATTCGGGAAACAGTTTCCCGATCGGTTTTTCGAGAATTTCATCGCGGAGCAAAATATGCTGGGCGCTGCAGCCGGTCTCTCCGCCTGTGGCAAGATTCCATTCGCCGCGACCTTCGCCGCATTTTTTACACGCGCCTACGACTTCATTCGCATGGCCGCGATCAGCGGATCGAACATCAAGCTGGTCGGCACCCACGTCGGCGTGAGCATCGGTGAGGATGGCCCGTCGCAAATGGGATTGGAAGACATCGCGATGATGGCGGCACAGCCAGGCGTCACCGTCCTCTATCCATCGGACGGCACCTCTACCTATCGGCTGGTGGAAGCAGCCGCAACACACAAAGGAATGGTCTATATCCGTGCCGGCAGGCCGAAGAGCCCGGTGCTCTACAACGCGGGAGAGCACTTTCCCATTGGAGGCAGCAAAGTCCTGCGCCAGAGCGCATCCGACGTCCTGACCATCGTCGCGGCAGGTGTTACCTTGTTCGAGGCGCTGAAAGCCCACGATCAATTGAAAGCTGCGGGCATTGCCGTCCGTGTCATCGATCTGTACAGTATCGTTCCCATCGACCGCACGACCTTGTTGGACAGTGCCAGAGCCACTCACGGCCGTATCCTGACCGTCGAAGATCACTACGCGCACGGCGGCTTGGGTGATGCGGTGCTCAGCGCGGTTGGAACCGAGGGCATCAAGGTTCACAAACTCGCCGTCCGCGTGATCCCGCACAGCGGTAAACCCGAAGAACTCGTGGACCACTTCGGCATCGGCGCTCGGTCGATCATTGAGACAGTCAACCAGATCATCAAGTAATCCCTGCCTTATGCCGATATGCCTTTCTGAGCAGCCGATGCGACGGGAACCATCTGCCGGGTGTGGCAGCCACAGGCAGGACCGGATGAAGACCCTGGCGGCAGAACCAATTATTCGGTAAGATGTTTTCGTCACGAAGTGGTTATGTGATAGTCCGCGGACGTTGCGCGATGTAGCGAATGCATGCCGGACTGAGAATGAAATCGGAGGCGACAACGCCACACTCTTATTCCTCGGGAAGAAAAGGAGACACATAGGATGCGAAGAACAGCAGGATTGTCGGTCGTGGTCACTGGATTTGCGTTGATCTTGTCGGGAGGGATGGCGTTTGCTGATGATGATCCCCCCTTGCCCCCGGTTCCAGCCGAGTATGCCGACAAAAAGATGCCGGCGGGAGGATGGACGGATCCGAAGGCCATCGAAGAAGGCGAGCAGATTTACAAGGGCGATATCAACCCGAACGTCAATTGCGGCAGCTGCCACGGCAAGGACGGCACACCGGTCAAGAAAGGCGCGCGGGATATGC
>VGXE01000036.1 GCA_016873455.1 Nitrospira sp. | reverse complement strand
ATTGACAAGACCTCTGCTATCGTCCCCATAGCTGCCTGTGCTAGAGTTCGCGGTCATGCGAAACGTCATCATCATTGGATCTGGACCGGCCGGCTTGACGGCCGCGATCTATACCGCCCGGGCGAATCTTGCTCCCCTCCTCATTGAAGGCTGGCAATCAGGCGGCCAACTCACCACCACCACCGAGGTCGAGAACTACCCAGGATTCGCCAAGGGCATCATGGGCCCCGAATTGATGAAAGACATGCGGGCCCAAGCAGAACGGTTCGGGACAGAGTTTCTCACCGGCGACGTCTCTGCCGTCAATGCCACCACGCGGCCGTTTACCCTCACGATAGACGGTGACCGGACCGTTCAATCCAAAACCGTCATCATCGCCACCGGCGCCACGGCCATTCCCATTGGAGTGCCGAATGAGACGCGATTGACCGGGCATGGGGTGTCCACCTGCGCCACCTGCGACGGATTTTTCTTCAAAGGCAAAGAACTAGTCGTCGTCGGTGGCGGCGACAGTGCCATGGAGGAAGCGAATTTCCTGACCAAGTTCGCCACCAACGTGTCGATCGTCCATCGGCGCGACAAACTGCGCGCGTCGAAGATCATGCAAGATCGGGCCATGAAGAACGAGAAGATTTCATTCCTGTGGAATTCTGTCGTTGAGGACATCCTTGGCTCCGACATTGTCACGGGCGTCCGACTCCGCAATACCGTGACCAGCAAGATTTCAGAGATGTCCTGCGCCGGCGTCTTTGTGGCCATCGGCCATCGGCCGAATACCGCACTGTTCGCCGGCCAACTGGACATGGACGAGAAGGGATACCTGCGCACGCACAGCGGGACTGCCACGAGTGTGCCGGGCATCTTCGCCGCCGGTGATGTCCAGGACTCCCATTATCGTCAAGCTGTGACTGCAGCCGGCAGCGGCTGCATGGCAGCCATCGACGCCGAGCGCTTCTTAGAATCGGTGAATAGTGCTGTGTGATCGGTGATGAGAACGAGCTTGTCACGAGCTGAATATCCGCCCATTCCCCGTCACCCATCACCCATCACCCATCACTCGTTATGAGATGCGCCATCGTCCATTACCATGAACTGGCCCTCAAAGGCCGCAATCGCGACCTGTTCGAACAACGGCTGATCAAAAATATCCAGCTGGCACTCAAGGGGTTAGGTATCACACAGGTGGAGAATCTCCGCAGCCGCATTCGTGTGCTCCTCCCTCCCAATACTGACGCAGGCAAGGTCCGAGAACGGCTGATGCGCGTCTGCGGCGTGGCCAACTTTTCTCTGGCGCATTCAGTGCCGCTCGATTTGGCTGCGCCACGACTCAACGAGTTGAGTGCCGCCGTTATCGAAGAGCTTCGGCCCCAGTCGTTTGCGACCTTCCGTGTGACCGCCAAACGAGCCGATAAACGTTTAGCGATGACGTCGATGGATGTCGAGCGGGCCGTCGGCGCCTCGGTGAGTGACACCCTGGGGAAGAAAGTCAGTTTAAAAACCCCTGACCTCACGGTTTATATCGAGTTGCTGACCAAAGAAGCCTACTACGCGACTGACAAGGTGCCGGGACCCGGTGGGATGCCGGTCGGGGTCAGTGGAACAGTCGCCTGTTTGATTTCAGGTGGGATCGACTCGCCCGTCGCCGCCTACCGCATGATCAAGCGCGGCTGCCGTGCCTTCTTCGTCCATTTTTCAGGCCGCCCCTTGGTCAGCCGCGCCTCAGAAGAAAAGGTCCACGACCTTGTGCAACTCCTTACCGCCTATCAATACGAATCGCGGCTTGCCGTCATTCCATTCGGGGAAATCCAACGGGAGATTGTACTGAATACCCCGGCACCGTTCCGCGTGGTCCTGTATCGGCGGATGATGCTGAGAATCGCGGAAGAATTTGCGAGAAGGGAGTCCTGCTGGGGGCTGGTGACCGGCGACAGCTTGGGCCAAGTCGCCTCACAGACTCCTGAAAATCTATCTGTCGTCGGAGAAGTGGCGGAGCTGCCCATCCTGCGACCGCTGATCGGCATGGACAAACTCGAAATCATGGACGAGGCGCGCCGGCTCGGCACCTACGACACCTCCATCGAGCCCGATCAAGATTGCTGCAAACTATTCACGCCGCCTCACCCCAGCACAAAAACCCGGCTCGATATCCTTCAAAAGGTAGAGCGCAGTCTAGATATTCCAGGGCTGCTCAAGCAGGGGTTGGACAAGGCGGAGTTATCGGAGTTCCGATTCCCGGTCTAGCTCGTATTGCACAACACTACGTTCCAATCCTGACCATCTGCCGCCACAGCACCGACCCACCCTAAGTCGAGAGGAAGCAGCCGGACGAACCTGATTGCGCCATCAGCCTTGCCATCTCCCAAGATCAAACGGCCGTCCACGCCCCGGCTTGCCAATTCAAAGTGGTCGCCATGAAGGGGAAAGGTCAACCCTGTCCCGGCCGCCTTGAAGACTGCCTCTCTGGCTACCCAAGCCTGTAGAAACCGCTGATGGTGCTGTCCCGGCCCGCCGCTTTCGATAAAGGTGATGTCTCGATCTGACAAGAACCGCTTGGCGAGACCGAGCACATCCACTTCAGGACGGATCTTCTCCAGATCGACTCCTACCTCCCGATCCTTGGCCACGGCAATTATCGCTCTCCCATGGGAATGAGTCAGGTTGAATCGGACCAGCGGATAATTAGGTAGAAACGGTTTTCCCTTCACCGATTTCTGAATGGCCAACCCATGTGGCGGCGCTCCACAATACCGGCTTAGGATCAACCGCAGCCCCGCGTGGCCGGCAACAAATTGGTGACGATGCGATTCTGACACCAAGCAGTCCGCTCGCGTTCGTTCTTCGTCCGACAAGATGCGAGACGCGCGCGACACCTCGGCCTCAGCGATGTCCAATGAGAATCCATACACATGAATGTCACCCGCACTGACCGTCACAAGATCAGTCCGCTGAAAACCCTCTCCAAACCTCAATGGCTGGAATCCCAAGCTCATTGTGATCTCGTCACGAGGCACATTTTCTTGCCGGACCCACATCCGCTACGAAATCGCCGCCTGACCCGTTGCAAAACACTCGCCGGCACGGTAAGCTTCGACTCGAATTCGTCGAGCGATTGCTCCCTGCCTGCTCACGATTCACACATCAATGACCCGGCCTACGGAGAGGTGCGAGAGTGGCCGAATCGGGCAGTCTCGAAAACTGCTGTCGGGGTAACTCGACCGTGGGTTCGATCCCCACCCTCTCCGCCACAATAGTTTAAGAGAAACGATGTTTCTCTTGAACTATTGTGGCGAGATCTCGCCAGCTTGCCCGGCAAACTGGCGGATCCGCCATCCCTGACACAGCCCATGATATGTATCACGTTTACATCCTTCTCAATGAAGCCAGGACCAAAACATACACCGGTGTCAGCGACGATATCGTTAACCGTCTAAGAGAACATAACGAGGGACATGTGAAATCCTCTCGTCCATATCGACCTTACAGATTGATTCATACTGAGGCCTTTTCAACATTGAGTGACGCACGCAAGAAGGAGCGGTTTTACAAATCGACTACGGGGCGCCGCAGACTGAAAGATATTATCTCGTCTAAGCAATAGTCCTTTATAACCCTCCCGCCTTCTCCCCCAAGACTCTCCGCAATTCCACCATGGCGAGAGTATCCCTTTCACAGTACCGCAGCAGCGCGTCTCGGATCTCGGCCCGCTTGATCCAATCCATTTCCAGAAACACCATGCGATAGTACTCAGCCGCCGCCTGCCCTCCCTCTCGAATTCGGAGATCGTCATAGGCCAGTGAGGGTACCAAGGCCGGCAACACAGACTTCATCGAGTACGATCCATTAAACCTCGGATGATAGTAATAGTCTTTGACAATGGGGTGCAGATCCCAGAGGCGCTTGAGTATCGGTTTGAAGGCCAAACGGAATTCCGGAAACGCCTCGGCCAATTGCCGCATCATCGCCTCCTCGTACGAGGAATAGACACAGATACTCCCACGCTCGCCCAGGGATTCGATCAAGGCTTCCGCCCATCGCTTCCGCGGTTCGGTCGGTTCCTCATGGAGAAACTCTTGGTGGGTCACGGTGCCCGACTCGTCTTCGATATGGTTCGACCACTGGACAGGAATCGACTGATACGGTCTGGTGGACGGGAATCGAGGGGCCGCGAGCATGACGGTTTCAAAATCCACATGGTGCACAGGATATTGGATGGACTGCAGCACAGCCCCCAGTTTCGCAGAGACCCATTCCGCATTGTCTCTTACTCGACGTTGAGATAGCGACAGTGTCGTGCCGGCGGGAATCTCGTCGATTGTCGTGATCCCCTGTTCGACTAATCCTCTGACCACCTGCTTGGAGCCAGGCAAATGATAAATCCATCGAGCCGGTTTGTCTTTCGTGCAATGCGCCCAGAACGGACACTCATAGGGACTCTGGCAATGGGGTCCCGGTTCCACCACCGGAGGGTCACCCTTGAGCAACAGGCGTTTCATCTCGGCGACTTGTTCTGGGACATTCATCTGCCGACTCTTCACCGCTTCTGTGACGTCCTCGATGGCAAATAACCGGCCGACGTCGATCTCACCCCCTTCATAGACGTACTCCGTATTGATATGCATCAGGCACATAGCGGACAGCGCGATGCCACATCCCTGCAACACACCACTTTGAATGGCCAGGTCGGCAAGATGTACCTCTTTCACGCGTGAGGACGATTTGACTTCTATCAACCGCCAGGATGGCGTCTCCGCTTCCGTTCCCGGAATCCGTTCGAGAATATCCACACGCACAAGAACTCCGTCATGCTCAAACGCCCCTTCGAACAGCGCAGGCGAGGTGGGATCAGCCACCACTGTGGCCGTATGGGCGATCGCAGCCTCCCGTTGACGGTAACCTTCTTCGATCAGTACCCCTCGAGGAAAGCACGATCGAGCCAGCACGCCAAGTTCCGTCCCCATATCGAGTACCGCTTGCATCGACGAGTCCGGCGGGGTGGCCCACTCGGGATGATGGACATCCAGATACACCCGTTTATGGCATTGAAGGCCGGCCAGAAATTTCGACTTGGATAAGCGTGGAGCAGTCAAGAAGCGAGAGGTCCGATCCGACTCTGTCATAGTGGGTCAACCCTAACGAACCCCTCGTGGATTTGTCTAGCCGACATTGTTCATCAGCAGCGACGCTTCTGTTAGGATACGCCCTTTATGCCGGCCCTTTCCCGTATCAGAAAATCTGTCCTCAGCCTTGCGCTTCCGATCACCGTGAGCAGCCTCTTGCAACGGGCGGAAGGCATCGTCGCGGTGTTCTTGGTGGGTGGCCTGGGCGCAAGTTCCATCGCCGCGGTCGGATTGGGGCAACTGCTCGTCTTCATCGGCACGACACTCCTCTCAGGGCTCTCGGTCGGCGCCAATGTGTTGGTGGCCCAACTCTGGGGAGCACGACGCGTCAAAGACGCCGGTGAGGCAGCCACCCATCTCGTGGGTCTGTCGCTGATTGCCTCGGCGTTGCTGGCTCTTGCCGGCGTATCCGGAAATAGTCTGGTCATGAGTGCACTCGGAGCACAACCCGATGTGATCACTCAAGCCGTTCCCTACTCGAACATCATCTTCCTCGTCATACCCCTGACGATTCTGATCCAAGTCCTGTCGTCCATTCTTCAAGGGACCGGGAATACCAAGACCCCCATGTACGCGCTCATCGGGGTGAATATCCTCCATATCCTCGTAGCCTATCCCCTCGTCTATGGGAAGTGGGGGGCTCCGGCCTGCGGAATTCAAGGCGCAGCCTGGGCCGTCGGGATTGCCGAATCTAGCGGAGCCGCCTATCTCCTGTGGTCGTGCCGAACGCTCCTGGCACGCCCTACGGCTCTGCGCAGAGATTTGATTCATTCAGCCTGGCGAGTCGGCGCGCCGGTTTCCGGCGAGCGAGTCGTCCAGCAAGCCGGGATCATCTTGTATACCAAGATCGTCCTGATCTATGGAACCGTGTCGTATGCCGCACATCAAGTCGGACTCTCCATCGAATCCTTCTCGTTTCTGCCCGGCTATGGCTTCGCGATTGCCGCCGCCACGATGGTGGGGCAAAGTATTGGGGCCGGCAAATACGTGCGCGCCAAGCTGGAAAACTGGGAAGCCAATCGTCTTGCCGTCGCCGGCATGGCCGCGATGGGCCTCATCTTCTTCTTCTTTCCCTATGCCCTCATGCGCGGGTTCACACAGGATGACGCGGTTGTCGAGCTCGGCACACAGTTTTTGCGGATCGTGGCGGTCATGCAAGTGCCACTGGCCATCACGATGGTCCTCGCGGGCTCCTTGCGCGGCGCGGGGGATACACGATTCATCATGTGGGCGACGACCGCCGGCATGTGGGGCGTGCGGGTCCCGCTCGCCTTCATCTTCGGGGTGTGGCTGCAGCTGGGCGTGTTCTACGTCTGGACGGCGATGATCGTGGATTGGACCGTCCGGATGGCGTTGTTGCTCTGGCGCTACCAATCGGAACACTGGAGGCAGATTCAAGTCATCCGACGATCCGACCACGCATAAGTTGCGCCGAAACAGGCGCCGGCCACCGCGGCTTGGAGGAACACATTCTCAGCAGGCATGGCGATGGCCCACCAGACAATGGCTGCGATCACTCCCGAGACTGCCCCAAGCACAATGTTCCCGCCGGCGAACCGAAACCATTCGGTGAGTACCGTCCAGGCTGTCATATAGAGCACGCCAGCCGCCATCGAGGCCCAGAGATGGGAGAGATCTTGCTTGAGAAACCAGACTTGAATTGCTCCAGCGATGAGCCCCAGCACAAGGCCTGTGATGCCTCTCTTTAACATTTCAGGGAACAACGGTTTCGCATCGCTCACTGTAGCCCTCCGATCCTCATACAGTCTTTCCTTGCGCTAATACAACCACACATGCCCGCCGGATCGGAGAGCCACACCGGATTGCGGCGTCACCTGTTCGACCCCAAACAGCCACCGCCGTTCGGGACGCAGAAAGTAGAGCTGCATGCTTTCAACGGTCACTCTGCCACCGGCCTTCCCCTGAGGCTCACTACCAAGAATCTGCTGCCAAGCCGTCCGCCACAGTGACGGACGGACATGGATGGGGTCGAACCCGTACCACGTCGGGTCTAACCGAAACAACGTGGCACCGTATCGTTCGGCCAATGCCGCTAGTCCTTCATTCACACGCTCAGCCCGATCGAGTACTTGCGGCAAGGATAGCCGGCAGTTCGGCACCAGGACCGAGCGAAACGCCAGATACTTGAGATTCGACATGCGACGCACACTGGCAAAGGGAAGGTCCGTCAGCACGATATCGGCGGTTACCCGACTGAGACGAACCAACACTTCTTCGACCCATCCCAGGGTTCGCTCGACTGAGAACCCATACAGAATATCGTTGCCCACATCGGTGACCAGCCCCCTGGTGGTCATGGGAGACCGTCGTTCCAATTCAGCCCACAATCCAGATTTCAGGATGCCGGGCAACAAACGTGCGATGAACCGGCTGGGAGCGCCATAGGACCGCCCATGACCCAATGCCGCCAGTACTTCAACCTCCGGTCCCCAGACGGACCGGGCCGAGTCAACGACAGTCCGAAACCCGCGTGTCAAATTACTCGCTCCGAGCGCCACGACTCGACCCACATCACCGGACATCAACAACCTTTACCGGATGTAACAAACCCATTGCTCAAATGTATCTCGTGAAACATCGTTCGCATCTCGCCAGAAAAAAGCGCATATGGCGTATAGCTAATGGCACAAGATAGGAGGGCGAATCGCGACCTGATCCGATTACGTGCTATAGGCCATAGGCTATACGCCCTCTTCCTCCCGTGATTCAGGTGGACACGTTGTCTCTCGCGTGTCCCGACCTGGTCCCTTCGTGACTTCAATGCGCCCCACACCTTTGACGTTGGCGCAAAGATCGCCCAGCCCAGGAGTGACGAGACGAAACGGACCGCCCTTTGAATCAGGCAGCGGCGCGCCATCAAGCTCATAGACGAGAACTCCGTACTCTCTGGCTTGTTGCAGCGTGAGAGAGGCCGAATACTTTCCATCGCCGGCATGAACGGCGACATGATCCGCGTCGATGGCCAAGGCTGGAACGTCGAGCAACCCCTTCAGCCGAATCCCTCGCCCCTGCATGCCCGGCATTACCGTAGACACATCAAGCTGGTGTTCTTCTGGCAACGAGGCGATGGCCATGCGGTCAAAAGAAACCGGCTGCACGACAGCCCCATCAATTCTGACCCGGCCTGGACCCGTCTGTTCCTTCTCAGTCATCGTCTTGATCATGGCCGTCAAGGCCTCATTCACGGGAGTTGGAATGCCCAACTCACGCCCCATTCGAACGATGAAGCCATTCAGATAGTCGATTTCTGTCCTCCGTCCTGCCTTCCAGTCGTCGTACATGGACGTATGAATGTCACGAATTTCCTGAGTGGCTTTGACGACCCGATCGGGCATATCCAACGGTAAGGGCACCTTCATCGCCGCTGACACCGCCGCCACCTCTCCGACGATTTGCCGGATCACGCCCATCATCTCCGGATGATCCAACGCTTTCGCCACATGGTCGTCGATCAGGACGGTAATCGGGTTAAAGACGCAATTCCAACACATCTTTTCCCACTTGGTGCGGCGAATATCTTTGGACAGATGGCACGGAATGCCGGCTGCAGTGAATACCTCTCGGATCGCGAGTAGCCGTGTACTCTCATGGCCCATCAGCTCCCCTATCGCCACCGCGCCTTTCTTATAATGGTCAATGACGCCGGGCTCGGCAATTTTCGAGTAGATGTAGGCCACGCCACCGACCACACAATTTCGTTGTAGGCGCGCATGGAGACGGTCTTCGGTATCAATCCCGTTCTGCAGTGTCAGGATGACCGTCGTATCGGTCAGCACCGGTTCAATTTGAGACAGCACTTCGTCGAGATCGTACGCTTTGACTCCAAGCACGATGAGGTCAGGCTTTGGAAGTTCTCGCGCATCCGAGGCAGCCTGAGGTCTCACCGTGAATGTTCCGTCGGCACTACGGATCGTCAAGCCATGTCGTTTCACCGCCGTCAGCGTATTGGGCCGCAGCAAAAACGATACATCGGGATTGGTCTTGGCCAAGCGTACTCCAAAATACCCGCCGACCGAGCCAGCCCCGATCATCAAAATCTGTTTCATGTTCCCATCCCCGTGGTTGCGATCACTACGGGCGTACTATAGCATGCGTCGACCGAGGGGCGCAGCCGCTCGGTCGGACGGTACACGACTATGGCATCTAGTTCCGATCTGGGACTCGTCAGAGAAAAGCTGGCCACCGCTCGAAGCGTCGTCGTGCTCACTGGTGCCGGGATTTCCGCCGATAGCGGTGTGCCGACGTTTCGCGGCGCCGACGGATTGTGGAGGAATTTCCGGGCGGAGGACCTGGCCACACCCGAGGCTTTTGCACGGGACCCACGGCTGGTCTGGGAATGGTACAACTGGCGTCGCGAATTGATCGCCACGAAACAACCCAATGCGGCCCATGAGGCTGTCGCTGAACTAGAACGGCAGTATTCCCACTTCTGGTTGATCACCCAAAATGTGGATGGACTGCATCGGACGGCGGGCTCACACAAACTATCCGAGATTCACGGCAACATCTGGAGGGTCCGCTGCACCGACTGCCGGCAAGTGGTGGACAACCATGATGTGCCGATCCACATCTTGCCGATGTGTGACCACTGTCATGGCCTGCTTCGGCCTCATATTGTCTGGTTCGGCGAATCGCTGACCGAAGACGACCTTCGGCAATGCGATGCCGCCCTTCGCTCATGCGACTTGTGCCTGATCATCGGCACATCCGGTGTCGTGTACCCGGCCGCAGGATTCGCCTCAATCGCAAAAGAAGCCGGCGCGTTCGTGGCGGAAATCAATCTCGATGTCACGCCGCACACCGGCCTTGTCGATGTGTCCCTGCAAGGGCGAGCCAAAGATGTCGTGCCGTTGTTGATCGGTTCTTGATGAAGTCTCAGGTGAAGACTGAGGATACAGCCGTCCTGAATCTTAACCAGGACCACTCTGCTCCAGCTGATCGATGAGCGGAAGCAGGTCGTCCAATGTTCGAATCGATCGGATATCGGCCCTGTGCTGGATCCCTTCCCGATCTAGTAGCACGGCATGCAGCCCAGCCCTGCGAGCCCCCTCAACATCGTCCCGCAGGCTGTCGCCGATGTGCAGGGCTTCCTCCGGATCAACCGCATGCTTCTCCAGCGCGAGTTGAAAGATCCTGGGAGCCGGCTTCGAGGCCTGTGCCAGACTAGAAATGGTCACCGTATCAAACGTCTCTGCAAGTCCTAACCCCCGGATCACCGTGAAAAGCCGCGAGTCGAAGTTCGAAATGATGCCCAATTCCACACCGCGCGCCTTCAGAGCGGCCAGCGTCTGCGCCGTCTCTGGAAAAAGCTGCCACGATTCCGGTTCTTCGAAGACGTGAAAGACTCGCTCAAAAAAGTCATCAAACCGCTCGAACATTCCGACCCGATAAAAGACGTTGTGCACGATGTCGAACCACCAGAGACGCTCGCTGTGTTTGATCTGCGCCGGTTCCGTGGCAGCAAAAATCGGCGGCGGGGCATCACGAAATGCCCGGCCAAACGCCTGCTTAATGGCAGAGAGCGACTCCGGCGTTTGCGCGAAGCCGAACTCCGTGGCATGCCGAAGATAAATCTCGGCCACCGATCCTTTGACGTGAAAAAGGGTATCGGCGGCGTCGAAAAAGACGACTCGAATCGAATGGCTGATATCCATTAGTCCTCTGATTCCATCAGCAGTTCTGCTGTAACTACTGCACTGCCGTCGCAGTGATCACCGATCAGCCGTTTTCTTGACAAAGAATACCCTCACTGTTAGCTTCGTAAAAGCCTAAGAATTACGGAGTATTCGATGCCATCACCCATCTTCGTCGTCGACAGCAGTCCGGCCGTTCGCCGGTTGGTCGAGCAACTCTCAGCCCCAGAGGGGCTTGAAGTGATCGGATTCCAAGATGGTCCCGCGGCATTGGAAGCCGCCCGGCAAATGAACCCCCTGATGATCATTGCGGATTACCAACTGAGCAACATCACGTTTTCCGGATTTTGTAAGGAAATCCACAAACTCGAACATCTCAGTGAAACCTCGCTCATTGCACTTGTGAATCCGGCCGATCGTCCGGATGAAAAACTCCTCCGCACATTGGGAGTCAAGGCCTTCCTCAACAAGCCGATCCAGTCGGACGACTTGCTGATGAACATCAAGTCCGTCCAGCAACATCAAGCGGTGGGGAACGGCAAGGGGCTCAAACGCCGATCCTGGCCTCCGACATCGACCGGCTCAGATGAGGACGACGACGCGCCTAACCCCATCCTCTCCTCGACTGAGACAGACGAGTCAGCCGAAGATCGGACGAGTAGCCCTCCCGTACGAATCGTCCCCACCGCGTCGATATCGCCGACTGACACCGTCGATTCACAACGCAAGGGAACAGGCCAATTTGCGTCGACCTTGCCCAAAGGAGTGCAGACGAAACCCGCTCACCCGCAGGATTCAAATGTGGACGACGTCAAGCTTTCGATCAATATCCAGCCGATAGTGCAAAAAGAAGTGCGGGCTCAGCTCGGGGAGATTCTGTCCGAGGAATACCTGGTGTCGATCATTCGCCCTCTGTTATCCCAGACATTGCCGTCCCTGCTGGAAAAGGAACTGAAATCCTTCGAGCCCATGATCAAGCAATCCGTGTCCGATCTCGTCGGGCCAGTGCTGAACACGACGCTCGATCAACGGTTGCCCGAACAGGCCGAGGCCAGTATTCGCAAATACCTTCCCACAGTGATTCACGAGCAAATCGGATCAATCGACCAGTTGGTCAAGGATGAGATCCAGGCTGCCGTGCTGAAACAGGCGCCACAGCTGGCCAACGACCTCATACGAACCGTTGTCGAAACGACTGTCGAGCAGGCGGTTCAGCAACTCGTACCGGGACTAGCTGAGCAACAGATCAAAGCCGAGCTTACACGGTTGACCAGCGACCCATAGACCGACTGCGGCTTCGCCGTAGTCTCTAGCTTTTCTTCCCGCGCTTGGCCGCTGCGCGACGTGCCTTGACCAAGGCCTTCACCCGCTTCACATTCTTCCGATGTTTCCGTCGTGTCTTGCGATCTTTTTCACGTCCTCGTGCCATGCCAGCTCCCTGCCCTAGAGTGAATAAACTTCTTCCGACGCTGTGTGTATAGCATAGGCCGAACAGGGTCACAAGCCGCCGCGCTGCACCATTTGCTGAGCCGCACAGACGTGTTAAGATGCGCCCCTTCCTTTTCTGGGATCATCATGAGTACGCCGCAACTAGAGAAGACTTACGAACCGAAATCCGTCGAAGACCGGTGGTCGCGTGAGTGGATCGCCCGGGGCTATTTCCGCGCCGCCGTGGACCATGCGGGCCAACCCTACTGTATCGTCATCCCCCCGCCAAATGTCACCGGCTCACTGCACGTCGGCCACGCCCTCAACCATTCACTGCAAGATATTCTGATCCGGTGGCACCGTATGCAGGGGCATAACACCCTGTGGCTTCCCGGTACCGACCATGCCGGAATCGCGACGCAAAACGTGGTGGAAAAGCAGCTCATGGCAGAAGGCCTGTCTCGTGATTCGTTAGGACGCGAGCGGTTTGTTGAACGCGTGTGGCAATGGAAAGCCACCTCTGGCAACACGATCATCAACCAGCAAAAACAACTTGGTGAATCCTGCGACTGGGATCGATTGCGATTCACGATGGACGAGGGGTTGTCGACGGCGGTCCTCGAAGTCTTTGTCCGACTCCATGAAGACGGACTGATCTATCGTGGAGAACGGCTCATTAACTGGTGCCCACGCTGCCTGACCGCTCTTTCTGACATTGAAGTAGAACATGAGGAAGTAAGGGGAAAGCTCTACCATGTAAAGTATCCGCTGGCCGATGATCCACATGCCGTGCTGACCGTCGCCACCACACGTCCGGAAACAATGCTGGGAGATACAGCGGTTGCGGTCCATCCGGAAGATCCACGCTACCGCCATCTGATCGGCAAGAAGATCCGTTTACCGCTGACCACCCGAGAAATCCCGATTGTCGGCGATCCGATTCTCGTCGATTTGGAATTCGGCACCGGCGCAGTGAAGATCACACCGGCGCACGACTTCAACGACTATGAAGCGGGAGAACGGCACAACTTGCCTCGAATTGCGGTACTGGATCATGCCGCCTTGCTGGACCCAGCCGGGATGCAGAAGGGGGCGGTCGAGACATCGGTGATCGACATGCTCCGAGGTCTTCCCGTCTCCAAAGCGCGGCCCAAGGTCGAAGCCCTCCTCCGTGAGGGCGGAATCCTCGAGAAAATCGACGACCACAAAATGGCGGTCGGCAAGTGTTATCGATGCAAGACGGTCGTCGAGCCGTATCTGTCACCTCAATGGTTCATCAAGATTCAGCCACTTGCTGTTCCTGCCATTAACGCTGTCGAGGATGGACGAATTCGCATCGTTCCGGAAAGTTGGGTCAACAACTATCTCGGCTGGATGCGAGAGATCAAAGACTGGTGCATCTCGCGCCAAATCTGGTGGGGGCATCAAATTCCGGCCTGGTATTGCCTGGCCTGCAACGACCGTCAGATCGTCACCGTAGGTGACCGAACGACGATCCTGCAAGGTGCCAAGCCGATCGTATCTAAGTTGGCTCCATCTCAATGCCCTGCCTGTGGCAGCCGACAATTGATACGTGATCCCGATGTACTCGACACCTGGTTCTCTTCCGCCCTGTGGCCATTCACCACTCTGGGATGGCCGAACCAGACGCCAGAGCTGAAAACCTATTACCCGACCTCCACCCTAGTCACAGGCCTGGACATTCTATTTTTCTGGGTTGCCAGAATGATCATGATGGGCTTGAAGTTTATGGGCGAAGTGCCTTTTAAGGATGTCTATATCCATGCCTTAGTCCGCGATGCTGAAGGCCAAAAAATGAGTAAGTCCAAGGGTAACGTGATCGATCCGTTGCACGTGATGGATCAATTCGGCACCGACGCCCTCCGATTTACGCTGGCCTCAATGGCCTCACCGGGACGCGATATCAAGCTGGCGGAAGAACGGATCGAGGGCTACCGCAATTTTGCCAACAAAATCTGGAACGTCGCCCGTTTCGCGCTCATGTACCTCAGCGGCCCGCGCGCTCCCCTGCCGCCGGCGCAGCGCACTTTCCCTGACCAATGGATCTTGAGCCGCCTCAACTACACGATCCGCACGGTCACGGCGGAACTGGAATCGTACCGCTTTGACCGCGCAGCCACAGCCCTCTATCAATTCATCTGGCACGAGTACTGTGACTGGTATGTGGAATTGATCAAACCGGTCCTCCAAACACCCGACCATCCGGATGGGGCCAGCACGAGACATACCCTGGTCGAGACGCTGGAGACGACCCTGCGGCTGCTTCATCCGTTCATGCCGTTCATCACGGAAGAAATTTGGCAGACGATCCCTCATCAAGGTGAGAGCATCGTGGTGCAACAGTATCCAACTGTCGATCAGACCCGGACATCACCTGACGCCGAGGAACAGTATTCCCTGCTGGAACAGACGGTCGGTTTGGTCCGTACCGGCCGAGTCCTACTGAATTATCCGCCGGGGCAACAGATTCTGTTTCACGTCGGACACGACGACCCACATCGGCAACAGCGGCTCCAGC
This sequence comes from Nitrospira sp., assembly GCA_016873455.1. Lineage (GTDB taxonomy): Bacteria > Nitrospirota > Nitrospiria > Nitrospirales > Nitrospiraceae > Nitrospira_D. Next base: position 7,974 of record VGXE01000036.1, on the reverse strand, counting down.
GGTTACAGCCGCACCTGGCTCATCTCAGCCGTGGCACGGCCGAGGTGCACCCGGCAACTGAATGGCCTGTGGGACAACGGCTTCGACTGGTCACGGAAGGCTTGTCGGTTGGCCTCACGGTGTCCGGTGACGTCGATCTCAAGAAAGCACTCGACAGATTGGCCAAACAACTCGCCGAGAGCGACAAGGAATCGCAGCGCCTCGACGGGAAACTCAAGAATGCAGAATTTGTCTCGAAAGCACCACCCGAAGTAATCACGGAGCATCAGGAACGGGTGCGCACCCTGTCTCGTGACCGTGCACTCCTGGCGAGCAGTGAAGCCCAGCTGCGCACGATGCTGGGGGCATGACCCATGGAACGGCTTCCCGCCGCAGAGATTCGTCGTACAGTCCGGCTTGGACTCGAAGAAGACCTCAGCCAAGGTGACATCACCACCTCCGCACTCTTCCCGAAGCCGATGCCGGCTCGTGCCACCATTGTGGCACAACAGCGGTTGGTCGTGGCCGGCATGGCCGCAGCCGTACAGACCTTTCTCGTCGTGGATCCCACACTCACCCTCTCAGTCGTCCGGCATGACGGCGAGCTGGCCAAAACAGGCGAGCCGATTCTGCATGTGACCGGGGACGGGCGTTCGATCTTACAGGCCGAACGCGTCGCACTGAACTTTCTCCAACATCTCTCCGGTATTGCCACACTCACACACCAATTCCGTACAGCCATCAAAGGCTACACGGCCGATATCTTGGACACGCGAAAAACACTCCCTGGCTGGCGTGCGCTTCAAAAGTGGGCGGTCAGGCTCGGCAGCGGGCGGAATCACCGCATGTCGCTTGGCGATGGCGTGTTGGTGAAAGACAATCACCTGGCACTGCTCCGACGACGCAACCAGGCCGTCCGATCCGCCTGCCGGTTGGCGAAAGCCGGCGCCTCGGGCACTCTGCCAATCATTGTCGAGGCAGAATCTCTCTTGGAAGTCCGACAGGCCATCGCGGGAAAGGCCGACATCATCTTGCTGGACAACATGACTCCGGCTATGGTGCGCCGTTCGATCAAATTGATCAACGGCCGCGCCACGGTGGAAGTTTCTGGTGGGATTACCTTGAAGAACGTCCGCGCCATGGCCGCTGCCGGTGCCGATCGGATCTCGATCGGTGCCCTGACCCACTCTGCCCCGGCTGCCTCACTGAGTCTGGTCCTGACTCCGGCGAGAACCCGTCCGCACCGGCGCAGTTGACCATGCTCGCCTCTACGCCCCTGACACTCGACGAAATCCGCAGCACACTGGCAACGAAGTCATTGGGACAACAATTCCACCTACATCACGAGCTCGCCTCGACCAATTCCGAAGCGTTATTGTTAGCTCACGCCGGCGCCCCACATGGAACAGTCGTGGTGACCGAACAACAGTCCGCCGGACGAGGCCGGCAGACACGTCACTGGCATTCCCCTCCCCACGTCAACATTTATTGTTCCGTCGTGGTTCGAGGAATCGGACCGGTCCTCACACTGTCGGAGTGGCTCTCATGGGTGCCCCTCGTCAGTGCGCTCGCGGTCGCAGAGGCAGTTCGCACCACGACATCCGTAGGACTCTCTTTGAAGTGGCCGAACGATCTCCTATTTCAAGACCGTAAGGTGGGCGGCATTCTGTGCGAGAGTGCGCACATCTCATCTGACATTCCAATCGTCGTAATTGGGATCGGCCTCAACGTGAACATGGCTGCTGACTCATTCCCTGAAGATTTGCGTCACACTGCGACTTCTCTCTATGAGATTTCTCGCAACTCTATCAATAGAAATAGACTGCTCTCTCAACTATTACTTGAACTTGAAGACGTTTTGGATGAGCTGAGAACTCACGGATCCAGCCGGCTGCGCGCTGCGTACATGTCCCATTGTCATACGATTGGCAGACACATCCGACTACTTCTTGGTGATAATCAAGAACTCCTTGGCACGGCGGAGTCCATTGGAACTGACGGCGCGCTGCAAGTCCGGCCTCTGGCACCCTCCTCCGGAACACCCCCATCACCTCTGCTCGACATACGTGCCGCGGATGTCATACATCTACGATGAGTAGCAGTTGAACCCTCCCGCAGGTACAATAGGCACCATGCTCGCAGCGATCGACATCGGCAATACCAACATCGTGTGGGGTGTGTTCAAAGGAACATCCCTCCTTGCCCATTGGCGGCTGGCCACAAATCCAAAAGCCACGGTCGATGAGTACGGCGTGCTCTGCATGAATATGCTGACACGGACCGGCCAAGCCCCTGATCAGATCACCGGGGCCATTATTTCCAGTGTGGTCCCGTCCCTCACGGAAACATTCGAAGCGATGGTGGGCTCATATTTTGGCTGCACCCCGCTCATCGTCACATCGGACATGGATACAGGGTTGACACTTCGATACAAGAATCCCAGGGAAATCGGCAGCGACCGTATCGTCAATGCGGCCGCCGCCTACCATAAATTTCACCGCGATCTCATCATTGTCGACTTCGGCACCGCGACCACTTTCTGTGCGGTGACGAAAGAGGGAGAGTACCTTGGAGGGGCCATCGCTCCAGGCCTTGGTATTTCAGCCGAGGCCCTGTTCACTCGCGCCGCCAAACTCAGCAAAGTTGAACTCATAAGGCCCAAGACTGTGATCGGCAATGACACGGCAAGCAGTATTCAATCTGGACTCCTCTTCGGTTATGCCGGGCTCGTCGATGCCTTGGTCCGACGGATGGAACGGGAAAGAGGCCACCCCTCCTATGTCATCGCCACAGGGGGACTTGCTCCGATCGTCGCCCCAGAGACCGATTCCATTCAAAAGATCGAACCACTGCTGACCCTGGAAGGCCTTGAGTTCCTCTACCGTCGTACTCGTGGGACCGATTCACCTTCCTGAAGCTCGCACATCGGATCATCATCCGCATTTTTCCAAGACATTTCTTTTCCCCATCTGTTGACTTCTAATTCACTATGGATATCTGCTTCCACGAATACACGTCTGCATGGGCTTAGCGCGGGACACTACAGAGGTAAAAGTGAGTACAATTGAGGACTTAGAGAATGGCAGCGCCGGCGAAGATTCGCCGAATACCGCAACCGTCGATCCCCTCCTTGCGGAAGCACAGAAGGCTCTCAACTCAAAGACCGACGAATGCAAAGCGCTAAACGATAAATACTTACGGCAGGCCGCCGAGTTTGAAAATTATAAGCGGCTCGCTCAGCGTGACCAACGCGATCAGATCAAATTTGGCAACGAACAGCTCCTGAAGGAAATGCTGCCCGTGATTGACAATCTCGAACGAGCCCTCAAGGCTGCACGCGATTCTGATAAGGGAGGACACTCCGCGCTTGTTCAGGGAGTAGATCTGACCCTGAAACAACTATCCGGCAGCCTTGCCAAATTCGGTGTGCAGGCAATCGAGACCATCGGCCAGGTATTTGATCCGACCACCCATCAGGCTGTCGCGCATGTGCCATCGAATACAGTGCCCTCGAATCACGTTGTTGAGGAGTTTCAAAAGGGCTATCGGCTGCATGAACGCATGCTCCGTGCCGCCATGGTCAGCGTGTCGTCCGGACCTGCAACCGCGACCGACCTGGAGGCAGCTCCGAACTGACCCGATCATTCTAGTGAACCGTTGAAATTGAGAAGGAAGGAGTCCAGCAATGGGTAAAGTCATCGGCATCGACCTCGGCACCACCAATTCCTGCGTCGCGATTATGAGCGGCGGAGACCCTGTCGTCATCGCCAATGCCGAAGGGAGCCGCACGACTCCTTCCGTCGTGGCCATCACCGACAAGAACGAACGCCTCGTCGGCCAAATCGCCAAACGGCAGGCCATCACTAATCCGGAAAACACCATTTTCTCGGTCAAACGCCTCATGGGGCGGAAATTTAAAAGCCCCGAAGTGCAGGCAGCCATCAAGCGGCTGCCCTATAAAGTCGTCGAGGCCGACAATGGCGATGCCCACGTTGAGCTACGGGGCAAACGATACAGCCCTCCGGAAGTCTCGGCCATGATCCTCCAGAAGATGCGCCAGACGGCGGAAGACTACCTTGGCGAAAAAATCACCGAAGCCGTGGTCACAGTGCCGGCCTATTTCGACGACAGCCAGCGGCAAGCCACCAAGGATGCCGGCCAGATTGCCGGTTTGAACGTCCTGCGTATTATTAACGAACCCACCGCCGCCTCGCTTGCCTACGGGTTGGACAAGAAGAAAGATGAGCGCATCGCGGTCTACGATTTGGGCGGCGGGACCTTCGACGTCTCGGTTCTCGAAATCGGCGAAGGCGTCTTCGAGGTGAAATCCACCAACGGCGACACGTATCTTGGCGGCGACGACTTCGATCTCCGGGTGATGGATTGGCTCGTCGATGAATTCAGGAAAGACCAGGGCATCGATCTCCGGAAGGACCGGATGGCACTCCAGCGCCTGAAAGAATCGGCGGAGCGGGCCAAGATCGAGCTGTCTTCGTCGCAAGAAACGGAAATCAACCTCCCCTTCATCACCGCCGATGCGAGCGGCCCCAAACACTTGGTCACGAAGCTGACCCGCTCGAAATTGGAGCAGCTCGTGGACGACCTCATCCAGAAAACCGTTGAGCCCTGCCGGAAGGCCCTGGCGGATGCCGGGGTATCGGCGCGCGACATCAACGAAGTGGTCCTCGTCGGTGGAATGACGCGCATGCCGAAAGTCATCCAGGTCGTGAAGGAGTTTTTCGGGAAAGAACCCCACCGGGGCGTGAATCCGGATGAAGTAGTGGCGATCGGCGCGGGCATCCAAGGCGGAGTGCTCAAGGGTGAAGTCAAGGATGTGCTGCTGCTCGACGTGACCCCGCTCTCGCTCGGCATCGAAACGCTAGGCGGAGTCTTCACCAAGCTGATTGAACGCAACACCACGATTCCGACCAAAAAGAGTCAGGTCTTCTCGACCGCGGCCGACAATCAGACCGCCGTGACCATCCGAGTGTTTCAAGGCGAACGCGAAATGGCCAACGACAATAAGTTGCTGGGCCAATTCGACCTGGTCGGGATTCCTCCGGCTCCCCGCGGGATGCCCCAAATCGACGTGGCCTTCGACATTGACGCCAACGGCATCGTCCATGTGGCGGCCAAAGACTTGGCGACGCAGAAAGAACAGTCGATCCGCATCACGGCGTCGAGCGGGCTCAACAAGGACGAGGTCGAAAAGCTAGTCAAGGATGCGCAGGCGCATACAGAAGACGATAAGAAACGGCGCAAACTGGCCGAAGCCAAGAACCAAGCGGACAATCTCATCTATCAGACCGAAAAGAACATCACGGAATACGGCGACAAGGTGGCCGCAGAGGACAAAACAAAGATCCAGGACGCCGTGGCCGCGCTGAAGAAAGCGCTCGAAAGCCCGGATGCCGAAGCCATTGAGTCGGCGACACAGACACTCATGACCGCGTCGCACAAGTTGGCCGAAGAAATGTATAAGAAAACCTCGGCGACCGCCGGCCCGCAACCGACCTCAGGCCCCAGCGGTGACAGCACCGAGAGTGCTAAGACCGATGAAAAAGTTGTCGATGCAGAATTTGAAGAAGTAGACAAAGACAAGAAGTAGCCTAGAATACGATACGGATGGACCGAGTTTCCTGCGCTGATGCGGAACTCGGTCTTTCTGTACCTTGCGAGCACTGGCACCCGTGAGCAAACGCGACTACTACGACGTCCTCGGCGTCGAAAAAGAGGCCTCCGACGAAGAGCTGAAAAAGGCCTACCGGCGCTTGGCCCGCCAGCACCATCCCGATCTCCACACCGGCGACCATCAAAAAAAAGCCGCCGAAGAAAAATTCAAGGAGATCAACGAAGCCTATGAGGTCCTCAGCAATCAGGACAAGCGCAAGCGTTATGACGCATTCGGCCACGCCGGATCCCAGCCAGGTGCCGATGGGTTCGACTTCGGCCGGGGGGGGGGCTTCGGGGATGTGTTCAACGATATCTTCGAAGATTTCTTCGGCCAAGCTCGAGGGGGCGGAGGAGCCCGAGCCGAACGCGGCAGTGATCTGCAATACAATCTGGAAGTCTCATTCGAAGAATCGGTCTACGGCAAGGACGCCAAGCTCAAGATTCCCCGATGGGAACTCTGTACGGATTGTGCGGGAACCGGCGCCAAAGCCCCACACGCGATCAAGAGCTGTCCCAGTTGCAAAGGAACGGGCCAGATCCGTTTCCAACAAGGGTTTTTCAGTGTCAGCCGCCCCTGTGGACAGTGTGACGGTGCCGGTCGGCTCGTGACCGAGCCCTGCACCACCTGTCAAGGCCGCCAGCGCGTGTACAAGGAACGGGCGATTGCCGTGCATATTCCCGCCGGCATCGAGACCGGGATGCGGCTCCGTCTCGCCAACGAAGGAGAGCATGGTCCCAATGCCGGACCACCCGGCGATCTCTACGTCGCCATCACCGTCAAACCCCACCCGGTGTTTCAGCGGAAGGGGTTGGACATTCTTTCTGACGTGCCGATCAGCTTCATTACGGCGGCGCTCGGAGGAAAAGTTGAAGTCCCGACGCTCAAAGGCGACACCGTCATCAAGATTCCAGCGGGCACCCAACATGATAAAGTGCTGCGAATCAAAGGACTCGGCGTCCCCAGTCTCAAGGGCGGTTCAACCGGTGATCATCTGTACGTGATCAAGGTCCAGATTCCCACCAAACTGTCGCCCAAGCAGAAAGAATTACTCACCGAGTTCGCCAAGGAAAGCGGCATGGTGATGGACGCCAGCGGCGATGGGTTCTTCGACAAGATGAAGACGTTTTTCGAGTAGCCGTGCTCCCCTCCTGAGTTCCACATGCCCGTATTTCTTATCTCCCCTGAGTGTGTGACACCACCAACAATCTCTATCACCGGCGACTTACTGGTCCACCTCCGAGACAGTTTGCGCGTCGCCGTCGGCGAAACCTTGTGGTTCGGGAACGGACAAGGATCGAGATACCAGACTGAGATCACCGACGTCTCCAAACGAGCGGTTACTGGGCGTATTCTTGAGACAATTCACGAGCCGCCGGCCCACGCACCTCGTCTGATCCTGGGACCATCGCTGCTCAAGGGCGAAAAGATGGACTGGGTGATCCAGAAAGCAACCGAGCTTGGCGTGAGTGAGATTCTGCCGATTGCAAGCCGTCACAGTGTGGTGCAGATCAAAGCCGATCGCGTCGATCATCAGCTGGCGCGATGGCAGCGCATCGCGGTCGAAGCCGCTCAGCAATCAGAACAGTGGCGCGTGCCAACGATCACCGCTCCGCAATCCCTCGCCACACTGCTGAAGAACCGTGTACCCGGCATTGCTACGCTCATGCTCACCGAGCGGCGAGAGGGAAAGAGTTTACAAACGGTCTCGCTGCCGAAGGAGCCAACTGAGTCTGTGTTGATTGTGATCGGACCAGAGGGAGGCTGGAGCAAAGAAGAACTCGCACAGACGGAGCAATCAGGCATTCAGCCAATAACTCTTGGCCCGCATATCCTCCGAGCCGAAACCGCCGCCCTTTCCACGGTCAGCATTCTCCAATCGCGCCTCGGCAAGCTGGGATAAATGCGCCAGCCGGCATGGGAAGAATTGTCTTTTCTTCACTTCACCATGGCGTCCAGAGATGGCCACTGAGAGGTGCGTAACGAGAAATGCTGAACGACGGTCTGAAACTTGCTTTCAATTCAGAACCGACTCTACAATCTCGCAGAATCCAGAAAGGTACCAAAATTACCATTCCCATTTCTCTTTTCTATGTAATCATAGCTACTTCACCCGTCTCACTATGTCCTCTGACTTCCACTTTGTACCGTCATAAAACCTAATCTCGACAAACGCGTTATCGCTCTCATGGCCAAAACAGAGGTGGCTCCGGTTGGTTGGACAGTATCGGCCCATTCTTAAGTGGCGCCTGGCGGATAGCTGACTACGCGGCGGTCTGCCGTGTCGTCAGATGGTCATAGTACACCTGGTCCGGCGTCTGGCC
>VGXE01000035.1 GCA_016873455.1 Nitrospira sp. | reverse complement strand
ACGGCCAGACGCCGGACCAGGTGTACTATGACCATCTGACGACACGGCAGACCGCCGCGTAGTCAGCTATCCGCCAGGCGCCACTTAAGAATGGGCCGATACTGTCCAACCAACCGGAGCCACCTCTTGATGCCATCTGATCGGCCTCTCCTGGTCATCCGCGAGAGACGGCGTGTCTGATCAATCGATCCAGCCTGTGATCCAAGTCAGCGAAATTCTCCAGAACCGCAATATCGTACGTCATGAAAAGATCACGCATGGCGAGCGCGCCATTTCCGCCGACGGCTAGATCGGAAGCGGGACGCACCTCATCGGCAAGAGCTCGAACCAGCTCAGTCGCATTGGCCTCGGGAAGTGCGACAGGAAATGACATGATGGTCAGATCCGGCTCCACCTGCTCACAGAGCCTGGTCAGTGAGACGAGAGGCACATTGGCTCCCAAATAGTGAACTCGGCAGCCGCGAACACGACATCGATAGGCCACTGCAACCGCGGCAATGTCGTGTTCCTCGCCGGGCGGGCAGGCCACGACCACTTTGGCCCCAAACTCAGCGACTGGAAGCTGATTCATGGCGGAGAAAATCTTTTGTTGGGTTTGCCTCGTGACGTAATGTTCAATGGCCACGTCCAGATGACCATCGTACCAAAGCTGCCCTACTTGCTCTTGAAGCGGGAGCAGAATCCCATGCAGCGCTTCTTCAAAGGGAATCATCGCCACAGCGCCGTTCAAACGCTTCTCAAAGATCATACGATTGAAGGGACTCAAGCTGGACAGCAGTTCCTTCAAGAGTTTGTTGAAGGCATTGTCGACGAATGACACTTGCGGCGCACTGGCGCGGGCTCGCCGCAACAACTCCTCACGTCCGAGTTTCGACAACTCTCCGATCGAGGCTCCTGTATCCAGTTGCTCCTTCAGGAACCTCAGCAACGTGACATCGTCATCGGAATAATTGCGATAACGATTGGCTCCTCGAGTCGGTTTTAGGATTTCAAACCGTCGTTCCCACACGCGGATAACATCTCGCGAGAGGCCGGTAAGTTTTGCAACTCTATGAATTCTATGAGTATTCATATTCGATATCTGGATCCTATTATAATGTTCAATGTTTGTCAAAAAATCGTAAAATAACACTTGACACATTAGACATTTTGGCTTATACATTAGACACTCTTGTGACAAACATTGAACCTCAATCCAAATGGAGGTCATCATGGCGAGAGCAGAGCAAAAAGAAATAGTCGGACAGACAATGAGTCAATCAGCTCTCTCTTCGGCGCTGCATCACTCATCCTGTCTGAGATGCGGCGGATTCATGGTGAACGAAGTCTCCATGGACCTGATGAGCAGCTCAGGCGAGTTGGACTGTGCCACAAGACGATGCGTGCAGTGCGGTGACATCCTCGATCCTGTCATCTTGCAGAATCGGAGCATTCGCCAACAGCGGATGACAGTTCAGCATGCAGCACACTCATTGCCGGGCAATAAAATAGTGCAACTTCAATAGATACATTGTATGTGTCACTACCACCAGCCAGGGCGGTCCTGGTGTTCTAAACCAAGGGGGTATCGTATGCGGAGTCAAACAGTGTTTCAGGTCGGAGTGGGGATGGCGTTGATGCTCGGAGCCGTCACTCTGGCAACAGCAGCGGACGTGCCGAGCAAGGACATGGTCCTCATCCCGAAGGGTGAGTTCACCATGGGGAGTAGCGAACATGCAGATGAGGCAAAGCATCAGGTCGTGTTGGATGCCTATCTCATCGACAAGTTCGAAGCCTCGAACGCACGATACAAAGAGTTCATGAAGGCTGCCGGCCACCCGGCTCCGGCCTATTGGGACGACCCGCGCCTCAACAAGCCGAACCATCCGGTCGTTGGCGTGAGCTGGACGGATGCCAACGCATTCTGCAAATGGGAGGGCAAGCGTCTTCCGTCTGAAGCAGAGTGGGAAAGAGCGGCAAAAGGACCGGCCGGAGACAATCATTATCCATGGGGACACGCACTTGACCCGAAAAAGGCCAATTATGGTCAGAACATTGGCCGCACAACACCCGTGGATTCCTATCCCGATGGGGTGAGCGGATTCGGCGTCTACAATATGGCCGGCAATGTCTTTGAGTGGGTCGAGGATTGGTACGATCTCAACTACTACAAACAGAGTCCGGCCATGAACCCGCGGGGAGCAGAGAAGGGCTACAACTTTGCGAACCAAGGACCCGTGCGGGCGCTACGCGGCGGTTCCTGGCTCGCGCCGGAAACCTCGCTGCATACCAGCCATCGATTCTGGAATCAGCCTGACAATAACTCCTACGGCGTCGGTCTCGGATTCCGTTGCGCGAAGTCGACCCAGACGGTGTCCGACGAGGCCGTGCAGACCGGTCGCGACGCATTCATTCAGGCGTTAGTTGCGATGGGTGCTGAAAAGCACGCTGAGGCAATGGCCGCCATTGAGAAGGCAGTGGCCTCGGATCCGGGGAACAAGGAGTACCTTGCCACCCGTGAACTGATCCAAAAGAGCATGAAGAAGAAGTAAGAGCAGAACTGACGGAGGGGGGCCTTCGCCCCCTTCCCGTGGACCAGGTTGTGCGGGGAGTTCTCTCGTGACAACGCCTGAGGCTAGACCCGAAAATTCATCAACAGGGATCCCAGCGGCCGTCCCAGGAACATCCCTCATCCTACTTACTGGTGCGAGCGGCTACATCGGCGGACGACTTCTGCCGTCGCTGGAAAATCAAGGGTACCGCCTGCGCTGCGTAGCCAGACATCCGGAAATTCTCAGGCCGAAAGTCGGCCCCTTAACGGAAGTTGTCGCAGGTGATGTGCTTGACCGACAGAGTCTCGACAACGCCATGCGCGGAGTGGATGTCGCCTACTACATGGTCCACTCCATGAGTTCGACCGGATCTTTCGAAGAGAAAGACCGACAGGGCGCCAGGAACTTTGGCGAAGCGGCAAAGGCGGCAGGTGTGAAGGGCCTCGTCTATGTAGGAGGCTTAGGCAGCGATGACGAAGAACTCTCAGCACATCTGCGCAGTCGGCACGAAGTTGGAGACATCTTGAGGCAGTCGGGCATTCCCGTGTGTGAGTTTCGCGCATCCGCTGTCATTGGTTCCGGTAGTGCCTCATTTGAGCTGGTTCGTGCTTTGGTAGAACGCCTGCCGATCATGCTCACTCCGAAATGGGTCAAGGGGAAGGCGCAACCAATCGGAATCGACGACTTGCTGGACTATCTGATTGAGGCGCTTCAGATTCCCCTCTCCAAATTCCGCATCTACGAAGTCGGCGGTGCCGACCAAGTCTCCTACGCGGACATGATGCGTGCGTACGGGCGTCAGCGGGGGCTCACGCCTCTCATCATCCCGGTGCCGGTCCTGACCCCCTGGCTGTCTGCTCTATGGCTGGGGTTGATCACGCCGCTCTACGCCCGCATCGGGCGGTCAATTATTGAGAGCATTGTCCATGTCACGGTGGTACGGGAGAACAGCGCGCTCACCACTTTCTCCGTACATCCAATGGGAATCGATGAGGCGATTCGCCGAGCCCTTGCCCGTGAGGAGACGCATTTCTCAGAGACGCGCTGGTCCGACTCGCTCTCCTCATCCGGAACGCAGCGTTCGTGGGGAGGCGTCCGGTTCGGCACGCGCATTGTCGATTCGCGGACGGTAACGGTCGACGCTCCGCCTGCAGTCGTCTTCAGGTGTATTGAGAGGCTCGGAGGTGACCATGGTTGGTACGCCTGCGACTGGCTGTGGCACCTGCGTGGCTTCATTGATCTGCTTCAAGGGGGCGTCGGAATGAGACGCGGACGGCCTTCATCCACGACTCTCCGCATCGGCGACACGGTGGACTCATTTCGTGTCGAATCGATTGAGCCGAACCGCCGCCTGCGGCTCAAGTCCGAGATGAATTTACCCGGGCGGGCCTGGCTGGAGTTTGAAGTGACGGAGGCCGGTTCTTCAACACAGATCAGGCAGACCGCGATCTTTGATCCGGTGGGACTGAAAGGGCAACTGTACTGGTATTCCCTCTACGTGCCGCACGAATTTGTGTTCGATGGGATGTTGCGGGGCATCGCGCAAGCAGCATTGCGAGAATTGAAGGATCTTGATATGCCGAAAATGCCAAATGGGCAGACGGCAATGCCGCATCGCGGCTGAACCGGGCGTAACGAGGGAGGCGAGACTGCTTCCCATGGACACACCAACTTGTGATGGAGGTCCGCAATGCATACAACACAAATCATTGTGATCGCGGCGCTGGCAACCGCATTCACAGCCATGAACCCGACAGTCCGTGCGGAGGAATCCGTGATTCCAAGAGATATGGTGTACATCGGCCAAGGACCTTCGATCATGGGACTCGACAAGGAAGAGCCTAAAGAATTTGTGAACAGCCCTGCGACGTATAGGAAACGCACCAGAACACCCGTCTCCACCTTGAACGACGAAAGCCCGGCCCATACGGTATTTCTCGATTCCTATTTGATCGATAAGTATGAAGTCTCCAACAAGGACTATGGAGACTTCATGAGGACGACAAGACACGGCGCTCCCGCGTATTGGGATGATCCCCGTCTCAATGGACCGAACCAGCCGGTTGTCGGCGTGAGCTGGTACGACGCGCGCGCCTATTGCGAGTTTCGCGGCAAGAGATTGCCGACGGAAGCGGAGTGGGAAAAGGCTGCCCGAGGGCCGGATGGCAATCTTTATCCCTGGGGCGACGACTTTGATCCGGCGAAAGCCAACTATGGGAAAATTCACGATGCCACGAAGCCGGTCGATTCATATCCCGATGGAGTCAGTTATTACGGCATCCACAACATGGCCGGTAATGCATTTGAATGGGTCTTCGACTGGTACGACCCCCGCTTCTATAGCAAGCTGGAGCCGATGGTCAATCCCACTGGACCGGAAAAGCCCGTCTGGATCGGAGGTACCGGGACCTATGTGGACCTGCTGGCGCTTGGAGAAAAACGAGTGATTCGAGGCGGATCCTGGGTCGCCCCGGAAGGTTCGGTCCGCTCGACGCACCGGTTCTGGAATCATCCACTCAATAACAGCTACGGCGTGGGGTTGGGGTTTCGCTGCGCGAAGACCGCCCCATCCGAGATCGATCAGCGAATTAAAGAGGCTGCCATCGTGACCTACGTCGAGATGGGACGAGAGCGGTTTGCGGAGGCCCGGCAGGCCCTTGCTCAGGGACTGGCCATCGACCCCAAGAACACGGAGCTCCTGGAGCTTAGACAATTGATTGAACAATCAATGAAACGACCGTGAGGAAAGTTTTCACGGGTTTTTGTTTATGGTTGGATCATGACGGAGGCACACCGATGACTCACAGCGAGATTCTTTATCGAGGGATTCTCCTCATCGCCCTGCTCGGGGCCTCGCCCCTCCAGGCTGGTCCCATCGATGCACCGGGACACGAGCATGAGGGCAAAGCCGGGCTGGTCCATGAGGCCAATCATGAAGTGGACCGCGCATGGGAGATCTACCATCGGGCGGCCTTGGGAGGAACAGTGGCCTCGCCTGCCCTTCAGGCCGATATCGAGCAGCATCTGCACGAAGCCAGAACCCTCGTGACCCAGGCCCAAGAGGCAGCGGATCGGGGTGACGATCGGCAGGTGGAGGAACTATGCAAGCAAGTCAGACTCCATACCACCCGAGCGATTGAGGGTAGCAAGGAGCGCAAGAAATGATCACTGGTCTGTGGAGCGGATCAACTCAGTTCAACAGATTGACGATGGCGGTTTGCACGGTCATCGCGCTCCTGCAGTCGCTCACCGTGGAAGCGTTGCCGGTCACGAAAGAGCCGGACCCGGTGCCGATGGTCACGATTCCCGCCGGAGAATTTCTGATGGGCAATCCAGAAGGAAAAGGCCGGGACGATGAGCGACCGCAGCGATTGGTCTACCTGGACGAGTTTGCCATCGATCAAGTCGAGGTGACGAATGAACGGTATATGGCCTTTGTGAAATCCATTGGCCATCGCACACCACCCAATCCATATGGCACCGGGCCCCTCCAATCCATCAAGGGCATTGAGCAACTACCGGTGGTGCAGACCACCTGGTATGACGCCCAGTCCTATTGTAGTTGGGCCAAGAAACGGCTTCCGACGGAAGCAGAATGGGAAAAGGCTGCTCGCGGGACTGACGGCCGCCTATTTCCCTGGGGGAATCAACCACCCACGGCGATGCGGGCAAACTTCGATCGAGAGTGGGAGGACGAGCATACGTTGAGGCCTGTCGGGTCACTTCCTGACGGAGATTCACCCTACGGCGTGAAGGATATGGCTGGCAACGCCAGGGAGTGGGTCTCCGATTGGTATGACGCGGAGTACTATCACCATGCGCCCAATCGGAATCCACAAGGACCCGACAAAAAGGGAGTGGTGCGGTCGATTCGTGGCGGGTCCTGGCATAGTCCGGCGTCCGATATCACCACGTCGGCGCGCGGCCGCGGCGGGTTCGCGCTGCAAACCCATGGCACAGGATTTCGTTGTGCCCGTGGTCTCGGAAACACCCCTCAGTAATGGGGCCAGGCGAGGAGATTTGACGAATGAACATCTCAGCAACGACACAATTCACGAGGCCGGTTCCTATTCATCCGGGTGACGCCGCAACTCCGCACGGCGCCGCCCGCCGAGGGAGACAGGTCTCTTCGTGAGAAGAGACCTGTCTCCTTGGTGAAATTGAAGTCGTAACACGAATACGTACTTTCTTGACGCTTGAAAAGAGGACACCATGGACATGAACGTGATCTTGCTGGCTGCGATGGGAATTCTGACGGGTGTGTTGGTGGCGGGACTGTTTCAGGCCGTTACCGTTGTGGTCAAACGTCGAGGAACCAAGCAGTAAAGGCTGATTTCCGTGATTGCCATGTGTTATGCCGCCTTACGCGGAGGTAAGTCCCATGAATGTCGTTATTACCGGAGGAACAGGGTTCATTGGTCAGGCACTATGTGCGACGCTGCTCCAGTCAGGTCATTCCGTCAGCGTCTTCACGAGAAATCCGGAGCAACATCGTCACCAATCTGGAGTAGGTGCCAAGCAGGTCCTCTGGAACGGCGAAAGCACCGGAGACTGGGAGCGAGTTCTCGAGGGTGCAGATGCCGTGATCAACCTCGCGGGTGCGCCGATTGCCGATGCCCGATGGACGCCTGCTCGGAAGCAACTTCTCATCAATAGTCGAGTCCATACGACACGCATCATCGTGGACGCGATGTCCCGTCGGTCTTCAAAGCCACGAGTGCTCATCAGCGCGTCCGGCATCGGCTATTACGGCGCCAGCGATGATCGTGTGCTGGAAGAGGGCTCAGTGCGCGGTCAGGGCTTCTTGGCCGACCTCTGCCTCGCATGGGAAGCGGAGGCTCTTCGAGCTGCGGAGTTTGGGGCGCGTGTCGTCACGCTACGCACAGGAATGGTGCTCGAACAAGACGGCGGGGCCTTGCCCAAGATGCTGTTGCCGTTTCGATTGTTTGCGGGCGGTCCAATCATGCCGGGCACTCAATGGGTCTCGTGGATCCATCGGCGTGATCATATCGGTCTGATCCAATGGGCACTCGCAAACAATCATGTTTCTGGTCCCCTCAATGCTGTAGCTCCAGAGCCGGTGACGATGAAGACGTTCTGTGAAGTCCTTGGGCGGGTGCTGCACCGGCCGTCGTGGCTTCCCGTTCCAGGTATTGCGTTGAACATTCTGCTTGGTGAGTTGGGGACATTGATGACGACCGGACAACGGGTGGTTCCGGCAAGAGCCGTTGCGGGAGGTTATCCGTTTCAGTATCCGACGCTGGAATCGGCCCTTCAAGCCATCCTGACCGGAACGACAGCTGCCCTGAGGGCAGCATGAGCCACGGGGGTATGACGGCATATGAACAGTTCCGTCATCTATGTAGTAACCGGACTGATCGCGGGGTTTCTTTTAGTGGCGGCATTATGTGTCATTGGATTGCTCGTCTCTCGGTAATCACGAGGAGGTGTGCTTATGAGAATCTCAGGCGTCCATAGTATTGCGGCAGGATTAATCATGGGCCTTTTCATTACCGGCTCAGCCATGGCCGGCCAACATGCGGGCCAGGCCCCCTATGCACATGGGGACGACACCAGGCTGCCTCATGGGGTCATTGGTATTTCGCTCCACGTTGGAGCTGAGCGGATCGGTGATCCAGCTGTCTTGTATGTCGGCATGGTCCACCCTGGGGGACCGGCCCACAAGGCAGGAATTCGACATGGGGACGAAGTCGTGAGCGTGGATGGAACCAGCGTGACGGGAAAGAGCTACGAGCAGGTCGTCAAGATGATACGAGGGGAAGCGGGAACTGTTGTGAAACTTGGCGTGAAGGACGAGAAAGGCCTTCATGAACTTTCTGTCGAGCGCATGGCAAGCGACAAGCTCCCGAGAGGGCCGGCGGAATCGCATGGTAACCCAGCGCCGTAGCACTTCGTGGAAGGGAGGAGCCTATGCGAGGAATTGTCTGGTTCAGGCGCGATCTTCGATTGCACGACCAGCCAGCTCTGATTGCGGCCTGCGAGGCATGTAGCGAGGTGATTCCGTTCTTTGTGTTCGACGAACCCTTGCTGCAGTCTCGCGTGTTCGGCTCCGCCTGTGTGAATTTTATGCTTGGATGTCTCCATGATCTGGCGTCGTCATTGGCTGACCGAGGTCTCACGCTTCAGTGGCGACGCGGCGAGCCGGTCGAGGAAATCGTACGCGCCGCCCGCGAATGGAAGGCGGATGCAGTCTACTGGAATCGCGACTATGAGCCGAGGGCGATTGAACGGGACCGCACAGTTGCACAACGACTGGCGCAGGCCGGCGTGGTCGTCCGCACGTTCAAAGATCATGTGGTGTTTGAAGCAGAGGAGGTTCGTGGGGTCACCGGTGAACCCTTGCAGCGCTACAGCGCGTATCGCGCCCGTTGGTGGTCCAAGTGGTATGCAGTCAAGCCGACGGTCCATGCTGTTCCATCCTCTTCAAGAGCCAGAGAGAAAGCTGTCCCCTTGCCACCATCGTCGCTTCCAACGATCAACGAGCTTGGTTACGATCACCTTGCTCCGTGGATCGAACCGGGAGAGCGCAGCGCGCGTAAACAGCTGCGTTGGTTTGTCGATGGGCCTATTCACCAGTATGGCCATGGCCGAAACCTCCCTGCGATCGAGGGCAGCGCGAAGTTGTCCCCTCATTTTCGGTTCGGGACGCTCTCACCGAAAGGGGCCGTACATGCGGCGTTAGATAGCCTGTCCCATAAAGGTCCTGTCTCTCGAACCGATGTGCTCACCTGGATCGATGAACTCATCTGGCGCGAATTCTTTCAGCAAGTCTTAGCCGCATTTCCGCATGTCGTCGAGGGGCCGTTCCGGCACACGTTCGTCCCGCCGTCACGAGACTTTGGCCCGGAGCGGGACAGATTCTTTCAGGCCTGGTGCGACGGGAACACGGGCTATCCGATCGTGGACGCCGGTATGAGGCAACTCAATCAGACCGGCTGGATGCACAACCGTGTCCGGATGATCGTCGCGTCGTTTTTGATCAAGGATCTTCTGATCGACTGGCAAAGCGGTGAGCGCTACTTCATGCGCCACTTACTCGACGCAGATGTGGCCGCCAATAATGGGAACTGGCAATGGTGTGCCTCAACCGGGACCGATAGCATGCCGGGTTATCGGATTTTCAATCCGGCCCTCCAGAGCAAGAAGTTCGACCCGGACGGTGCCTACATCCGCCGTTATGTTCCGGAGCTGGCCCATGTATCGGTGAAGAACATTCATGAGCCGCATCTCATGACCGCAGATGAACAGGTACTAGCTCGATGCCGAATCGGGGCCGACTATCCTTTTCCGGTTGTGGATCATCAACAAGCCCGTCAGGAATATCTCAACCTCGGAAAGCGGGAGGTAATGAGATGACGACCTCCCCGCTTCGCCTTGGCATCAGTCGGTGTCTGCTCGGTGATGAAGTCCGCTTCGACGGAGGACACAAACGGGACCATTTCTTGACCGATGTATTGGGCCCCTACGTCGAATGGGTATCGGTCTGCCCTGAAGTGGAAGCGGGATTGGGCACTCCGCGCGAAGCCATGCGTTTGGTGGGGATTCCGCATCGTCCCCGGCTGATGACGATCACCAGCAAGCACGATCACACTGAGGCGGTGGAGGCGATGGTCGACGATCGGCTTGACTCACTCCGAAAACTGGACCTCTCAGGGTTTG
Organism: Nitrospira sp.; assembly: GCA_016873455.1. GTDB lineage: Bacteria > Nitrospirota > Nitrospiria > Nitrospirales > Nitrospiraceae > Nitrospira_D. The sequence continues at coordinate 12,872 of VGXE01000035.1, read as the reverse complement.
TCTTCAAGAGAGGCTCGCCCAGTTGCGGAGTGGAACGGGTGCGCGTGTACACCGTACAAGGCATGCCGAGCCACAGCGGCGTCGGAATCTTCGCGAAGGCCTTTATAGAGCAGTGTCCGCTGATTCCCGTCGAGGAGGAAGGGCGGCTCTCTGATCCATCGCTTCGGGAGAACTTCATCGAGCGGATATTCTGCTATCGCCGGTTTCAGGATGTGGTGCAGAACGGGGTTACGAGACAAGCGTTGATCCGCTTCCACACCATCCACAAGTATTTGCTCCTGTCCCATAGCCCACAGCATTACAAGACGATGGGGCAGCTAGTCGCTCAGGTGGAGCGATATCGACCCATGGAATTCACGGTGAAGTACGGTGAGCTGTTGATGAAAACTCTTGCGATGAAGGCGACCGTACGGAAGCACGTGAATGTGCTGCAGCATATTCTGGGCTACTTCAAGAATCGATTGACCGCCCAAGAAAAGGCCGAGCTGTTGGGCGTCATCGCCGACTATCATCGAGGGCTGACGCCTCTGATCGTTCCTCTCACGCTGGTCAAGCATTACGTCCAGATCCTCGACGTCGGATACATTCGCGATCAGGTCTATCTGAACCCGCATCCGAAAGAACTCATGTTGCGGAATCATGCGTAAGGGAGGAACGCAATGCCACATGTTGTTGTAGAAGAAGCCGGAGATCTGCAGGGCCTCTATCACGGGTTCACGCCGATGGTTCACCGGACCGAAAACGAGATTCTCAAAGTTCAGGAATTCTATTTGTCCCGGAGCGGAAAAGATGCCCTGCTGGAGTCCGTGGCGATCGAGAAGGGTGCTGCGTGCACGTTCTTTGTCCAGCTCAAGTTGCACGAGAAAGCCATCACCGTCCGTTTGTTGCCGGCTACCGATCCTGAGAAAACCCCCGCGGTCAAGAAGCTGATGGCTCTCGTGGCGGGATTCATTCGGAAGGTGTACCCGGGAAGTCGCTATGGAAAGACCAATTTACAAGAATACCTCGAGGCAACAGTGAGTCCAACGTAAGGGGACAGGGACGCACGTCACAACAAGAGGAGTGAGGGATGGCGGCACGCATACGAGGAGTAATTCTGGTGGGTCACGGCGGCATTCCGAAGGGATGCCCTCAGGACTTGGTCACGAAACTGAAACGGTTGGAGGCTCAGCGGCGTGCCACAAAACTTCCGCCATCGGTGGAAGAGCTTGAGTTGGATGCCAAGATCCGCCGGTGGCCGAGAACGGCTGAAACGGATCCGTACCAAGCCGGTCTTGAAGCGGTAGCGGCGCGCCTTCTGGCTCAACTCGACGGCGCGCTCTTTGCCGTGGCCTACAACGAGTTTTGTGCGCCGACGTTGGAGGAATCGGTCGAGGCGTTGATCAAGCAGGGGGCGACTCAAATTACCGTCACGACAACGATGTTCACGCCAGGTGGGTCGCATTCGGAAGTTGAAATTCCTGAAATCCTCGATCAGTTGCGGCCACAGTATCCTGACGTGGAACTGCGTTACGCCTGGCCGTTCGATCTTGAGCTGGTCGCAAACACCTTGGCGGGGCAGGTGAAGCGTTTTTCATGACGATGGCTAGGGAGCGGTATCCCTACGTGCGGAGGCAAAGCCCGTGCAACATCTCTCCCATCTTGCATTGAGCCTGGCCGAACGGGGCCTGTTCCCAGACGTGGTGCTCAGATGGGGGATTCGACAGTTGGTCACACAGCGTCTCCGGGAGATCAGGTCCGGCGACGCTAGAACAGCAGCACTGCAAGAAAAGCGGTTTATCGACGAGATGCGCCGTGCGCCCATCGCGGTGGTGCCGGAGAAAGCCAATGATCAGCACTATGAGGTCCCGGTTGGGTTTTTTAGCCGGGTCCTCGGGCCGCATCTGAAATACAGCAGCGCCTTCTGGCCCGCCGATGCCAAGACCTTAGACCAAGCAGAAGCCTTCGGCCTGCGTGAATCCTGCCTCCATGCGGACCTGATGAACGGGCAGACGATCTTGGAGCTCGGATGCGGCTGGGGATCCCTCACGTTATGGATGGCAGAGCACTACCCCGCCAGCCGTATCACGGCGGTCTCCAATTCCCGCTCGCAGCGGGCCTACATCGAGGCCCAAGCCAGAGCGCGCGGCCTACAGAACCGGATTCGGGTACTGACCTGCGACATGAACACGTTCGAGGTCGACCCAGGGCTCTTCGATCGGGTGGTGTCGGTGGAAATGTTTGAACACATGCGTAACTGGCCTGATCTTTTTGTGCGCGTCCGCCGATGGCTGAAACCGGGTGGCCGGTTCTTCATGCACGTGTTCGTGCATCGCTCAACGGCGTACCTATTCGAAGATCGGGGGCCCGCCGACTGGATGAGTCGTCAGTTTTTCACGGGCGGGATGATGCCCAGTGATGGCCTACCGCTGGTCTGTCAGGACCAGCTTGCCTGCGTGGACCATTGGCGGTGGGATGGCACGCACTATGAGAAGACGGCCAACGCCTGGCTGGCCAATATGGATTCCGCCCGCGAGACCCTGTGGCCGGTGATCGAATGTGTCTACGGCAAAGCATGCGCGCGAGTCTGGTGGTGGCGGTGGCGTCTGTTCTTCATGGCCTGTGCCGAACTGTTCGGCTATGAGGAGGGCCGTCAGTGGGGAGTCAGCCACTACCTTTTCGAAAAACAGGTAGCGAGTGCGTGATGAAGATGAGCACCATGATGGTCGTGAGCAACTTTGCGCTGTTTCAAATCGGCTGGTTTGCCTGCGTGTTAAGCGCCGCAGCGCATCAACCCTGGTTCGGCGTGTTGGTGACGACCGGGGTGGTGCTCGCGCACGTGCTTCGCGCTCCCCTGCCGGAGGCGGAGCTCAAACTGGTGCTCCTCTCACTCGGCTTAGGACTCGTCTTTGATAGCCTGTTGGTGTGGCAGGGCTGGCTGCAGTATTCCTCGGGACTCCTGCTCCCGAACGTCGCCCCATACTGGATCGTGGCGTTGTGGGGGCTCTTCGCAACCCTCTTGAATGTTTCATTGCGTTGGATGAGGGGGCGCTGGGTCATCGCGGTTCTGTTTGGAGCCGCTGGGGGCCCTGCCGCCTACTATGGTGGCCTCCGTCTTGGGGCGCTGGAATTCGCCGATATGCCCGCAGGGCTGATGGCCCTGGCGATCGGCTGGGCGGTGCTCACGCCGCTGCTGCTGGCGTTGTCTCCGCGCTTTGACGGCTATGCCGGCCTGCTGGAAGAGAAGGCGTCATGAACGTATCGCTCTATCTCTTGGGACTGGTTTCGACGCTGGGCCTGGCGACGCTGACTTGGGTGGTGAGCGTCCTGAAGCGCGATGTGAGCATCGTGGACGGCGCGTGGGCCTTCATGCTCCTCGCCGCCGCGACCGTATACGCCACCGGTGCTGAGCCCTCCGACACGGGGCGGACGATGCTGATTCTGACGCTGGTCTTGCTGTGGGCCCTGCGTCTGTCGGCTCATATCATCCATCGAAACTGGGGTGAGCCTGAGGACCGGCGTTATCAAGACATCCGCCGGAAATACGAACCACATTTCGCATTCAAGAGTCTTGGGCTCATCTTCTGGTTTCAGGCAGTGCTGGCATGGATCATCTCCATGCCTCTGTGGCCGGCTCTTACCGTTCCGGTCGACTGGGGGGCCTCCGATGTACTGGCCGTCACGGTATGGACTGTCGGCATGATCTTCGAAGGCATTGGAGATTGGCAGTTGTCACGGTTCAAGGCCGATCCGGAAAACCACGGCAAGGTGATGGACCGCGGACTCTGGCGCTACACGCGGCATCCCAACTACTTCGGTGAGTGCCTGATCTGGTGGGGCTTCTTCCTCTTTGCACTGCCGGCCGGGGCTTGGTGGACGGCCGTGGGACCGCTGCTGCTCACATACATGCTCTTGAAATTCTCAGGCGTCACCTTGATGGAGCAGACCATCGTCGATCGGCGACCTGCCTATCGAACGTACATCGCCAGGACCAATGCCTTCATTCCCGGTCTGCCGAAACAGGGTAACTATGTTCCCCTTCCAGGAAGCGGACCGCATGATTAGCGCAGGTTTCGCTACCAACAGGTTTCGTCTCGCGGTAACCCTCATCGGATGCTTGACGTGCCTTGGATCTGTTCCCCAAGAAGCTTGGAGTGCCAGTTCCGAGACGTATGACTTCAAGGTCTTCCTCGGGAAAGATGAGATCGGACGCCAGCGCTTCGACGTCTCTACGGAAGGCGAGCAGACCCGTGTCCGGGTAGAGGCGCAGTTCGCGGTCAAGTTCCTCTACATCACCGTCTATACCTATCGGCATACCAACGTTGAACTATGGGAGAGCGCGTGCCTGCGCGAGATTCGCGCGGAGACGGATGATAACGGCGAGTCTTTCTTCGTGGCCGGCATGGTTCGGAACGGGCAGATGCACGTGCAGACACAAGCCGGAAACTGGATCGGTGAAGGATGCATCAAGACGTTTGCCTACTGGAACCCTGAGTGGATCAAAGGCGAGCGATTGTTGAATTCGCAGACCGGCGAACATCAGCCTGCGTTCATGGTTGTGGTGGGCGAGGAGACGATTGCCGTGCAGGGAGTTCCGACTCGCACCACACACCGTCGCATCGTCACGGACAAGTTCACGATCGATCTCTGGTATACGTTAAATGGCCGATGGGTCGCGCTTCACTCCACTACGAAGAAAGGCGATACCCTTCGCTATACGCTCCAGTGAGGACACTATGTCATTGAGTATGTGGTCGCTCTTTATGCCCGTTGTGCTGCTCACGCTCGCGGCCTGCAGCAGCCCGCCACCCATCCGCACCGCGACGACTGTGAACTTGGAGCGGTTCATGGGGGACTGGTACGTCATCGCCAACATTCCGACCTTTATCGAGACGAACGCCTACAACGCGGTGGAGTCCTATCGCTTGGCCGAGGATGGCACCGTGCCCACGACCTTTACCTTCCGCGAGGGCGGCTTTGAGGGGCCGCACAAGACCTATCATCCGACCGGCTATATCCTCGATACGCGATCGAACGCCGTCTGGGGGATGCAGTTCATCTGGCCGATCAAGGCCGACTATCGCATCGTCTTTCTGGATGAGTCGTACAGTCAAACGGTCATTGGAAGAACCGCGCGTGATTACGTGTGGTTGATGGCACGCACACCGGAAATTCCCGATTCCGACTATCAACGGTTTCTCATGCTCATCGCCGAGGAAGGCTACGATGTTTCAAAAGTTCGCAAGGTCCCGCAACACTGGCGGTAACGACAGTGTCGTCTTGCCGGCCTATCCGGATCGGTCAGCCTGGGAACGTCGGGAGGAGTCAGTGAGGGCCTCATGAGAATCGCCATCGTCGGCACAGGCATTTCGGGAATGGTCGCGGCGTATCTCCTGCACCGAGATCATGAGATCACTGTCTTCGAGGCTGCAGATTATATCGGCGGACATACCAATACGGTTGAAGTCCGGATGGAAGGGCAGACCTACGCGGTCGATACCGGGTTCATTGTGTTTAACGATTGGACCTACCCGAACTTCATTGCCTTGCTCCGGAAACTCGGCGTAGCCTCGCAACCGAGCGATATGAGTTTCAGCGTGACCTGTGAGCGGACAGGTCTGGAGTATAACGGGACCTCACTCAACACCCTCTTTGCCCAACGCAGGAACCTGTTTCGTCCCTCGTTCTACCGGATGATCCGAGACATCCTGAGATTCAATAGGGAGTCGCTCTCATTGCTGAACCAGCCAGAGCCAGGTCCATCACTGGGTCTGTATCTCGACACCGGGCACTACTCGCGCGAGTTTATCGATCACTACATCATCCCCATGGGGGCCGCGATTTGGTCAGCTGGTCACGAGAGCATGCGGAAGTTTCCGGCCCGGTACCTCGTCCAGTTTTTCAAAAACCATGGCATGCTTTCGGTGGATGAGCGGCCGACGTGGCGGGTTATCAAAGGCGGGTCGCAGCGGTACGCCGAAAAACTCGTCGCGCCGTTCCGTAATCGGATTCACCTGAATTCCCCCGTCGAATCGATGGTCCGCTTTCCGGAATATGTGGAGATCCGCGCCAAGATGGGAGGGCAAGATTACCGCCCCCTGCGGTTCGACCATGTGATTATCGCCACACACAGCGATCAAGCCCTCTCGATGTTGGCCGACCCATCGCCGACGGAAAAGGAGGTGTTGGGGGCGATTCACTATCAAGTGAATGATGCGGTCTTGCACACCGACAGGTCGATGCTGCCCAAACGGAGACTCGCCTGGGCCGCATGGAATTACCATCTGCTTGGGGCCCAGCCTGATCGCGCGGTTCTGACCTACCACATGAACAAGCTGCAGAGCCTGACCGCACCCCGTGAGTTTTGCGTGACGCTCAATCACACGCACGCCATCAATCCCGCCACGATTCTGCGTCGCATCACGTATCATCACCCTGTGTACTCACCGGAAGCCGTTGCCGCGCAGAAACGCCACGGCGAGATCAACGCCGTCAATCGGACGTCCTATTGCGGTGCCTACTGGGGTTATGGGTTTCACGAGGATGGAGTAAACAGCGCTCTGGCCGTCTGTCAGCCATTCGGGAAGGGTCTCTGGTCATGAAGAGCGCGATCTATGCGGGACACGTGCGGCACCGGCGGGTCAGCCCGGTTCCGCACGCGTTCAGCTATCGGTTGTTCATGATGTATGTGGATCTGGACGAACTGCCGACTGTCTTTGCGGATCGCTGGCTTTGGTCGGTTGACCGCACGAACCTTGCTTCGTTTCAGCGTGTGGACCATGTCGGCGATCCACGCCTTCCATTGGACGAATCGATCCGCCAACTCGTGGAGGAGAGAACCGGCAGTCGACCGGCTGGACCGATCCGCCTCCTGACGCACTTCCGCTACTTCGGGTACGTCTTCAATCCCGTCAGCTTCTATTTTTGCTATGACGAATTCGATCGTGGGGTCGACACCATCGTCGCGGAAATCACGAACACCCCGTGGGGAGAACGTCACTGTTACGTCCTGGGCCCCAAGGACAATCGTGCCGGCGGCAGAAGAAAGCACTACCGGCTCGACAAGGTGTTCCACATATCGCCCTTTATCGACATGGACGTGGTCTACGACTGGCGCTTCACCGAACCGGCCTCGCAACTCGCCATCCATATGGAAAATCTTCGCGACGGGCGGCCTTTCTTCGACGCGACGATGAGGCTGGAGCGTCGTGAGCTATCGAGTGCATCCCTGGCACACGTGCTTGTGCAGTATCCCCTGATGACGGCCAAGGTCATCGGTGCCATCCACTGGCAGGCTTTGAGACTCTGGGCCAAGCGCGTTCCTCTCTATGCCCACCCCAGGAAACGAAGGGAGCCGTCGCCTGCGGCGACGAGCCAGACACCATCATGAGCAACCAGACGATGACATCCGGCCTTGCGCACAACGATCGACTCAGCAGCCATGAGGGGCTCTCATCGAGGGTTAGCCGGATTTCTCGGCTTGCACGCCGGCTCATCTTTTTCAAGCTCAACACGTTGCAGCATGGCGCCATTACGCTCCTGGAGGGCAAGGACCGGTATTCTTTTGGTCAGCTAACTTCACAGTGCCCGCTCCAGGCGACCGTCACCATTCATGATCCCCACGCCTATATCGGCGTTGCATTGGGTGGCACCGTCGGAGTTGGCGATGCGTACCGTCGGGGGCTCTGGGACTGTGATGACCTCACGACGTTGGTTCGTATCTTTGTGTTGAATCGATCGCTTCTGAACAACATGGAAGGCGGCCTGGCCCTTGTGAGCAAGCCGGTGCTCAAGACGATCCACTGGCTCAATCGTAATACGAAAGCCGGTAGTGCAAAGAACATTGCCGCCCATTACGATCTGGGCAATGAGTTCTTCCGGCTCATGCTTGACGAGACGATGATGTATTCCTGCGCCTACTTTGAGCGACCGGAGTCCACCCTCGCAGACGCCTCACGCGCGAAGAACGATCGCATCTGCCGCAAGCTGAAGCTGTCGGTGAATGACCATCTGCTCGAAATCGGTACCGGTTGGGGTGGATTCGCCGTCCATGCGGCGTACCACTATGGATGCCGCGTCACGACCGCAACGATCTCGCGGCAGCAGTATGACATGGCCTTGCAGCGGGTTCAGGAAGCCGGCTTGAGCGATCGAGTCACGGTTTTGCTCGCGGACTATCGGGATTTGCCGAAGCTCGGTGTGGAATTCGATAAACTCGTCTCAATCGAAATGATCGAGGCCGTCGGGCATCAGTTTTACAACGCGTTTTTCGAGGTCTGCAGTCGCATGTTGAAACCGGAGGGGCTGGCCTTGATTCAGGGGATTACGATTGACGAACGCTTATACAAGCAGGCGAAGCGATCCGTGGATTTTATTCAACGCTTCATTTTTCCAGGCAGCTGCATCCCCTCCGTGAGCGCCCTGATGCAGGAATCGGCGAAAGTCGGGGATCTGGGGCTGATTCATCTCGAAGATATCGGAATGCACTACGCTCCTACGCTGCAGGCTTGGAGGAGAAACGTGGCCGCGAGACTTCCGGATATCAAAGCGCTCGGGTATCAGTCGGAATTCCTGCGCCTGTGGGACTTCTATCTCTGTTATTGTGAAGGTGGGTTCCTGGAACGGTCCATCAGTGTCGTCCATCTGCTCTACGCGAAGTCGGGGTGGCGGCCCCACAGTGTCCACATGTGAATGTGTAAGTGGTGTGCTATGGCCCATATCGAATTCTGCGCGCCGACATTGGAAGAAGCAGTGGAGGATGAGGTCAACCAAGGCGCGACTGCTGAAAACAAGCAACTGGTACTCCGTGGGATCCTTGTTCCGTGGCAGATCTCAAGAGGCTACATGCCATTGATAACCGATTGTGACAGAGGTTCTTGTTCCAACGTGAGCGTGACATGACACACACCACTCCACAGGTGCTCATTATCGGTGCCGGTCTTGCCGGATTGGCCTGTGCACGTCGTCTGGCAAACGCCGGTCTCGGGTGCAAGGTTCTTGAAGCGTCCGATGGCATTGGGGGGCGTGTCCGCACGGATTGCGTCGAGGGCTTTCAACTTGATCGTGGGTTTCAGGTCTTTCTCAGCGGGTATCCGGAGGCGTGCAAGACGCTGAACTATGAGGCGTTGAATCTCATGCCTTTTCATCCCGGCGCGCTCATTCACCATGCCGGTCGTTTTCATATGATGAGCGATCCCCTTCGCCGGCCGCAAGATCTTCCACAGATGTTGCTCGACCCCGTCGGCTCGCTCGCAGACAAGTTCCGGATGTTGCGTATGCGACGGGACGCCTTGCAGCAGCGCCTTTGCGCTGTAATGAAAGACTCGAGACGGCCGACTCGCGCTGTGTTGCAGTCCTATGACTTTTCGGACGCCATGATGAGGCGTTTCTTCCAGCCCTTCCTCAGTGGCGTGTTCTTGGAGGCAGAATTGAGCACCCCGTGCTGGATTTTTGAGCTGGTCTGGGCCGCATTCTGCCGAGGAGCAACCGCTGTACCGCGAGACGGCATGGGTGCCATCGCACAACAACTGGCATCTTCCTTGCCGCCAGGAACACTCCGCTTGAACCACGCTGTACAACAGATTCAAGGATCGAGTGTGCTACTGGAGTCCGGGGAACGTCTCACGGCCCACGTACTGGTGATCGCGACAGATGACGAGACCGCGTCCCGCTTGCAAGGAGAGCACATACCAAGCGCCTCAGCTCGTGGCTCGATGACGCTCTATTTCGATGCCCCGGTTGCTCCGCAACGCGGCCCGTGGTTGATGCTGAATGGGGAAGGCGATGGGGTGGTCCGGACCGTCTGTGTCCTGAGTGAAGCGGCGCCTTCATACGCGCCGCCCGGGCGAGCCTTGATCTCAGTGACGGCTACGGGACAGGATGATACGCATGAGGAGGTTTCAGGAGCGGTACGGCTGTACCTTCGATCCTGGTTCGGCTCGCAAGTCGACGAATGGCGTCATTTGCGGACGGATCGCATTCACCGTGCGCTGCCCCCAATAAGTGTACTTCCATCTGGGGACCATATCGCGTCACCGCGCGTGACGGAGCATCTGTACCTGTGTGGCGATTACCGGGAAAGCGGGACCCTGGATGGGGCGCTGTTATCGGGGCGGAAGGCTGCTGAGTCAATCCTGTCTGACTATGCGGTGTCGTGACTCCGACTGCCGGTGTTCGTTCAACGACCACAGGCTAATGTCATGAGTGTAGCAGTAGCTGTACCGGGGGACGAACTCGCCAATTGGCCTATGGCTCCAGTAGTGCGTCCTGCCGTTCCCGAACCCATGTGGCCGGCATACCATGTCGTTTTCACTGGTTGGCTTTTGCGATTCTGACAGTCATATTCCCGCAGAGTGATTTTTGAGAGCGCCGAGTTGCCACCGTCCGTCTGAGTCGTCCTATAGTCAAATAGGTCCGACATCATGACGGTCTCGTCCGCTTTCCGAATACTGCCGTGATCGGCGTAATAGAGGTAGGTCTCCCTCTCTCCGATCTTGGTCCACTCCGCTGCGGAGATTGATGAGGAGCCGGATGGCGGCTCACTTCCCGTACAGGCGGTCATCCATCCACAAGCCAGCGCCACCAGGACCAATAGTCGTTGCATATTACCCTCTGCTATCTGGACTTAACGTCGATAGGACCGTACGACGGCCACTTTCATTTCCGCGTCATCATCGCTGCCAGGAACCACGCGTGACCACTCACGCGTGGCTGGCGCCGCGTATAGGACCGGGCCTTGTGCCCAGGCCTGCGGGTAGTACCGAACATGAAGCGGTCGGCCTTTTCTTTGGTCACAATGGTATTGCCGTTTCATCTTCACTGACCGGTAGGGACCAACGGGAATAGCCCGCTCGACACGAAAGTCTCGAAGCGTCCAGAGGGTGACCGTTGGTCCCCACACCCCAATGGTGGTCATATCCACATAACGGTCGTATTTATGAGTCCCGCCGATTCGCACCCAATCAGGCGCTGCCAGGCTGACACCGGGCGTGTCATACAGAAAGAAGCCCAGACTGAAACCAATTATCATACCTGCCCGGCGCATCCACATGCGGCATTCCCTTTTGATGCGAGGGTTCAGCTTGCCGACAAGGCTTTTTCCACATCGGCCAGAATGGCGGGTGATAGGGGATTCATGCCGGGGTCATATTTCCCGATGACATTCCCGGATCGATCCACGAGGTATTTCTGAAAGTTCCACGTCACACGGCCAGGGAATGCACTCTGTTCGGTGAGGTACCGGTAGAGTGGATGTTTGTTTTTTCCAGCCACGCTGATTTTTGAAAACAGGGGAAAGGTGATGCCGTACCTTGTGTAGCAGAATCCTTTAATTTCTTGGTTGGTGCCCGGCTCTTGCTGCCCAAAATCGTTGGCCGGAAATGCCAGGATTTCGAACCCTCGTTCCTGATATCGCTCATACATATCCTGAAGGCCTTCATACTGAGGCGTGTTGCCGCACATGCTCGCGGTATTCACGATTAACAGCACTTTTCCTTGGAACGTCTTGAGATCGACGGGACGGCCATCGATGTCTGGGAGGCGAAACCCATAGAGAGGCGCTGTCGAGTGCCCCGAGCCTGATGCCTCATTGGATAGTTTCTCCTTTGCATTGCTGTCTGACTCGGTGAAGGCACAGAGTCCAAATCCGAGAGTGGCTAAGCCAAACAGGACAAGGAAAATTTTTGGGTATATCGACATAGCGAGTGTCTCCTTATCGTGTCGAACTGATGAACGCTGGGATTCAGTATATTGATGATGTCCATAGTTTGTCAATAGATATATTGACAAACTATGGACATCATGATACATATGAATCACCAGATGCGATAGGACAAATAGTCAAATAGTGAAGGCAGTGAGAAAGGCTGAAGAGGTTGTGGAGGTGAGTAGGGTGAGATGCTTCGTTGAAGGGTTTCGCTGCTGATCTTGTGAGCGGGAAAAGATCATGAACAATTTTTCACGAGCCTCTAATGTAGCCTTCATGGTTTGAGGAGTATGATTTTGTAGTAAGAGTGAACGAGGGAGACGATCTATGACGGCCATGTTCATTGCCGTGGTTGCATTCAGCGTCGTTGCTGGAATGATGCACGGAGCGAGGTGGAGTGTCAGGAGGGTCAGACTCACACAGATGATTCGTCGCCGTCGCGTGGTGGGTGTGCTCACGGTTCTGACGATGCTCTTGCCCGGGATAGCCGGTGCCCATGGCAATGTTTCGATAGAGGAGGATGTGTGTGTTCAACGGGTGGGAGGCAATCTCGTCCATTTCAATGCGTATCAGCCACAGAATGAAGCGAAGGCCCAGTACTGTACGGACATTCCCGGTGAAGGAGACACCTTCCTCGTCGTCGATCTTCTTGATCCCGGTTTACGCAACATCCCGGTGGGAGTCCGAATCGTCAGAGGACTCAGCGAGACCACAGACGATCAGACAGTGGCCTATTGGCCTCCGTCGACCCACCTGGATGGAGTGGTGCGGGGGGAAGCCACGTTGGCCAAGGGGCTCTATAAGGTCATTATTACGCCGGAAGGATTGAGTCCGTCGTCCTATCTATTGCGAGTCCAGCAAATCGATTATGGGAAGATGGTCCGCAACTTAGTTGGGCCGCTGACCGTCCTATTGCTTCTCGCATTGATCGGGTACGAGCTCTCGAAATCAAAACGGCTGAGGAACCGGAGATTCCCCGGCCATTCATGATGTTTGTGGTGATGCGGAGGGTGGGTCTAACAAGGAGGTCGCATTATGGCAGCAACAAGTGACAAGGGCTATGATATTTCGCTGTGGTACGATTCGAAGCCGGTGAAGATCGGCTGGTTGGCGATGCTGGGGATCGGGGTGTTCTGGGTGCTGTACCAGCGGGCATTCGGCTATTCGCACGGGCTGGATTCGATGACCC
>VGXE01000034.1 GCA_016873455.1 Nitrospira sp. | reverse complement strand
CGTGGCATAACACACCGCGCTTGACTCGACCGTCTCGTTGCTGCTCTTCTCACGCATGGTGGCGTATCCTTTCCCCTCGGCGGTAACCGAGGCGTTGGTTGAGTGTTCAACCGAAAGGGTACGCCGCCGTTATCCTATTTCCACACCTAAAGATGATACCTCCATAGCACATCACCAACGGGGAATAAATCAGACCTTCCCTAAAGATGATACCTCTAGTCCTCGCCGGCCTTGTCCTATAAGACAGAGCCAACCGGTGTGGCCAATACCAGCAAGGGGGTCTTGCAAGGCTCCATGAGTGGGCGGTACGAGGACTTGCGTCGGTTCATCTATGATTTGGAAACTGCGGAGGAGTTCTTGTTCATCGAAGACCTTGAGCTTGCCCAGTCCAGCGCGGCTCAAGGGCAGACGCTCACCTTCAATATCAAGATCGCTACTTATCTCCGGGCGGATACGCCGGGGCCTGTCGCGCAAGGGATGGGCAGATGACGATGGATGCGAGACAGAAATCGATGGCCGCCGTCGTGTTACTGCTGGCGTGGGCAGGCCTGGTGGTTTGGCAATGGGGCACGTGGACAGAGCCGCGTCGTGTTCCTTTGACCAATGTGACGGGTTCCGCTGATGCCACCCGCACTGCCGCGCGCAGAGGAAATCGTATGCATGTCAATCTGGAGCGGCTCACCTCAGCGCATGACCAGCAGCAGATGTCGTTTGCCACGCTTCGCAACATCTTTGCCTTGCCGAGTCAGGACGGGACGCTACCGAATCCAGCCGACATGGCTGCGGCTACGCAGCCGGACCTGACCTCCCAATCTCTGCTGCAACAGGCGGTGTCGGCCGAATTAGCGCAATACAAATATCTGGGTTTTGTCCGGATGGGGGAATTCCCTCTGCAACGAAAACCCATCGCCGTGCTCAGCAAGAATGAAGAGGTGGTCATCGGGAAAGTCGGAGACCGTGTCGAGGACCATATGGTGCTCACGGCGGTGACCCCCGAGAGCGTCACCATCCGGGATACCAGTTCCGGTCTCGATCAAACCCTGCCATTGTCCGAAGAGCAGCCTGCGCAACAGTGAGCGGTCTCCATGGGGATTCGTCCTGCATCGTTGAAGCAAGCCGAACGAGGGTTTTCGTACCTCATGCTGATGATTGCCATTGTGGTGATGGGCATTGTCATGTCGGTGGCGGCCCGGCAATGGAAGGTCATGGTTCAGCGGGAGTTGGAAGCGGACCTCTTGACCAAGGGCATCGAAATTCAAAATGCCCTGGCGTTCTATTCGGCCAGTATGAAAGCGGGGCGGGTCATGCCCGGGGAGGTGTATCCGCAGACACTGGCGGATCTGACCAGGCAGCCGAAGCCTTTTCTCAGAAAAGTCTACGGGGATCCGGTGGGACATGGGGAATGGGAGGTGGTGCGTGCGCCCACCGGCGGCATCATGGGTGTGCGCAGCAAAAGCAAGAGCAAGCCGATCCGGCAGCAGAACTTTCCGCTTGTGGTGCGTCATTTTCAAGGCAAGCCTACCTATTATGACTGGGTCTTTCAGCATCCGAGCCCGTCCGGGTCGGTGGTGAATCCGCTGGGGACACCACTTCAGCCAGGGCTCATGGGACAACCCACGGCGCCTGGAGCACCAGCCGCACCCACACCCCCAGCCTCAGGCACCCCTTTGCCGCCGGCGCCGCCTCCGATTGCCGCACCATAAGCACACGTCGCCTTGACCCTCTGGAGAGGGGCAGGGTATGCTTTGTCCCTCAAACCGTGTGTGGTGTGAACGGCGCGGATGTGAGAGGTCGATGGAAAAGTCTGTCGTAGAAACGGATCAGCAACAGTCTGAAGAGCCGGATTCGGCAGCCGTCTCGATACCCGAGTATGTGAAAGACCTCGTGGCCAAGGCTAAGCGGGCTTCGGGGAAACTGGCCTCCCTTTCAACGGCGGTGAAGAACCAGGCGCTGCTGGCCATGGCTGAAGCGCTGGAAGCCAAGACGGGCGAACTGCTGGAGGCCAATCAGCGCGATCTCGAGGCATTCGGCTCCTCACCGGCCAAGAAAGCCATGGCGGACCGGCTGCGTCTGACGGACAAGCGCATTGCGGAGATGGCCTCCGGCGTCCGTGAGGTCGCAAAGCTGCCCGACCCCATCGGCCAGACCCCGGCCATGTGGACCAGACCGAATGGCATGCAGGTGGGGCGAGTGCGCGTGCCCATCGGCGTAGTGGGCATCATCTATGAGTCCCGGCCCAACGTGACCGCGGATTCGGCGGCCCTCTGTCTCAAGTCGGGAAACGTCTGCGTCCTGCGCGGCGGCAGCGAGGCGATTCATTCCAATACGGCGATCGCGGGCGTACTCTCTGAAGCGGCGGAAAAGTCCGGTGTGCCGGCCGGCGCGATCACCTTTGTGGGCCGGCCTGACCGCGAGTTAGTGCCGGTGTTGTTGAAGCAGGACCGGTACATCGATTTGATCATTCCTCGCGGCGGCGAATCGCTGATGCAACTCATCGCGGAGCACTCGACCATCCCTGTCGTCAAGCACGATGCGGGTGTGTGTCACATCTACGTCGATGTCTCGGCCGATCCGGGCATGGCCGAAGCGATTTGCGTGAATGCCAAGGCGCAGCGGCCCTCGACCTGCAACGCGATGGAGACGCTGCTGATTCACCAATCGATCGCGCGGACCTTGCTGCCCAAGCTGGCGACGAGTCTTGCGGCGGCCCATGTTGAAATCCGCGGGTGCCCAAAGACTTGCCAATTGATTCCCGAAGCAAAACCCGCCGCCGAGCAGGATTACGGCAAAGAGTTCCTCGATCTCGTCTTGGCCGTCAAAGTCGTCAAGAATATGGATGAGGCGATGGAACACATTGCGCAATATGGGTCGCGCCACACGGAGGCCATCGTCACGTCGGACTACAGCCGTTCGACGCGGTTCCTCAAAGAAGTGGATGCCAGCGCCGTATTGGTCAATGCCTCCACCCGGCTCAACGACGGCTATCAGTTCGGCCTGGGCGCGGAAATCGGCATCAGCACGTCTCGAATCCACGCGCGCGGTCCGATGGGTCTCGAAGAGCTGACCTGTTTCAAGTTCATCGTTCTGGGGAGCGGCCAGCTCCGCGAGTAATGGCGTCCGATCCGGTCACGTTCGCCCTGCAGACTCCCGGCCATCTTTCCTTTCCATCCACGCACGCCTTCGCAAAGAATTTCCATCACGGCGGAGGACGTGTTGCCCTCGGCACAACGGGCCATCTCGTGTTCTATCAGCCTGACGGTCATCGGGTACTAGCCACCGACCCTGGCGGCCATCCGCTGCATGAGTGCGAGTGGCATTCCGATGCAGATGGGCGGGTGTCGCTCGCACGGGCGAGGATCCGCCTTGATTGGGGTCAATGGATTGGGCTGAAGCCGGGTGGACTCGTGAACAAAACCAGGCTGAATCTGACGACGCGGCCTGGGTGGCAGCGAATTACCTCGGACGACTTGCGGGCCATGGCGGCCCAGGCGATGCGAGTGCCGATCGAAGACGTGCGCTGGTTTTTCCACGATGACGATCTGACCATCGATGCGAGTGGCGTGGCGACGATTCGTCACCGGAAGGATGCATTGTATGTGTTGGACCAGGGCACCTTCGCGCAAGCCAGGTTCATGGCCTGCATGGGTGCGATGCACTGGGACCACATCGACTTTCTTCCGGTCGTCGAGCTGTTCAAATCTCTGTTGCCCGGTACTGGCTCCGCCGTCTTCGAACTGATCCGGGGGCTCTACGACGACCAATATCGAACTCAAGCGCTCCCGCACACCTTGCGCTACCGCGGGATCCCTCCCTATCCATCGGAAGCGGCGTTCCGGCTGTTCAGCCAATTTTTTACGCCGTCGGTATCGGGTGGAGGCGAGCCGCTCACCGTGTTCATGGATCAGTCTCGGGCTCATCGAGTGACGTGGCTTCCGGTAAGTGATCCGCCCATCCGATACTTTGACGCGCAACAGGGATTGTGTCTCACGGTACAGGGGAGGCAGATTCAAAAGGTGACGGTGACGGAAGATCCCGCCGGTCTCCCGTGTCTCTATTCGCCGCTGGGACAGCCGGCTCCGTTCGATCGGTCGTTACGGGTGAAGGACGGGCAGCTGATTCTGAGAGATCGAGACCACGAAACCATTTTCACGCTGGGACAGGGGATTGCCGAGGCCTCGGCTTTCAGTGCCTCAGCAATCGAGGGGTCTGTCGATTGGCGAACGCTTTTTGCCGGGGGTGTTCCACCGATTCGTCCGGCCGACGCCTTTGGCGCCGTGCTGTTGTATCCGGACAATGATGATGAAATCGGCGAGATCGCGGCCCAGCCGTTTGTCGCGGATTATCTCCAAGATGCAGCCGAAACGGACCGCGAGATTGCCGCTGTCCTGTCCCACGCCGAGCAAGTCTTGATCGACAATGGGGATGCGGTGCTCTCGACGTGCGTGTTGTTCGATCGTCCTCGGGACTATGTGGTTCGCAGCGTGCATGCCGCCTATGCACAGCGGCACGCGCAACAACTCTGGATGCAGTCTGCCGCAATCCGGCGGTGGGAGTGGCTGAAACGGATTCGGATCGTCCCGGCTTCGATGTGGGAAGAGACACGTTCGGGTTACCGACAGGTCGACCTTGCGTATCAATGGGTGAGTTATGATTCGTTCGGGTCGACGGAAGCGTTAACAGCCGAGGGATCTCGACTTGGGCAATGTGTTCGGTCTGGGGGACACGCATTCGTCATCGGCCCTGCCGAGATGCGAGACATGATGTCACGGAGCGGATGGCATCTGATGTGGGAAGAACCGGTCGACTCGCTGCCGACCTTTCGAATGCACAAAACGATTCTGCCTCAAGCCCGGCTTAAAGCAGGCCTCACGCTGTTCCATCTCAGACGGTCGTAGCCGGGGTGATCAGCTCACGTCTCGAGACTCAATCGGTGAGGCGAGCGGATGTGCTGATCCTGTGAAGAGCGAATGGAGATCGAGAAGATCGTTCAGTGTCGACACGGTGGAGTGACGAGTGGTTGGCTCGGTGCCTGGGCGTACGACCTGTGTTGTCAGGAAGCCGGCTGTGGCAGCGGCCTCCAACTCAGACTCGACGTCGGACAGGAACAGCACTTCTGCCGGTGTGAATCCCAGACGGTCTGCGATGTGTCGATACGACGCCGGTTCCAGTTTTGATCCCATGCCGGTGTCGAAGAAGTAGGAGAACAGAGAGGTAAGGTCTCCGTCTGTCGTATGTTCAAAAAGCAGCCGTTGCGCCTGCTCGGATCCGGACGAATAGATCGCCAAGTGTAAGTGTCCTTGTCGCCAGCGGCGGAGTGCTGGGACAACGTCGTCATACAGACGAGGGGCGAACACACCTCTTCGGTAGCCCTCTTCCCAGATCATACCCTGCAAGGCTTTGAGCCCCTGGTGTTTTCGGTCGCTGAGTATCCATTGGGTGAGGGTGCCGGCCACATCCTCATAGGCCAACTGCGTGCCGGATTCCTTCGCGATTGTCTCCTGGCACAACGCTGCCCACCGGCGAACGGTGTGGTCTTCCCGATGGGCATGCAGATAGGTGGCGAGGTGCTTCTGGGCATATGGGAACAGCACCTCGGTCACATAGGCCTTCGGGAGGATCGTTCCTTCGATGTCGAGGAGAATGCCGCGCAACGCCATCTCAACGGTATCGCTGTTCAACGCCGGAGTGGGTGTAGTGGGGAACCCAGCCTGCTTGATCGGTAAAAATTCGGATCGCGCAGACATGCGGATCCGGTCCAAGGTCGAACCAATGTTTGGTGTCGGCCGGCACGGTCAGGAGATCTCCGGCACTGCATTGAACCGCAAACACTTCTTCTTCAGGCGTGTCCTTGTGAAACCAAAAGAGACCGTCCCCTTCGACAAAGAACCGCACTTCGTCTTCACTATGGGTATGTTCCCGGAGAAACTTCTCCCGAATGGCTGGCAGATTAGGAGTTGCGGGTGTGACCCGGATCACATCGGCGGTGCGGTAGCCGTTTTGCTCCATGAACGGTTTGAGCCAGGAGTCGCTGGCCTGTAAGACCGCGGTATCGGATTCTCCGTTAAGCAAAGCGCCAACAGGTCGATGTTCGTATCGGATCCCGCGTGCGTGGAGGAAGCGACTGATCTCACCCGGGTTGGTCAGCTGGATGTCTCTGTCAGGCACCCGCAAGATAGCCATGAGTCCGCACCTCACGTTCGCATTGAAGGAGATATTCGAACACTTCTAGGTGACGCTTCGCGTCCGCCAGATTTGTTCCCCATACGTATAGACCGTGTCCTGCCAGCAGGAAGCCATAGCATGGGTCAGCCTGGGGAAGGCGAGGCTCGATATGCGAAGACAGCCAGGCCATATCTTGGGAGTTTGGAAAGACAGGCAGCCGGACTTCACAGTCATGCCGGTCGATACCTTCCAAGCCCTTGAGCAGTTCCCAACCGGAGAAGGCCAGGTAGCCTGTGGCCTCGGCTGAGCGCGACAGCAAGGCGCCGGCGATTGAATGGGTGTGGAGGACGGCCCCGATGTGTGTTCGGCGGTAGAGCATCAGATGGAGGGGAGTCTCCGCGGATGGCCGGAGCCGGTTTCCGTTCATCGGATGTCCTTCTCCGTCGATCGCGATGACGGAATCCGAACCAAGGTGGTCTTTGTCGATGCCCGAGGCAGTGATGGCACAGATGGCCGGCGCGGCATCTGGAGGCAGGCGGACGCTGTAGTTCGTACTCGTCGCCGGCGCCCAGCCTTTCCGAGCGGCCCATCGAGCGGTGTCGGCGACCTGATCAGCGTACAGTTTGAAGTTTTCGGGAATGCCCATGAGGTGTACAGCCTCAGCTCTGGTAACGATAACATCGTTATACAGCGGGAACCGGGCGGACGGCTACTGGCCGATTTGCCAGGGAGGAGATGTCACTAGTTGGCGGCAGGCTCCTAGGCTGGTCTTGTTACCATGCATCCTTGGCGTAGTGGAACCCGGTGCCATTGACAGGAAGGGTCAGCACTGTGCCTCTGATCCCGCGCTCGTGGGAGATGCGTGCGTTCTCGCCGGTGACCCAGAAGGCCTTCCAGCCCTCTCAAACGGTATCAGTCTCCCCGTAGGGAGAGACCTTCACCATGGCTGACAAATTCTGAACAGGCTGGGCTAAATCCCTACAGCCCTGGTCTGCCTCAAGCCCCCATCGCCTGCTATAGAATTGGCATCGATCAATCTATGAAATCACAAGGGCTTAGGACGGTGGTATCGATTATATCGTCTTAGGGCACCGGATTTGCGAATCCCCCTCTGCAGAATGCTGCATCTGATGCCTGGTTGCCATGGGGGTCGAATATGAGGCTTGAACAGAGAGCTCCTCAAAGTCGTTCACGGATTATCCGGGGAAATATCGTCCTGCTGACTTGCGCCTGTGTTCTTGGCTTGCAGGGCGCCAATACCAATACCTTGTTGAATCCTGCCAATGCATGGGGGCTCGAGGGTGATGGTGGAATTCGCCATGAGGTGAAGGTCAAGACAGAGAAAGAGCCCGTTCACACCGTTCTCGCGAAAGATAAACCCGCAATTCTGGCCACCCAAGAGAAAAAACCTCGTCGATTAATTCGAAAGTCATCGACACCGGAGTCCCAGGCTATTCCAGAATCCTCCCACCCGGTGCAGACGGCAATACCTCCCACCGGTGTTGGGCGAGGTGTGCCAGTATCCAAAGAGTCCGCGGCGAGTATGGGAACGGCCTCTTCAGCCGGGGCATCCATAGGAGCGGTGGCTCCAATGGCCGATATGACAGCAGTGAAGCCAACCGTCCCAATGGCGACAACCTCACCGGTCGCTGCAGCTGCCTCCGCATCAGCGATGGCCCCCTTGGCGGCTCCTGGTTCTGGTAGTCCGTCTGGGTCTGGCAGCCGCTCTTTGCAGAATCTCATGCGGCAGGTTCCTGGATTGTCCCAATTGATAACCGGGGTGCCACTTGGTCCAACAATTCCGATTGAGCCGGTAGCGCCATTGCCACCGCCGCTGGCCGTGCCGCAAGCCGGAATGCCGGCGGTTCCTGTGAACTGGTTTGCCTATCATGTGCTCAATAGGCTGGCCTACGGTGGGACGCCGAACCAACTCAATATGGTGGCTTCGCTGACGACAGCGGCCGATGCACAACGCTGGGCCACGGTCTTTATGAAGGAACAGCTTGAGCTGGACCCGAACAAGCCGTGGCCCACCAATTTGCACAGTACCTCGCCGTTGCCGGCGCCGATACCCATTCAGGACATTGCAACGGATGTGTTGTTATCACAGGACAAGACTGATTGGCGGGCTGATGACAGCGACGCCTCCGTCTTGTCACCGAACTTAAACGAATTGCAGGATCATGACTTGATTAGGAAGATGCATAGCCGGCGGCAGTTGAAAGAAAAGATGGTGTATTTCTGGGACAACCACTTCAATACGAACTACCGCACCCACGGAAAAGGTCAGTATGAGCTGCAGGAGAACGAAGCCTTTCGCCGACTGGCATTCGGTCGATTTCTGGATCTCTTGATGGCGAGCGGCAAGAGCGCCGCCATGATGATCTATCTCAATACCGACGTGAATGTGAAAGAAAATCCGAATGAAAACTATTCACGTGAAGTGCTCGAGTTGCACACGTTGGGTAAGACCGACGAGGGCACTCCAAACGGCTTTACCCAGTTCGACATTGTTGAAGCATCCAAAACGTTTACCGGGTGGGATAACACAGCGGACGTGCGCGGTGGATTCCGTTTTGTGTCAAGCCGTCACAGCCCCGGGCCCAAATTGGTGCTGGGGCAGAATATTCCATTCAATGAAAGCGGGCCGAGTGAGGGAGAACAGGTGCTGACGGTGGCAGCCAGACATGCTTCGACGGCGCGCAACATTGCAAAGAAACTGTGCGCCTACTTCATCAGTGATACGGTGTCGCCAACGCTGGTGAACGAAGTCGCTTCGGTGTTTACAGATTCAGATGGCGACATCAAGAAAGTATTGATCGCCATCTTCACCTCAGCAGATTTCAACAATGTGGCGAATTACCGGAGCCAGGTGAAGACGCCCCTGGAGTATCTCGTGGGGCTGTACCGCAATTTGGGCGTCTGGTCCTCCCGCGAGCCCTTCCGAACCCGCCTGGTTGCCGTCGGGCAGTCGATATATGAATTTCCGCCTCCGACCGGATTCAAAGAGCAATCAATCGAGTGGCTGAATACAAACGTGCTCTTTCATGAAGCCAGCATGGCCTATGAGTCCAGCATTGCTGGATTTGGTTCCACGATTCAATATGGTTCGACCAGCAGCGCCGGCTCAATCCGGAAGTGGATGGAGGAGCTGCAGTTGACAACAGAAGCGCAAATCTTAGGTCTGTTGACGAATCTGACGAGTGATCGTGTCGTCACGGCGACGGAGTACAGTGTGTATGTGAATACGCTCCGGACCGGTCTCGGTGGCAATGCATTCGACATCAAGGACGCCTCGCGCGAGTCTGCGCTGGACCGAACGATGGCGACCATGCTGACCA
Source organism: Nitrospira sp. (assembly GCA_016873455.1). GTDB lineage: Bacteria > Nitrospirota > Nitrospiria > Nitrospirales > Nitrospiraceae > Nitrospira_D. The sequence continues at coordinate 13,929 of VGXE01000034.1, read as the reverse complement.
ATCCACGCTATCTCTATCAGTGAGGGTGACTATGGCGTTGAAAAAACTCAGACGAGACTATCCGGAACCGATACCAGTCGATCGAGATCCCAAGGCGCCGTCCTGCTCTTGCTGCGGCGAATCGACGGAAATCCTTTCGCGGCGGACGCTTCTACGCCGTGCCGTCGGATCTGCCGCTATGGCCACGATGATCAGCCTGTTTCCCGGCCTGTTGAGTTCGCCCAGAAAGGCCTTTGCGGCAAACAATGCGGGCAAGACACTGGTCGTCGTCTTTCAACGGGGTGGGAACGACGGGCTGAATACGGTCGTGCCGTATACAGACCCTGAATATTACGTCATGAGACCGCGTCCGACCGTCGTCGGCAACGGGATCGGGGTTCTTCCTCCCGGTTCCGGAGACGGATCAGGCCTCGCTCTGCCTGGAACTGGATTTGCGCTGCACCCGTCGATGCAGGCGTTGATGCCTCTCTATGCAAACAATCAGTTGGCGATTGTGACACGAGGCGGCTTTGTGGGCTCGACGCTATCGCATTTTACGGATCAAGATACGCTCGAGCGTGGGGTCTTCACCCTGCAAGATGGCTGGCTCAACCGTTATCTGCAAGCCGTGCCTGGGGCAGGGGCTGCGACAATCCGTGCGGCCAGTTTCAGCAACGATTTGGCGGACTCGTTGCGAGGGGCAGTCCTGGTTCCCGCCGTCAACAATCTGCGGAGTCTCAGCTTTGCCAGGCTGGGTTCTTCCAAGGCTCCCCTCGAGTCGAATCTTCGAGCGATGTATGCCCAAGATCCTGCATCGACGACGACGAATCCCTTTCGAAATCTTGTCCATGCCTTGGGTCCCGACATGCTGAGTCGAGTGGCGACGATTGAGGCGATCGGCCCCGCAGCGCCGCAAAATGGGGCGACCTATCCGGCCACTGGCTTTGGCAACCAGATGCGAGATCTGGCGCACGTGATTCGGTCGGGCGTGGGGCTGGAAGTGGCAACCGTCGATCTTGGTGGTTGGGATACGCACGAAGACCAGGGCGGCGCTGGAGGCTTTGCCCAAGTGCAGGCTTCGCGGCTGGCAGATTTTGCCGGTGGGTTGCGGGCATTCCATGACGACCTGGGGCCGCTGATGGGCAACGTCGTGGTCATGACTGCGACGGAATTCGGGCGAACGGTAAAAATGAACGCCAGCAACGGAACGGACCATGCCAAGGCCACCGTGTGGTTCCTCTTCGGTGGAGGCGTGCGAGGAGGGTTCTATCACGGTGCGTCGGGCTGGGTATCTTCATTGATCCCGGCCAATCTCGACCAAGGACGGTATATCGCACCGACTGTCGAATTCCGGGATATCTATGCCGACGTCCTCACGCGGCACTTCGGTGCCACGACGTCTGAGGTGGCCGCAGTATTGCCGAACCACACACACAGACCGGTCGGATTGTTCGGATAGCCTCAGTAAACGTCTTTGGCGCAGCGGAAGCCGATCCCGCTGGCGCGGTCTGCCGGGAAGCCGTAGTCGCGGTCTGATGCGCGGAGATTTCGTGCCGGTTTGAGCCAGGATCCACCGCGGACGACTTTCAGCAGCTGTCCGTTCGGCCCTTGCGGATCGGACAGCGGCGCGTTGAGGTAGGAATAGGGTTCGTACCAATCCTGCACCCACTCCGAGGCGTTGCCGGCCATGTCGAAAAGACCGTACGGGCTCGCGCCTTCAGGAAAACTCCCGACGGGCAAGGTGAGCACTTCACCTCGGATGCCTCGTTCATGGGAGATACGGGCTCCGTCACCGCTTACCCAGAAGGCTGTCCATTCCACTCCATCCGCAAATTCAATCGTGCGGCCTGCCCAGTAACTGGCGCTGTTCATTTTGGTGAATTCCCAGTTGTTGCCCCAGGGATAGCGGCGGCCATCGGTGCCTCGTGCGGCCTTTTCCCATTCCGCTTCGGTGGGGAGTCGTTTGCCTGACCACTGGCAATAGGCCACGGCGTCCCACCAGCTGACATTGACGACCGGATGCTGTTCGCTGCCAGGAAATGGGCGGCCGTGGAACCACAATCTGAATTCTAATTTCTGGTGACTCGGTTCCGGGTGCCCGGTCGCGTCAAGAAATGGCTTGTATCGGGCATTGGTGACCTCGTGGCGGTCGATGAGAAATGAGGGAAGGTAGACCCTGCGTTGCGGCCGTTCGTCGTCAAAGCTGGCGCCGTCATCCGGGCTGCCCATGAGGAATTCACTTGCTGGGATGAAGACCATTTCTTCAGGTACGTCAGATTCGAATGCGAGGAGCGGACAGTTGACAACCATCAGCATGAACGGGAGGGGCAGAACGAAGAGCGAGAGAAGGGGATGCCGGACGGTCACGGCTTGGTTATCCCACAGGCCTTGGCCACGGCATCACGATGGGCGAGCCAGAGGGCCAGACATTTTTTGACACAGGTCAGGACGGCCTGCTGCTCGGCGCGGGTGGTCGCATGATGTACGACCATGTCATAGGCGTCATGTCGGTGGCCGGCTTCCACGGCCTGATGGGCGCGGATCAGATCCATATGATCGGGAGAAAGACCATGATGCCGGACGAGCGGGTGCCTGGCGATGACGGCTTCGATTTCTTCGGAGGTTCTCGGTTGCGACGGTTGGGCCAGCTCCGCACGGTCCTTGACGCTGCCTTCGACGAAGACCGTCAGGGCGGCGGCGCCCAGTACCCATTGACGATGGTTGGATATTCGGTCAAGCCAGGCGCGATAACGGCGTGCAGCCGGCAGCAGACGGATATGCTCGAAGTCTTGTGATCTGAACCCCAGCCCCTCCATCATCGAGAGAAAGAGTGCGGGATGGGATGTGCCGAGAGAGAGGCCTCCGGTGTCTTCCTCGTAGATATTTTCCGCCAGCATGCGGCGAACAGAGGCGGGCGGATTGTGGCCGTGGATGCGGGCAAGGAAGACGGGAAAATCTCTGACATAGACGGCGTACTCTTGCTGGAAGTGAATCTTTAGCTGGGCTGTTGTGAGGCGGCCTGTGGCGAAGTGTTCCCATGCCCAGTGGTGCTTGCCGTCCATGACTGTGAGCAGCCTCTGCGTGAAACGGGAACGTGTTGAATGTCCCATCATCGTCTCTTGCCTTCCGGTCGACGGCCTCGTTACAATTCGGTCGCGTGAGAATATCGTGATATGAACCCGCTGACGATTCAAAACCCAGATGACATCCTGACCCTGTTGGCCGATGTGGCCTTGCGCGGAGCCGGTTTCACCACGGAATCGCTGCTGGACTATGTGCTGGAGGAGGGGTTTACCGAACCCATTTACCTCAGCGCCAGCGGCGAGGATCCCACGGCGTTTTTCAAAGGCCAGCCCAACGCCTGGGCCGTGTATCAAGTCCGCGAATGGAAACGTGTGCTCACGGTGTCCGGCGGTCCCGGCCAAGAGCGGCGCGCCCGTATTACCGAAACGCCCTGACCAGCTGTTTGCGAGTGTAGAGGGGCGCCGGGAAAAGTGCAAACGCCGTGCGATGCGCGCCATGGCTCTTGAGCAGCGGGTGACGAGACTTCTCCCGTACGTATCCCGGCTACGGCTTGAGTTGTCGTTTCGGGTGGGGAGAATCCGCCGGAGTCGTCATCGGAGTTCGCTCACCGGACCCTTCGAACCAGCCTCCGATCAGCACGCCCTCTTCGAAGTAGAGGTAGCGGTGCCGAACCACGGACGGGCTTTCCCAATCTTCGAAAATCCATTCTTCCCGCCGCAACCCGTCATCGGTGAATGAGGTATTGATGGTCTGCGGTCCCCCCCAGGACTTGAGGACGTGATCTTTCGTCATGCCGACCATGACACGGTGCTGTTGGACATGCTGCTGAAAATCAGGGTCGCGGAGCTGGGCAATCAGAGGCCAGATGACCGCCATCAGGGCGAAGACGCCAAGTCCGGCATAGATAATGATTCGCACGGGACGGCGGCGGATAAACGACGGCTCGTCGGGTAACGAAGCGGCTGGGGGTGTCTGAGAATCAGTGGTCATGATCGTGGAGCGGGAGCGGTGGATGCTAACAATGGGTACACCGCAGAGTCAAGGAATGGCCGGTTTTGAGGAATCAATTCCAATCTTACAGGGTCGCGCTATACTCATGTCCATGCGGTATCGAGACTGGAAAAGGGTCATGCCATTTTGTGCGGTCATCGGCCTCATGGCCGGCTGGGCCTGGGGCGTCGTCGAAGTGCGCGCGACGACGGTGTATTCCTATATCGACGATCAGGGGAACCCGGTGTTGACCGATAGACCGGAAACGATCCCCGAGCGGTACCGCGCCAAGGTCAAGACTCATGACCGGTCCGATGCCGACAAAACCCCGGCATCGACCGTGGTGACGGTCAAAGAAAAGTTCGCAGAAAAGGTCAAGGGATTGGGGGCGACGATTCCCGCGATGAAGGTGAACCTCAACACCCTCGGTTCGTCTCAATCGGATATGCTGAGCACGGCTGGTATCGCGGCGGCGGTACTCTTGTGCGTCATGTATTTCAGCAAGAACAGCCCGATGATCCGGCTGTTGGCTCTGGGGTTGCTCATCGTGCTGGCGATTGGAACGCCGGTGCTCATCTATACGAGCGACGGCGGACCGATGGATGTCATGAAACAAAAGACCACCGCGGCCGGACAGGCGCAACAAGATCGTCTTCAGCACGTGCCGCAGTAGCGAGTTCCTGCCGACAGCAACAACACGACGACGATTATTCCGCATATTGAGGGACTGGAATCGGTTTGGCAGATGGGGCGGGAGTGGCCGCTTGCCGGCTAAACTCGGCGGAATAGGGGTTGATCATCGGTTCATGGGTGTGCCGCTGTCGGACCGTCACCAGCCGTAGGCTCTGGGCGCCGATTTCAATCCGGTCGATCAGCGCGTGGGGGGTGAGACGATCGGGAAGGCCGCGCATCGAAAACAATTGATAACTTAGCCGCCAGTCCAGCTGTTCCTTCCCTTGCTCCTTTACGATAAACCCGGCCGCCGGCGAAGGGTTCCCTTTGAATAACAGCACCCAGATGTTGGAGCGGAAGGCCGGGGCCGTCGAATCGCTCGATGGACGAAACTCCGGAATCAGCGATGGCAGCACGGCCATCGGTACAGATGGAGACAATTCGATATCGACGAGCCGGACGAACAGGGGTCGATGTTCGCTGTCATCGGTGGGGTCCCCGGCATAACTGAACGAATACCGGATCTCGGTCGAGCCACGTGTGAACGTGTACACATCTTCGCCGTTCTCCGGCGACACCAGCTTGCTGAAATAGGTCGCCCAATCTGTGATCGGATAGTATGTGAACAGGCGCAACGCCGATTTCCGGTCCCGCACCGCCTGCGGCATGCCGAGCTTCGCGTGCAATTCGGCTTGGGTCAGTCCAAGAAAGCCGTCCTCAAAGTACGGGGCGGCGGCGGAGGGTTGAGGCGAGCCCAGCGAGAACCCCAGCAGGAGCAACCAGCTCAGGCTATACTGCAGGTGTCGGCGGAGCAATAGGTTCCTCTCAGCGTGAGGACATCGTATCGACAGGGTCGAAGATCTGTCAAGAAAGTGTTTGGCTTGCCGGTCCGGAGCCTGTCCAGTATCATAGCCCACGTACGAATGGCGAATGGGAGATTGGCGCTTGTGGCTCAGACAAATGCACCCATAATTGAATCGTTGCTTAAAGAACGCATCCTCATCCTCGATGGCGCCATGGGGACGATGATCCAGCAGCGCAAGCTGGACGAGGCCGCGTTTCGCGGCGAGCGGTTCAAGGACTGGAAGAAGGACCTCAAGGGGCACAACGATCTCCTCAATATCACGCAGCCGGCGATTATCGAGGATATTCATCGACAGTACTTGGAAGCCGGCGCCGATATCGTTGAAACCAACACCTTCAATTCACAGAAGATCTCGCTGGCTGATTATGGAATGAACCGGCTCGGCTATGAACTCTCGAAAGCCGGAGCAGAGTGCGCGCGGCACGCGGTCGAGCGCGTGCAGGCCGCGCAACCAGGCCGGCGGTGTTTTGTGGCGGGAGCCATCGGGCCAACGACGAAGACCTCATCGATTTCCACCGATGTCAACAATCCGGCTGCGCGGGGCACGACCTATGAGGAGTTGGTCGAAGCCTACGGCGAGCAAGTGCGCGGATTACTCGATGGCGGTGCCGATCTGCTGCTCGTCGAAACCATTTTCGACACGCTGAATGCAAAGGCGGCGTTCTTTGCCATTCAACAGGCGTTTGCCTCCGGCTCACGGCGAGTGCCAATTATGGCCTCCGTCACCTTCATTCAAGCCGGGAGCAATCGCGGTGTGACCGGCCAGACGGTCGAAGGATTCTGGAATTCTATTTCCCATGTGCCGCTGCTCAGCGCGGGGATGAATTGTGCGCTGGGGCCGAAGGAAATGCGGCCGTTGATCGAGGAACTGTCGCGGATCGCGCCGATCTATCTGAGTGCCCATCCCAACGCCGGCTTGCCGAATCCGCTCTTGCCGACGGGATTTCCTGAAACGCCGGAATCGCTCGCGCCTCAACTGCGCGACTGGGCGAAGAATGGCTGGTTGAATATCGTCGGCGGTTGCTGCGGGACCACTCCGTCCCACATCAAGCTGATCGCCGAATCCGTTCGCGGCGTATCACCCAGACCGATCCCTTCCGTTGAGCCCTATACGCGATTGAGCGGTCTGGAGGCGGTGACAATCCGTCCCAACTCAAATTTCGTGAACGTCGGCGAGCGGACCAATGTCACCGGCTCGCCGGCCTTCGCCAAGCTGATCTTGGCCGGCGACTATGAAGCGGCTCTGTCTGTCGCGCGGCAACAAGTCGAGGGCGGCGCGCAGATCATCGACATCAACATGGATGAGGGCATGCTCGACTCCATGGCGGCGATGGAGAAATTTCTTCGCCTGGTTGCGTCGGAGCCGGATATCTGCAAAGTGCCGATCATGGTGGATAGCTCCAAGTGGGACGTGCTGGAGACGGGATTACGGAACATCCAGGGCAAGGCCGTCGTGAATAGCATCAGCCTGAAGGAAGGCGAGGCCAAGTTTATCGAGCAGGCCACGCTCATCCGCCGGTACGGGGCAGCCGTGGTTGTGATGGCGTTTGACGAACAGGGTCAAGCGGACACACTGGAGCGGAAGCAAGAGATCTGTGCCCGTTCCTACAAGATTCTCACGGAGCGGGTCGGGTTTCCTCCGCAAGACATCATCTTTGATCCGAACGTGCTGACGGTGGCGACCGGCATCGAGGAGCACAACGGCTATGCGGTGAATTTCATCGAGGCGACGCGCTGGATCAAGCAGACTCTCCCTGGTGCCAAGGTCAGCGGCGGCATCAGCAATATCTCCTTTTCGTTTCGGGGCAACAATGTGGTGCGAGAAGCCATGCATGCGGCCTTTCTCTATCATGCCATCAAGGCCGGGCTGGACATGGGGATCGTGAATGCTGGTCAGCTCGCGGTGTACGAGGAGATTCCTAAAGACTTGCTTGAGCTTGTTGAGGATGTATTGCTGAACCGGCGTCCTGATGCAACTGAGCGGCTGGTGACGTTTGCTGAGACGGTGAAGGCGAAAGGCAAGACTGCGGTCAAGGATGATGAATGGCGGAAAGGCACGGTCGAAGAGCGCCTGGCCCATGCGCTGGTCAAGGGGATTACGGACTATATTGACCAGGACACGGAGGAAGCGAGACGGCACTATCCGAGACCGCTCGCGGTGATCGAAGGGCCGCTCATGGCCGGCATGAACGTCGTCGGCGACTTGTTCGGCTCCGGCAAGATGTTCTTGCCGCAAGTGGTCAAGAGTGCCCGTGTCATGAAGAAAGCGGTGGCGTATTTGATGCCCTTCATGGAAGAGGAAAAACAGCGGGTCGGTAACTTCCAGGCTCAGGGGCGGGTGGTGCTGGCGACGGTCAAGGGCGATGTCCACGATATCGGGAAAAACATCGTCGGGGTGGTGCTCGGCTGCAACAACTATGAGGTGATTGATCTTGGCGTCATGGTCCCATGCGAAAAGATTCTGGCGGCGGCAAAGGACAAGAAGGCGGACATTATCGGCCTGAGCGGTCTCATCACGCCATCGCTTGACGAAATGGTGCATGTGGCCAAGGAAATGACCCGGGAAGGGTTTGATGTGCCGTTGCTCATCGGCGGGGCCACGACGAGCAAAGCCCACACGGCGGTGAAGATCGCCCCATCATACGGACCGGGTGTCGTGCATGTACTGGATGCGTCTCGCGCAGTCGGTGTGGTCGGAAGCCTCGTGAGTCAGACGCAGAAGCCGGGCTTTGTTCGGCAGGTGCGCGAGGACTACGAGCGCATGCGGCAAGCGCATCACGAGAAAGGTGCCAAGCCGGTATTGACGATTGCCCAGGCCCGTGCCCATCACCTCGTGACTGACTGGTCGGTATTCGATATTCCAGCGCCGGCCTTTCTTGGTATTCAAGTCAATGACGATCAAGCGCTGTCTGAATTGATCCCGTTCATCGACTGGTCGCCGTTCTTTCACACATGGGAACTGAGAGGGCGTTATCCGACGATTTTCGAGGACGCGACGGTCGGCGTGAAGGCCAAGGAACTGTACGACGACGCGCGCCGGCTGTTGGACGAGATCGTCCAGAAGCAGTGGCTCACGGCCAAGGGTGTCTACGGCTTCTTCGCCGCCGCGTCGGCCGGTGATGATATCGAACTGTACACGGATGCGTCGCGCAAGACCGTGCTCACGACGGTCCATCATCTTCGTCAGCAGGCTGAAAAACCTGAAGGGCAGCCGAACCTGTGTCTCGCCGACTATGTGGCTCCAAAACAGTCTGGCCGACAGGATTACCTCGGTGCCTTTGCGGTGACAGCCGGCATTGGATTGGAGAAGCTGTGTGAACGGTTCGATAAGGACCACGACGATTACAATTCGATCATGGCCAAGGCGCTCGCCGACCGGTTAGCCGAGGCCTTCGCGGAGTGTCTCCATAAGAAGGTACGCGAGGAGTGGGGCTACGGCAAGGGCGAACGATTGACGAATGACGAGTTGATACGTGAACGATATCGCGGAATCCGTCCGGCACCGGGCTATCCGGCGTGCCCGGACCATACCGAGAAGCGGCTGTTGTTTGATCTTTTGTCGGCGGAGACCAACGCGGAAATCACGCTCACCGAGAGCTTTGCGATGTGGCCGGCTGCGTCCGTGAGCGGATTCTATTTTGCCCATCCGGACGCCCGATACTTCGCCGTCGGCAAGATCGGCAAGGACCAGGTCGAGGACTATGCCAGACGCAAAGGCATGGACCTTCGGACCGTCGAACGCTGGCTTTCGCCGAATCTGAATTACGAGCCTACCTGATCTGCGTGTGGCCGGCGGCCGGCACGCGTTCCCTGGAGCCCGATCTTCCACCGGAGCGGTCGATAGGGCGTTTTCTCCGGCCTCCACGGTATGTTTTCGGCTGTTTAAGCGGAATCCTGGCTCAATAAAAAAGCCAACGGCGGTGGTCAGGCTTCTTGGGTTGGGTCGGGCACTGGACGGTCGGCGTACTGGTCGTGGATTCGGGTCAGTTCGTCAGCGGAGGCGACAAAGATATCGAGCAATTCTGGGTCAAAATGTTTGCCGCGATTCTTGAGCATCAGCTCGATGGCATGGCTGATTTCAAACGCCGGCTTATAGACACGTTGAGTCGTCAGGGCATCGAAGGCATCGGCGATGGAGACGATACGGCCTTCAATGGGAATGTCCTCGCCTTTGAGGCCGCGGGGATATCCGGTGCCGTCGTAGCGCTCATGGTGAGTCCACGCGATCGTGGCGGCGACCTTGAGCAGCTCGGAGTCGGATCCCGACAAGATCTTGTACCCGATTTCGGCATGCTGTGAAATGACGTCGAATTCTTCCTCGGTGAATTTGCCGGGCTTCAGGAGTATCTGGTCGGGCGTCCCGATCTTGCCGATGTCGTGCATGGGACTGGCGGTGCGGATCAACTCACATCGCTCGGGTGACAACCCGATCTTGCGCGCCAAGAGTTCGCAGTAGTGGCTCATCCGTTGAATGTGCTGCGCGGTGGCGCTGTCGCGGAATTCCGCGGCGATGGCGAGACGCTGAATCGTCTCTTCGCGCGACAGGCGCAGCTCTTTTTCGCTGCGTTCCAGCCAATCCAAGGCGTGCTGAAGCGCGATCGTCCTGGTGCGCACGATGTCCTCCAGGCTCTCGCGATGAAAGCGGTTCTCCAGTTCAAGGCGCCGGCGGCGCAAGGCATTGGCGATATTGATCAGCACTTCGTTGGTTTCGAATGGTTTGACGATATACCCGAACGCGCCCACCTCGATGGCGGCGTTGGCCAGCACGGAACTGTCCAGCCCGGTGACCATGATTGCGGCAGTGTTGGGGTATTCCGCGAGGACATTGCGCACGAGATCCATGCCGGATTCCCCCGGCATATTGACATCGCATAACATGAGCGCGAACGGTTGGGTCTTGAGTTTTTGGCGGGCGTCCCGCGCATCGCCTGCAAATTCGACGGTATAGCCGTGCGAGGTGAGGAGATATCCGAGGACGCGCCGAATCGGTTCCTCGTCATCGACCACGAGGAGTGTGCGATTGTTCAGCAAGGTTTGGTGTTCGTTGGAATTCAGGGGAAGCGTCACGTCCGTCGGTCCTCCTCGTATTGCTTAGAGAGCCAGTCGCTCAAGCGAGCATCGGATAAATCGCCGGATTTCGCCAGAGTTTTCATTCTTTGTGCAGGGTTCACTCACTCGTCACGTCGAAGTCAGCCTTGCGGTAAATATACGGTTTCCGTATGAGTTTCTCTGTGCCCGTTTTCCGGAGAGTGCGCCCTGCATGTGCCGGGGTGAGTCCTGGAGCATTCAGATGACCTGGCAGATCAGCGGTTTGCGCTTTCTTCACGCCTTCACTATAATTCCCGCAATTCCTCCACACTTGGCAAAGGGGCATGGCAATGAGCGGGATCGCGGGGTTGGTGAGGTTTGACGGACGGCGGAAAGATCAAGTCCGTCCGGTGAAAGTAACCAGAAATTTTATCAAACACGCGGAGGGCGCCGTTCTGATCGAAATGGGCGATACCAAGGTCATTTGCACCGCGTCGATTGAAGAAAAAGTGCCGCCGTTTCTCAAGGGCAAAGGGACCGGATGGGTCACAGCGGAATATGCAATGCTGCCGCGTGCCACCCATGATCGGTCTCCCCGCGAGGCGGTGAAGGGTAAACAAGGGGGCAGAACCCTGGAAATTCAGCGACTGGTCGGACGCGCGTTGCGTTCCGTCACGGATTTATCGCAATTGGGGGAGCGGTCGATCTGGATCGATTGCGATGTGATTCAGGCAGACGGAGGAACCAGGACGGCATCAATTACCGGAGCATTCATCGCGCTCGCCGATGCCTGTCAGGCCTTGAAGAAGAAGGACGCGATCAAACGCCTGCCGCTGACAGACTATCTGGCAGCGGTGAGCGTGGGGAAGGTGGGCGGCGAAGTGATGGTGGATTTGGCCTATACCGAGGATTCAATGGCCGAAGTGGACATGAATCTTGTGATGACGGGCCGTGGTCGCTATGTCGAGGTTCAGGGGACGGCTGAGCGCACGCCGTTTGCCAAGCAAGACATGGACGAATTTTTGGCGCTGGGCTGGCAGGCGATTCAGCGGCTCACCGCCATGCAGAAGGATTTAATCGGCGAGCTCGATTGACGTGCCCGCGCTGAAAGAAATTGTCCTGGCGACACGCAACCGGCACAAGGGAGCGGAGGTGGCCGCGCTCTTGGAGGGCTTGGGCGTCACGATCAGAACATTGGATGAATTTCCTCAGGCCCCGGAGGTCGTCGAAGATGGGGCGACCTGCGAGGCCAACGCCGTGAAAAAGGCGAGAGAGATTGCTGCCGCGACCGGTCTCCCGGCTGTGGCAGATGATACGGGGCTGGAAGTCGATGCATTGGGTGGACGTCCCGGTGTCTACGCCGCGCGGTATGCCGGTGAGCAGGCGACGTACGAAGATAATTGCCGGAAGTTGATTCAGGAGTTGTTCGGTGTGCCGCCCGGAAAGCGGACCGCCCGATTCATCACGGTGGCGGCGCTTGCATTCCCGGTCGATGGCGTACGCGTCACAACCGGAGAGTTATGTGGCACCATCACGGACGCACCGGTTGGTTCAAAAGGCTTTGGGTACGACCCGGTATTTTTTGTGACCGAATTGGGCAAGACACTGGCGGAATTGTCCCCCGAAGAAAAAAACCGGATCAGTCATCGGGCGAAAGCGTTTGCTCAATTGCGAGCGATACTGAGCCAACACATGGTGAATGTTGAGTGATGAATGATGAATGTTGAATTTTCGGACGGACTGGTTCAATCTGTTCACTAAACATTTAGCATTCAACATTCAACATTATCGTAAGGTTCGGGGCGTAGCGCAGCCCGGTAGCGCGCCTGCTTTGGGAGCAAAAGAAGGGGGATTGCTCAAGTCATTGACGGCATGGGCAATCCCCTCTCTACATCAGCAGTTTCGCCGGTTATCCCTTCCCACGACAAGGCAGGTACCCCTCTCGATTCCCTTTAATTTCTCCCTCTTCCTAACACGCTATTAACACGCTTTTTCCACCCCCACCACCCGGGAAAAATCAGCGCCTCGTGCGATAGGAACGGACTCTGTGGCGGGAGAATTTTTTCAGACATTTTGAAACCTGTACAGGCTCTCGGCATAGTCATCGACCTCCATCTGGCGAATGACCGTGTCGTGCCAGGCCTGCCCCAACCCTCTGCTGCTCCATCCTAGCCCCAGTCTCGGCTCCAGCGGCATGGCATCCTGGATGTGGGGGGGAGCTCCAGGACGCCACGCTACGATGAAGGTCATCGTGTAGTCCTTCCCCAGCCCCCACACCGGATAGCTGGTCCCACTGGTCCCGGGTCTGGCGAACAACGTTTGTCCTTCTTTCCTTTTCTCCTTCTCTCTTCCCTTAGCCACAAAAAACAATAGGGAATTCTCTGGTACCACTGGGACCAGTTCTGCCGGCTGGCGATCCCGAACAAGCCCTAGGCTGCCTAGGGGGCAACCGGAGCGGTGCGGACGGGCAGGGGGCAGGGGATCCTCTTTTAGAATTCTCCCAAATTAGGATATACTCAGCGCGGTTCTGGAGGGGAGTCGTACATCATAAGGAGGACACTATGAGAGGAAGATTACCGCTGATTGGAGTAATGATTGTGATTGTCGGGCTGGGAGCAGGCTGCACCCAAGCAGGCCCATTCGTGACTAACATGTCCAGTTCTGGCCCCAATAAGTTCTTGATCGAAAAATGCCATGTCCAGCTGAATGCCTTCATGTGGACTGTTTCCAATGATCACTGCACGACGCATGAGCTGACATTCCAGGTTCAAAGCAACGGGACAAAATAGATTGGAACACCATGAATGTTCGACAAGGAATCTCAAGGATGACCGAATGGGTAGCGGCGTTGTTCGTCCTCATCCTGTTTGCTTACTTTGGAATGTTTGTCCTTCCCTGAGGTATCATCTTTAGGTGTGGAAATAGGATAACGGCGGCGTACCCTTTCGGTTGAACTTCATATCTCTAACCGACCCTCATCTTCTTTGTTTGCGTTCACGATATTCTTCCTAATTCTCATGACTTGGTGCACGTCCTACGCTGGTGATGACAAAGGGGCTAAGGGTGGGACCAACTTCTTTAATGACAAACTTGCCAAGGTCTCGTATGGGCTGGCATTGCTTGAGGCCAACGCAAGATATATGGATGAGCTCGAATGTCATGTGCAGCGTCTTATCGGAGACCTCGACAAGACGGAAGATAAATCCGAGAAAGCCAATCCATCTGAGACTTCACGCCTGTTTGAAATGATACAAGCCGAAGAGAAAGAATGGTGCGAGGTGTTCGCAGATGTTGCAAGGGACACTAAAGAGCTAGCTCAGGTTGCACTCGAAACCAATGTGGCTCCATCCGAAGGGTTTTTGTTTTACGCT
>VGXE01000033.1 GCA_016873455.1 Nitrospira sp. | reverse complement strand
CGTGGCATAACACACCGCGCTTGACTCGACCGTCTCGTTGCTGCTCTTCTCACGCATGGTGGCGTATCCTTTCCCCTCGGCGGTAACCGAGGCGTTGGTTGAGTGTTCAACCGAAAGGGTACGCCGCCGTTATCCTATTTCCACACCTAAAGATGATACCTCGTCCGACTTCATCACATTCTGAGGCGGCAATGAGTGTCTCTACTGCTTGCCCCATTTGACCATTAGCACACAGGTAGCCAAGGTGATTGAATGCGTTGAGCAGACTGCTGTGCAAAGCCTGATCCTGCTGAGACGGTGAACGCCATAGCAGGAATGGGTCTACATACAAAGGAATATCTTCGTCCAGAAACGGGATCGCGAAATCCAAGTCCGCCTGGGGGACGAGTATTCCATGGTGATCGGTTAGACGCGGCCTGAAGAGTGCCATCGGGACTCGAAATCAGAGTTTAGAAATGGCAACAAGCTACTTTTCAAATAGATCGAAGTCAACCGCTTGGACTATTAAGGCCGCTCAAAACGGCCTCCAAAAAGGCCGCAGCGAGCGAGAGCCCGAGGCGTACGGTTCTAGGTACGTTGAGGGTTTGAGCGAAGCGAGAACGCAGTTGAAAGTCGTTTTCAGCGGCCTGTTTTTGCAGACTTCCCAGCCTGCAAAAACTTGTCGATGCCAGCTGCCATTTTGCGGCCTTCGGAGATCGCCCAGACGATGAGGGAGGCGCCGCGTTTGGTATCCCCGCCGGCAAAGACCCCGTCGAGGTTGGTCATGAAGTTGTCGTCCACCGCCACCGCGCCACGTTGATCGTACGTGACGCCCAGGCTGTCGAGCAGGCCGTGTTTCACGGGACCGGTAAAGCCCATTGCGAGCAGCACCAGATCCACATCCATTTCAAAATCAGAATTCGGAACCGGCACAAACTTTCCGGCCTCAAACTTCACGCGATGCGCGTGCAGTTTGGTGACGTGGCCGTCGTGGCCGGTGAACTTCGCGGTCGAGACGCTCCACTGCCGGTCGCACCCTTCTTCGTGGGCGTGTGACGTGCGGAGTTGCATCGGCCAGAGCGGCCAAGGAGTCGAATTGGCCCTCGTCGGCGGCGGTTCCGGCAGCAATTCAAACTGGTGCGCTTCAGCACAACCCTGCCGGTGAGCGGTCCCCAGACAGTCCGATCCGGTATCGCCGCCGCCAATGATGACGACGCGCTTTCCCTTGGCCGTGATCGGCTCATCCGTCACAGAAATCCCAGCCGTCCGTTTGTTCTGCTGCGTCAAATACTCCATCGCAAGATGGATGCCTTTGAGTTCTCGGCCGGGAATCGGCAACTCGCGCGGCTGCTCCGCGCCCATCGTCAGCCCCACGGCATCAAACTGTTTTCGCAATTGCTCACCCGTGATGTCCTTGCCGACCATCACACCGGGTTTGAACTCAACGCCCTCGGCCTTCATCTGTTCCAGACGGCGGTCGATGACCCATTTTTCCATTTTGAAATCGGGGATCCCGTAGCGGAGCAGTCCGCCGATGCGGTCGGCCTTCTCGAACAGAGTGACACGATGGCCGGCACGAGCCAACTGTTGAGCCGCGGCGAGTCCTGATGGCCCGGACCCAACAATGGCAACCGTCTTGCCGGTGTTTCGCACGGGCAAAATTGGTACGACTTCGCCCTCGTTGAATCCCCGATCAATGATATTCCATTCGATGATGCGGATTGAGACAGGGTCTTCGTTGATCCCGAGCACACAGGCCCCTTCGCACGGAGCCGGGCACAGCCGGCCGGTGAACTCGGGGAAATTGTTCGTGGTGTGGAGCGCCTTCAACGCGTCTTTCCAGCGGCCGCGATAGACCAGATCGTTCCACTCGGGAATCAGATTCACGACCGGGCACCCCGTCGATCCCTGGCAAAACGGCACGCCACAGTCCATGCAGCGGGCCCCCTGGACTTTCAGCTTGTCCTCGGCGATCGGCTCGTACATCTCTTTCCAGTCGAGCACGCGCAGCTCGACCGGCTTTCGCTTCGGGCCCTCGCGGGCGTATTTCATGAAACCCTTCGGATCACCCATCTTTTCTCCAGGACTGAGGACTCAGGACCAAGGACTGAGCAATCCGTTCCCCTTTACTCGGCCCTCAGTCCTCAACACTCAGTCCTCAAAGCAAGCAACTGCGCGTTAGTGGACTGCGCTGGCCTTCCGCTTCCGTTCTTCGAGCACGCGCTTGTAATCAACCGGCATGACCTTCACGAATTTCGGCACCATCGCCTCCCACGAGTCGAGGATGCGTTTGGCGTTCCGGCTGCCGGTATACATGAACTGTTTCGTGATCAACTCGTGCAACAGCTTCTTATCGCTCGCCGTCGCCACCTTCTCCAACTCCACCATGCCCGTATTGCATCGCGCCGGGAACTTGCCGAATTCGTCCAAGACGAAGGCCATTCCCCCGGACATGCCCGCCGCGAAATTTCGCCCGGTCCGGCCAAGCACGACCACAACGCCGCCGGTCATGTATTCGCACCCATGGTCGCCCGTGCCTTCGACGACCGCCCGAGCGCCGCTGTTTCTCACCGCGAACCGCTCGCCCGCCATACCGTAGAAATAGGCCTCACCCTGGGTCGAGCCATAAAGCGACGTGTTGCCGACCAGAATGGTGTCTTCCGGCTGGAAGATCGCGTTCTTCGGCGGGTAGACGACGATCGTGCCGCCCGAGAGACCCTTGCCGATATAGTCGTTGGATTCGCCTTCGAGCGTCAGTGTGATTCCTCGCGACAGGAACGCGCCAAACGACTGCCCGGCCGAGCCGGTGAACTTGATCGAAATCGTATCGGGTGGCAGCCCTTCCAGCCCGTATTGCTTCGCGATCCGGTTCGACAACATGGTGCCGACCGTCCGGTTCACGTTACGAATCGGCAGATCGACCGTCACCTTTTCACCCTGTTCCAAGGCCGGCTTGCAGAGCTCGATCAGCTTGTTGTCCAGCACCTCCGCAATCCCGTGATCCTGCTTCTGCACGCAGTGACGCGGGACCTCGGCGCCGACTTCCGGCATCTTCAACAGCGGCGACAGATCGAGGCCTTTCGCCTTCCAGTGATCGATGGCCTTCTGCACTTTCAATTTATCGACGCGGCCGACCATCTCGTTGACCGTGCGGAAACCCAGCTTGGCCATGATCTGCCGCAATTCTTCGGCGACGAAGAAAAAGAAGTTGACGATGTGCTCCGGCTGTCCCTTGAACTTCTTGCGCAACTCCGGGTCCTGTGTCGCGATGCCGACAGGGCACGTATTCAGGTGGCACTTGCGCATCATGATGCAGCCTTCGATGATCAGCGGCGCCGTGGCGAAACCGTACTCTTCCGCTCCGAGCAACGTGGCGATCGCCACATCACGGCCCGTCTTCAACTGGCCATCGGTTTCCACGCGGATGCGCCCGCGCAGATCGTTCACCACCAGCGTCTGATGTGTCTCCGCCAATCCCAGTTCCCACGGCACGCCGGCGTACTTGATCGAGGACAGAGGCGACGCGCCGGTTCCACCGCTGTCGCCGCTGATCAGCACCTTATCCGCGTGCGCCTTCGCCACGCCGGCGGCGATGGTGCCGACCCCCACCTCCGAGACCAATTTCACCGAGACGGCCGCGTCGGGATTGGCGTTCTTCAAATCGAAGATCAATTGCGCCAAATCTTCGATGGAATAAATGTCATGGTGCGGCGGCGGCGAAATCAGCTGTACCCCCGGCGTCGCATAGCGGAACTTGGCAATGTTCTCATCAACTTTATGGCCCGGCAACTGCCCGCCTTCGCCCGGCTTCGCCCCTTGCGCCATCTTGATCTGGAGTTCCCTCGCGTTCGCCAAATAATGGCTGGTCACGCCGAATCGCGCGGACGCCACTTGCTTGATGTAGCTGTTCTTGGAGTCGCCGTTGGGCAGTGGGACGAACCGCGCCGGATCCTCTCCGCCCTCTCCGGTATTGCTCTTGGCACCGAGCCGGTTCATCGCGATAGCCAACGTCTCGTGCGCTTCCTTGCTGATGGAGCCAAAGGACATGGCGCCGGTGGTAAACCGCTTCACGATGTCCTTTGCCGGCTCAACCTCATCCACGGGAATCGGCTCCGGCAGGAACTTAAATTCGAGCAGCCCTCGGAGGTTCGACCGTCGCTTGCTCTCATCGTTCACCAGTTGTGCGAATTCGGCAAAGCTCTTCGGATCGTTGGTCCGGGTCGCATGTTGCAACTTATAGATCGTGTCCGGATTCCAGTTGTGATGTTCACCCTGAATCCGGTAGTGGATTTCGCCGCCGAACTCGAGCTGACGGATCGGCGCCGGCTCGTATGCCAACTGATGCCGCCGCAACGTCTCTTCACCGATCTCCCGGATGCCGATGCCTTCGACACGGGACGCCGTCCCGGTAAAGTAGCGGTCGATCAGCTCACGGTTGAGCCCGATCGCCTCGAAAATTTGCGCGCCACAGTAGGATTGCACCGTCGAGATGCCCATCTTTGAAAAGACTTTGAGCAGCCCCTTGTTGATGGCCTTGATGAACTTCCCTTCGGCCGTCTGCGCATCGAGCCCTTCCGGCAGATAGCCGTCGCGCTCCATGTCGACCAGCGACTCGAATACGAGATACGGATTGACCGTGCCTGCTCCATACCCGATCAGGCAGGCAAAATGGTGCACGTCCCGCGGCTCGCCGGTTTCCACCGTGAGGCCGACTTCCGTTCTCGTGCATTCGCGAACCAGATGGTGATGGACTGCCGCAACCCCGAGCAGGCTGGGAATGGGCGCCCAGTCCTCGTTCACACCCCGGTCGCTCAAGATCAGGAACTTGTAGCCTTCCTTGATCGCCTGTGAGGCCTGGCGGCAGAGATCATCGACCGCCGCGCCCAATCCCTCCGGCCCTTCGGCCACGCGGTACAGCATCGTCAAGGTCTTGCTCTTGAAATGCGGGTCGGCCAATTCGCGAATCTTTTGCAAATCGGCGTTCGTGAGAATCGGTTGCTTCACGCGGATGCGCCGGCACGCCTCCGGATTCTCGTCCATCAGATTCGGCTTGGGACCGATGCTGGTCGTCAGCGACATGACGAGCTCCTCGCGGATCGGATCGATCGGCGGATTCGTCACCTGCGCAAAGAGCTGTTTGAAATATTTGAACAAGAGCTGCGGCCGGTCTGACAGGACCGCGAGCGGCGTGTCTGTACCCATCGACGAGACCGCCTCCTGGCCGTCCACCACCATCGGGGTCAGCACCATCTTCAGCTCTTCCACGGTGTACCCGAAGGCCTGCTGCCGCTGGCGGATCGTCGGATGATCGGGCTGCGGCACGTTGATTGGCTCAGGCAACTCGTCGAGGGAGATTCGATACTGCGTGACCCACGACCGATAGGGTTTCCGGCTCACGATCTCCGCCTTTACTTCCTCGTCATCGATCAACCGGCCCTGCGCCGTATCGACGAGGAACATGCGGCCCGGCATGAGCCGGCCTTTCTGGCGGATTTTCTGCGTCTCGATCGGCAGCACACCGGCTTCGGAGGCCAAGACCACCAGGCCATCGGTCGTCACTTGATAGCGGCAGGGGCGTAATCCGTTCCGATCCAGCGTCGCGCCGATCAACTTACCGTCGGTGAAGCAGACCGCCGCGGGACCATCCCAGGGTTCCTGCATCGCTGCGTGGTATTCGTAGAATCCGCGCCGATCGAGATCCATCTGCGGATTCGCCACCCACGGCTCAGGAATGAGCATCATCATTGCGTGAGGCAACGACCGGCCGCCCATGGTCAGGAACTCGACGGCGTTGTCCAGACACGCCGAGTCGCTCTGGTGTTCGTAGACAATGGGGTAGAGTTTTTCGAGATCTGCGCCGAACAGGTCAGAGTTCAGTCGCCCTTGGCGGGCGCGCATCCAATTGACGTTGCCCTTCAGCGTGTTGATCTCGCCGTTGTGGCAAATGTATCGATAGGGATGCGCCAGCGGCCAAGTGGGGAACGTGTTCGTGCTGAACCGCGAGTGGACCAGCGCGAGCGCGCTGGCGAGGCTCGAATCCTTGAGATCCTGATAATACGCCGCCATTTGATGCGGCAGCAGCAAGCCTTTATAGACAATCGTGTGCGCGGAGAGGCTCGAGACGTAGAAATACTCGCGGCCCTGGATCGCCGACTCCCGTACGGCGTTTTCGACCCGTTTGCGGATTACATAGAGTTTTCGTTCGAACTGCGCGTCGTTCAGCACGTCGCGCGCGATAAACACCTGCCGCATGAAGGGTTCCGTGCTCCGAGCGACAGGCCCAATCGTGTCACTTTTCACGGGCACGTCGCGCCAGCCCAATAGGCGCAACCCCTCTTCCAAAATGATCGCGGCGAACACCTGTTCACATTGGCGGCGTTGATCGGCCTGCGGGGGCAGAAAGACCATCCCAACCCCGTATTCACCGGCATCGGGAAGCTGAACACCGGTATCGCCAGCCGCCCGCTTGAGAAACTCATGGGGAACTTGCAGGAGAATGCCCGCACCGTCGCCCGTGCAAGGATCACATCCCTGCGCACCACGATGGGTGAGGTTTTCAAGAATCTGCAGGCCTTGCTGGACGATACGATGAGATTTCTGGCCTTGGACATTGACGACAAAGCCCACGCCACACGAATCCTTTTCCTGCTTGGGATCGTATAGCCCTTGTTGTGGGGGAAATCCTGGAACGTTCATGTCCCGTATCTCATTCAAAATGTGGGGATGTGTCCCTGTCAGACGGGGTACGCTGAGCGAGGAAACCTAGACTGGCTAGCCCCATATCCACGGCTGAATCCCTCAGCCGAATGACGAGCGCTCAGGGGTGGAAACTTACTGGATGGGTCCTTCTTCTGTCAAGGTTGTCGATGCCAAAAGGGCGATGGTTTGCTTGACTTTGTTTCCCCCTCTGCCCTACCATCCGCCACATGGCTGGACCGTCCGTAATTTCAACCATTCACACGATGGCTGAGGTGTGGGACTCATACCGTCAGGAACTTGACGGGGTTGAGAACCGGATCAACAAGAATCTCGACTCCAGCGTCACTCTGGTCAATACCGTCGCCGCCCAGATCTTGAGTGGAGGCGGTAAACGCATCCGGCCTCTGCTCCTTCTCCTGAGCGCCCGCATGTGCGGCTACGCCGCCAATGAACACCATCAACTCGGAAGCGTCGTGGAGTTCATCCACACGGCCACCCTGCTGCATGATGACGTGGTGGATGAAGCCGATCTCCGCCGCGGAAAAAAAACGGCGCGCAAGGTATGGGGGAATCAGATCAGCATTCTCGTCGGCGACTATCTCTATACCAAAGCCATGTGCCGGGTCGTCGAATTCCGAAGTCAAGGGATCAACGAAGTCCTCTCCGAGGCCTGCAACAAGATGGCGGAAGGCGAAGTGCTTCAGCTGTACTACAACGGCAACCCCGCCATTCCCGAAAGCGATTACATTAAAATCGTCGAGCATAAGACGGCCGCGTTGATCGCAGCCGCCTGCCGCATGGGTGCCATTCTGGCCGACGCATCGGACGCCCAACAGGACGCCCTGTTCCGCTTTGGCCAATATCTTGGGATTGCCTTCCAGGTCGCCGATGACAATCTGGACTACATCGCCGACGGCGCTTCGCTCGGGAAAACCATCGGACAAGATTTGCGGCAAGGCAAAGCCACACTCCCGCTGCTCCATCTGCTCCAACATTGTTCGGAACAGGACCGCCGCATGATCAAGGACAGAATGGAGAGCCGAACGCTCGACGCCGCCGATCTGGATCGAATCTTATTGTTGATGGCCGAATATGGATCGGTCACGTATGCCATGGACCGGGCCCGAACGTATATCGGCGCAGCGAAGCGCGAACTCGACATCTTTGAAGACAGCACGGCGCGCCGCGCCCTCGCGGTCACCGCCGACTACATGATTACCCGCGACCGGTAGTCGTTCTTCCCGCCTGTCTCCGCCGCAGAACGGCATTGGACAGAACGCCGCGCAGGGGTGGAAAGCCGCCAAGACGCCAGTTCAACATCTACGCACACAGCAAAGGACGAGCCATGTCACAGATTCTTCCCTTTCACGGCACCCTGTATGACACGACGGTCGTGGGCGACATCCAACACGTCGTCGCGCCCCCCTACGATATCATCGATGCGGCCGGCCAACAGGCGTTGCACGACCGGAATCCGCACAACATCATCCGGCTGGAATTGGGACTCGACCGGCCGGGCGACACCCCCTCGGACAACCGGTATACCCGCGCCGCCGCCACCTTGCGCGACTGGGTCAAGACCGGCGCGCTCACGCGCGATCGCCAGCCGGCTCTGTACTACCATACCATCGAGTACCGCCCACCCGGGTCGAACCCGGATGCGCCCACCAGACTGCTCCGCGGATTTCTCGCCGCGGTGAAGCTGGAGGCTCTGGACTCCGGGCACATTTATCCCCACGAGAACACACGCGCCGCGGCGAAGACTGACCGCTTGAATCTCATCGGGGCCTGCGGGGCAAATTTCAGCCCGATCTGGTCGCTCTACTCAGACCCGCAAGGGGCCGTGATGGGACTGCTCGAAGCGGAGACGAAGGGCAAACCGGCGCGCTACGATTTTCAGGATGACGCCGGATTCCGCGAACGGCTCTGGGCCGTGACCGAGCCGGCCGTCCTTCGTCCACTTGTAGAGGCGATGCGGAGTAAACCCCTCTTCATCGCGGACGGACACCATCGCTATGAAACCGCGCTGAACTATCAGGCCGCTCGCCGTCAACAGGCGGGTGCACCCACAGGACTCCAGCCCTATGACGCAGTCCTGATGCTCTTGGCGCCCCTGGAAGACCCCGGCCTGACGGTCTTGCCGACCCATCGGGTCACCACCACCCCGCTGCCTCCGTATGAGCGGATCAAGACCCTGCTCGGTGAGATGTTCGACTTCCAAGACTTTCCCTACACGGCTGCCACGGAAGCCACGGCGAGAACGCAATTCATCACCGCGCTCAGAACACACGGACGAACCGCACCCGTCTTTGGAATGGCCTTGAACGGGGATCACCGCTATACCACCCTCACGCTGAAACCGGCCCACCGCCCATCCGCCCAGGCCTCGCCCAGGACCAAACTTGATGTCTCGCTTCTGCAGCAGCTCATCATCGCGAAGCTCTGCCCCACACAACAGGAACAAGAAGCGATCCTCTACACGAAAGACGACCACGAGGCGCTGAATTGGGCAGCCACGGGAACCGGCACGGGCGCGCTGTTGCTCAACGCCACCAAAGTCGGCGAAATCCAGGCGGTCGCGACGGCAAGCGAGCGCATGCCGCACAAGTCGACCTATTTCTTCCCTAAACCGCTGACAGGATTGGTCATTAATGTCATGGAAGGATAAGCGATGGCGTGGGGGAATCACTCATCGTGCTCGCGCACCCCGCACGCAAGAATGATCGCAGCAGGATATCTCAGGCGGTGCTCGGTGCATGCGCGCAGCGATGAGCAATCCCCCGCGCCATCTGAGTGAGAGAGGCAAGAGCATGCTCGCCAAAATCCTCATCGTTGACGATGACCCCGATATCGTCACCGTGCTGGAAGATCGGCTGCACTCATTGCAGTACGCCACGGTGGTCGCACGGGACGGACAACAGGCACTCGACCACATCGCGCAAGAGTCGCCTCATGTCGTGCTGCTGGATTTGACGCTGCCCAAACTCACCGGCCTCGACGTCCTGAAACGGCTCCACAGTTCAAAGCACACAGAAACCCTGCCCATCATCGTGATGACCGCCCATGGTTCGGTTCATGCGGCGGTGGAAGCGATGAAGGAAGGGGCTTATGACTTTTTAACCAAGCCACTCGACAAGGACCATCTCCTCATCGTCATCCGCAAAGCCCTCGAACGGGACTCGTTGCGCCGGCAAGTCGATTGTCTCCGTTCAGAAGTCGCCGGCCGTTATGCCTCCATCGTGGGAAGCAGCCCGTCCATCACATCCGTGATGGACGCCGCACAGCGGGCTGCCAAGTCCGATGCAAGCGTCCTCCTCCTCGGCGAGAGCGGAACGGGCAAAGAGCTGTTCGCCCGATCCATCCACCGCTGGAGCCCGCGAGAGGCGCTGCCGCTCATTGTCATCAATTGTGTGGCACTGACTGAAACGTTGCTGGAGAACGAGCTCTTCGGCCACGAACGTGGGGCCTTCACCGGGGCGGACCGGCAACAGAAGGGCAAACTCGAAATGGCCGACGGCGGCACCGTCTTCCTCGATGAAATCGGGGACATGTCATTGCCATTGCAAGCCAAACTGCTCCGCGTCCTGCAAGACCGGGAGTTTCACCGCGTCGGCGGCTCGAAGACCGTGTCCGTCAACATCCGCATCATCGCCGCGACGAACAAAGACCTGAAGAAAGCCGTGAAGGCCGGGCAGTTTCGCGAGGATCTGTACTTTCGGCTGAACGTCATCACTTTTACTCTCCCGCCTCTCCGCGAACGCCGAGAGGACATTCCCGCCCTCGCCCGGTTCTTTCTCGACCGACACGCGAAGGACGCCAAGCGCCCCGGAATAACATTTAGCAATGCGTCGCTGGACACCTTGACCCGCTATGCCTGGCCGGGAAATATTCGGGAGCTGGACAATGTCATTGCCCGCGCCGTCGTACTCAGCCCGACGGATACCATTGAACCCACGATGCTGGCGCTCACGCCCGACGATGCGGAACTTCGCACCCATGACGGCGCGCATCCGCCCTATTTCGACTTGCCCTACCACGAATCCCTCAATGAACATGGCCGCTTCATCATTACCCGCGCGCTCGCACAAGCCGGAGGCAATCAGACCAAGGCCGCCGAGTTTCTCAAGCTGCAACGGACCTATCTGGCCAGGTTGATCAAACAGCACAAATCCGGGCAGGAATGAGAGAGGGCTGCCCCCGTATCTCGTTAAGAGAAAGAGCGTATAGCTAATAGCCTATAGCACGTGATCGAAGGGGAAATGAGCTTATAGCCTATGGCTTGTAGCACGAGATCGGATCGGAACGTAATGCCATCAGTGGCTCGTTTTTCTGTCCCGTGCCACATGCCATCAGCCATAAGCTCCCGGCCTCATCCTGCCATAAGCCATACGCCATTGGCTCTTTCAACCGACTGCGCTTCACAAGATGCGAACGACGAGGACGGCTGAGTCGTTAATTCTGATCGGTTGGTCGCCGATCGTCCAGGCGAATCATGCCGGTGCGCGCGTCCTGTTCTGCCTGGGCATAGCGTTCGGGGGTGCCGATATCCGACCAGTAGCCCTTGATGTCATAGCCCAGGACGGATTCCCCCCGCGCGATCGCCGCCACATAGGGATCGATAATCGACGACGCCACCCCTTTCGGCACCTCGCGTAACAACCGTGGAGTCAAGATATGGATCCCGGCAAACATACGCGGAAGGGTCGGAACCGCACTCGCGATACCCTTTCCCGTGATCGCCACGATCCGATGGTCCGGCCCCACTTCCACCAATCCCCACCGTGCGGCATCGGGATCTTCCCGCAGCACCAGCGTGGCGGCGGCCTGGTTGGTCCGATGGAACGCACAGAGCGCGTCGAGATCTAACTCGAACAACGTGTCCCCGTTCACGATCAAGACTGGTTCCCCCGAAAAATACGGCTCCGCCTGCTTGATCCCTCCGCCGGTCCCGAGGATCATCGGTTCATGGGAATAGATGATCCGTAGGCCGAACTGCGAGCCGTTGCCCAGCGCCTGTTCGATCATGGGGGCCAGATGATGAAGGTTGATGACCACGTCGCGGAACCCGTAACGCTTCAACAAGAGCAGATTCCAGACGATGAGCGGATTGCCCAAGACCGGGAGCAATGGTTTGGGAACGGTGTTGGTCAGCGGACGAAGGCGGGTCCCAAGTCCCGCCGCGAGGATCATGGCTCTCATAGGAAACCGTGATGAGTGATAGGTGAGGAGTGATGAGCGAATGGCGCGCAGATGGTTCTGCTCTCATCACGCATCACTGATCACTTTTCACTCCAATTCAGGCACATACGGCGCGAGATGCTTCCGGAGCGTTTCCAATTCGGGATACTTTTCCAGATTGCGTTTGACGTAGCTCAACACACGCGGGATATCCGCTAGGAATTTGGGATTGCCCTTGACGCGATCGATGTAGACGAAGCGGCCCGCGGCCTTGAAATTGCGCTGAATGCTGGTGAAATCGAAGAGGCGGCGGAACGCGGCGCGATTGGCCCACACATACCGGCGTTCGGCCAGCTGATCGAGATAGTAGTCCACCAGCCCGTCGATGAGGGATTCATCGAGACGAATATAGGCGTCCCGAAGGAGCGAGGCCAAATCGTAGGTCGAGGGCCCCAACAACGCATCTTGAAAATCGATCACCCCAAGCCGCACGCCATCAACCATCAAATTGCGCGAGTGATAATCCCGATGGACGAACACCCTCGGCTGGCTGGCGAGGAGCTCGGCAATCCGTTCACATTCTTGGCGAATCGCCGTCTCGTCGTCTTCGCGCATCGGCGCCCCATTGCGCGCCGCGACCCCATATTCGAGGAAATGATCAAACTCCCACATCAGCAACGGCACATCGAAACTCCGGTGAAACGCCAGGCATCCCGGATCGGCCGGAGTCGTCGCCTTGATCTGCATCTGCACCAACACATTGATCGCTTGCTTGTAGCGCGATTCCAGCGTGGACGCGTCGGCCTGATTGACCGCTTCGGCCAGTGTCATATCCCCGAAATCCTCCAAGTACAACAGTCCGGCTGACTGATCGTAATAATGTAGCGCCGGCACCGGCACCTCGGCCTTGGCCAAGTGGGACATGACGTTCAGAAACGGAAGTTCCGTGATCGCATGCGTGGCCCCGCTCACCGCTTCCTCGGACTGTTTGAACCCTTCCGGTTCAGCCAATTGCATCAGGATCACGGAATGGGGTGGCCCCCCCGCGAGCGTCACGCGATAGTAGCGCCGATTGGATGCATCACCCGCCAATGGCGTCAGTTCGCGCAAAATGAGGCCGGGAGGAAGATGCGACTCAACCGTTCGCGCGACGAGGGATTGATCAGGAGGAACGAGCGGAGCAGTGGGAGGAGCAGGCTGTGCGGTGGCCATAGGCGTCGGATTATAGCGAGCGGCCGGAGACTTGTCACGAAGACAACGGAATCAGTCAGCGCGGCTCGCTCTCCGCCGGCGCCGAGCCCATCGGCCACAGAGCGGCCAGGCGCGCCATGGCCGCCGCGCCCATTCCCGCACCAACGGTGTCCGCCACCCAATCGAGCCAACTCGACTCTCGAAACGGCACGAAGGACTGATGGATTTCGTCGCTGGCACCGTATAGGGAAGCGCACACCACAGCCAGCGGGACGGCCCATGCCCGCCAGGCGGCGCCGGCGCCCCAGCGAAATCCTCGATGGAACAGCGCTCCAAGCACGGCGTACTCGATGACATGGAGCACCTTGTCGCTCACGAGTCCAACAAAGGACGGCAGCTGTTCCTCAGGATGGGGCTGCGAGGAGAGATAAAAAATGAGGCCGGCATAGGCGCACACGGGCACCCAATAGCGCAACACGGTTGCCATCTCAGTCCACATTCAGCCGTGTGCGGGCAAATCGCAGAGTTGATTGCATGGGCTGTCCCCCTAATGACATACTCACAATCATACCTCCATGAAACACGCGCACATCTGCTTCTTCTGGCATATGCATCAGCCGTACTATACCGATCCGGTGGCGGGATCGGCCAGCATGCCATGGGTCCGCCTCCACGCGACCAAAGCATACTATGATATGGCCTATTTGCTGGAGCAATTTCCAGCTGTACGCGCGACATTCAATTTCACCCCTTCGTTGCTGCGGCAATTGGAAGAAATCGGCACCGGCACCATCCGCGATCTCTTTCTCGATTATGCCCAACGACCGGCGGCAGACCTGACCGAAGAGGATCGAGCCTTTCTCATCCGCCACTTTTTCTCGGCCAATTGGGCGACGATGGTCCGCCCATCGCCGCGCTACCACGAATTACTGGTGAAACGGGGGCTGGATATCCAGGGGCAAGACCTGCCGCGCCTGGCCCGCCGCTTTTCCGTTCAGGACTGTCTCGACTTGCAGGTCTGGCACAATCTGGCCTGGTTCGGATACGGCGCCGTCCATCGCTATCCGCGCCTGGCGGCGCTTCGAGCCAAAAATCGTGGATTCACGGAAGAAGAAAAACAGGAGGTGTTGGCACTCCAACTCGCGGTGCTTCGGGACATCGTCCCGCTGTATCGAACGCTCCTGGAGCGTGGGCAAATCGAACTCACCACCACTCCGTTTTTTCACCCGATCCTGCCGCTGGTCATCGACACCGACATCACCAAACGATCTCGGCCTGATCTGCCGCTCCCGGCTCGTTTTCACGCCCCGGACGACGCCGAAGCGCAACTCCGGCGGGCAGTCGAGTTCCACAGCCGGACGTTCGGTCGTGCGCCGACCGGCCTATGGCCCTCGGAAGGCTCGGTCTGTCCCGAGCTCCTTCCCATTCTGCAGCGAACCGGCTTCCGCTGGCTGGCCACCGACGAAGGTATCCTCGCGCGCTCGCTGGAGAGGAGCGGACATTCATGGAATCGGCAGGCCGCGTTATATCAACCCTATCGTGCCGGAGAGGCGGGGCACGCACTCACGCTCCTCTTCCGCGACCGGGAAATCTCCGATGCGTTCGGATTCGTCTACCATAAGACGACGCCGGAATCCGCCGCCGAGGATGTTCTCCGCCGTCTGCAGGGCATCATCGAGACGACGGCTCAAGAACAGCTCGTCATCGCCATCATCTTGGACGGCGAAAATCCGTGGGAACATTACCACGACGGGGGCGAGCGATTTCTGTCGATCCTGTACTCAACCTTGGCGGCACGGAACCTCGACCGCGCCGGCAGCCTCACAGTGTCCCCATCCACGATCTCTGACGCCATTGCCGCAACGCCTCCGATACAACAGCTGCCTGATCTGCATTCCGGATCGTGGATCAACGCCGACTACAAAATTTGGATCGGCCACCAGGAAGACAATCGTGGCTGGAATCTCCTCGGCCATACCAGAGCCCGCTTGATCGAAACCGCACCGAGCCTGCCACCGGATCGGGCGAACGCCGCGTGGGATGAATTGTATGCCGCCGAAGGCAGCGATTGGTTCTGGTGGTACGGCGACGACTTCGAGACCGACTTCAAACAGGAATTCGACCGCCTCTTTCGAACGCACCTCCGCAATGTGTGGACGCACATGGGCCTCCCCGCGCCCGAGCAGCTGAATCAGCCGATTTGCGCCATGGCGGCGGTCCCCGAAGCCGATCATGTCACCCAGCCGCGCGCGCTGCTCTCGCCCACGATCGACGGAGCGGTCACGGATTTTTTCGAATGGCGCGGGGCAGGCGTTATCAACACGCAGCCGCCGCTGGGCGCAATGTGGAAGGCCGACAGTGTGTTCACCTCGCTCCAATTCGGTTGGAACACTGAGTGGTTGTTCCTTCGATTTGACATGGACCGGGCGTCAGAGACCAGACAGCCCCATCTGCGGACGGAAATCATGCTCAGGAGCCTGCAGGACCATTTCCGGATCGCCTTCTCGCTTGACCCATCGGAACCAGTGCAATTTTCGCTCTCGCAAGCCACCGGTCCGGACACCTGGCAGGAGATCGGCCCGTACCGATCCATTGCCCGGCACAACATTATCGAACTGGCCCTCCCCCACAAGGATCTCCATCTCGAACCGGGACAAGAGGTGAACCTGTCGATCGTGGTGCTGGAACGCAATCTTGAGGTCGCCCGCTACCCCTTTCAACAGCCGGCGGTGGTGACCGTCCCGGGACCTGACTTTGACGCAGTGATGTGGCGGGTGTAATAGCACGTGAGTGGTGAAATGTGAGAGGTGAGACGTGATGGATCCTCTTGTTTCCTGTTCAACTACCCCCTTTCACCTTTCACGGTTCACATTTCACGGAGGGAAAGATGCCTGATTTACGACGCGATCCGATAGTCGGCCGGTGGGTGATCATTTCGACCGAGCGGATCGGCCGCCCGCACGACTTCATCCATGCGCAGCCGGCCAGACCGATGTCCACGGCCCTCTGTCCGTTCTGCCCTGGACAAGAGCGGCTCACGCCGAAAGAAATCATGGCCTATCGGCCGCAGCCGGCCGAGCCCAATTCCCCCACATGGACCGTGCGTGTCGTCCCCAACAAATTTCCTGCGCTTCAAGTCGAGGGCGACATGGGGCGTGAGGGGGTCGGCCTCTATGACCGGATGAACGGCATCGGCGCGCACGAGGTCATCATCGAATCACCCGGTCATACAGAGAGCCTCGCGGATTTGCCTGCCAAAAAGATCGAAGACGTGTTGTGGGCCTATCGGGATCGCATCATCGATCTCAAGAAGGATCTGCGGTTCCGTTACATCCTCATCTTCAAGAATCACGGTTCCGCCGCCGGGGCCACCTTGGAACACAGCCATTCGCAGTTGATCGCGCTCCCCGTCGTCCCCACCAACGTCATGGAGGAGATCGAGGGATGCCGAGCCCACTTTGAGCAGAAGGAACGGTGCATCTACTGTGACATCCTCCGGCAGGAGCTCGGCAGCGGCGCGCGCCTGGTGGCGGAGAATCCCGAATTCGTCTGCCTCACGCCCTTCGCGCCGCGGTTTCCCTTCGAAATGTGGATTCTCCCCAAGCGCCACGCCGGCTACTTCGAAGAGAGTCAAAAAACCCAGTTCGAATTCCTGGCGCCGATCCTGTCCGAATGCCTCCGGCGCATGAACAAAGTGCTGGCCCGCCCCGCGTACAACTTCATCCTTCACAGCTCACCACTGCATGAGCGGACCGGCGAGTTTTATCATTGGCACTTGGAGATCATTCCCAAGCTGACACAAGTCGCCGGCTTCGAATGGGGCACCGGGTTTTACATCAATCCCGTGTCCCCCGAAGAATCGGCCACAGCGCTCCGCAACGCGACGATCTAATTGGGGACCTCAGCGATGCCCTGCCGCTTTCGCATCGAAGATCCACTGCTTGCGGGAGCATTGCGCCGAATCGAGCTGGCGGTCCGCCAAGCAGGTGGACGAACATGGCTGGTCGGCGGATCGGTCCGCGACCTCGTCCTAGGCCGGCAACCACAGGACCTGGATCTCGAAGTGTTTGGACTGCCGCCTGGACAACTCCATGCTCTATTGGAACGGCAGTTTGCCGTGCAATTCGTGGGCAAAGCCTTCGGGGTGTTCAAGCTGGAGGGACTGCCCATCGACATTTCCATCCCTTCCCGGATTTCGACCGACCATGGGACCGTACCGGGCCTGCTCCGGCAGGCCGCCCCTGAGATGGACATCGATGAGGCGTTAGCCCGGCGCGATTTTACGATCAACGCGATGGCCTGGGACCCCGACACGCTGGATTTCCGCGATCCATTCAACGGCCGGGCCGACCTCGCCGCCCGCGTGCTGCGCCATGCGTCGGATCGGTTTGCCGAAGATCCGTTGCGCGTGTTGCGCGGGATGCAGCTGGTCGCCCGCTTTGCACTCACTCCCGCACCGGACACCGTCGCGCTCTGCCGCACGCTGTCGCAGGACGGCCAGCCGAGAGAGCGGCTCTGGGAGGAATGGAAGAAGCTGATCGCCCAGGGCGTAACGCCGTCGCTGGGGCTCCAATTCTTGAGCGATTGCGGCTGGCTCCGCTTCTATCCCGAACTGGCGGCCCTGCAAGGCTGCGAGCAAGATCCCACCTGGCACCCCGAAGGGGATGTATGGATTCACACTCTGCACTGTATAGATTGGTTCGCGGCGGAACGGACCGGCCGGCGTGACGACGATCTGCCCGTGGGCCTCGGCGTCCTCTGCCACGACTTCGGTAAGCCGGCCACGACGCGAGTCGACTTTGGACGGATTACCGCGAGAGGCCACGAACAAGAAGGAGAAGCACCGGCACGGCGTTTCCTCACGCGCCTCACGAATCAGGACGATCTCATTGACGAGGTCCTCGCGCTGGTACGCTGCCACCTCCGCCCCCGGGCCCTGTATGACTCACGCGCATCCGACAGCGCCGTGCGGCGGCTGGCCCGGCACGTCACACGCATCGACCGATTGGTGCGCGTCGCCCGAGCCGATCACGCCGGGCGTCCGCCGAAACCATTCGACGGGTTTCCCGCCGGTGAATGGCTCCTTGAGCGCGCCAGGCGATTGAACGTCGACACGCACGCTGCAGTGCCGATCGTCATGGGACGGCATCTCGTGGACTTGGGAATTCAACCGGGCCCTGAAATGGGCCAGTTGCTCGACGACTGTTACGAGGCGCAGCTGGACGGACTCATCACGACACTCGAGGACGGTCTCGCGTATGCCCGATCACAACTCGCATTGCCTCGCTGACTTGGCATGGCGCGATTCGTAAAGGCCCCTTCGCTCCGAAGCAAGCGCCAACCGGCCTTCAGACCCACTCCCTCAACACTCACAACTCAACATTCACAATTGAATGTTCAATCCCCCCTTGCCTCTTGCTCTCTCGAACGCCTATGATCAAGCCCATGCATGTGCAACTCAGCCATCCATCTCGAACCGTCGACGTCAAGGGACCTAAGAAGGTGAAAGACCTGCTGCGCGAGTTGAATCTCCTGGTCGAAGCGCACTTGGTGATTCGCGGCGATGAACTGGTCACCGAAGACGAGATGCTCGCCGATAAAGACGACATTGAAATCAGACCGGTGATTTCCGGCGGATAATCCACGTAGCACTCCATTCGTCCCACTCGATCCCCTTGACCCCCTCTCCCTCCCGACTGTATAACCTCCCACGCTGGTAAGTACTGAGACGAAAGTGCTGAGTCCTGAGACCAAGATGGGGTGACACGAAATCACGACGTGTCCCCGGCGACTCGATACTCAGCACTCATCTTTCAGCACTGTTTTGGTTGCGCCCGTAGCTCAATGGATAGAGCACCAGACTACGGATCTGGGGGTTACAGGTTCAAGTCCTGTCGGGCGCGCCACACCGCACCGATCACGCCTTTGTTATCTCGCTGACGGATCTGGGTTTATCCGATTCAGTCCTGTCGTGCGTCGAACGGGGACAGACACCGCGTGCGAACGCGGGAAGGGTGTCCGTCCCCTGGCTCCAACTCAATGTCCTCCGTTAGGCCCCGGCACATGGGTAAATTCCGGATGATCCTCGTAGGGCTCAGTCGTCGTCCCCGTGGCCTTAATCGCCATCCCGGCAATCACACCACCAACGATGGCAGTGATAAGCGTCATGGCAATCCCGGTCAGTTGCGCGCCGATGACACTCGGCACCACAACAATGCCGCAGAGTCCACCGAATAACCCCGGCATCCCGTGCAGATTATGCACACCGCAGGTATCGATCAATTTGATCTTGGACTCCAGCTTGGGCTGAATAAAGACGTACCCGACGACCGAGAGCGTGCCGGCAAGCAAGCCGATCATGAACGCGCCACCGGGCCCGACGAGGTTGCACGTCGAGCCGATGGAAACCCCGCCCGCCAGCGAGGCATTCGCAATATCCACCATTGAAGCTTTCCCGTTATGGAACGCCGCGCTCAGGAAGTAGGTAGAGAGTGTGGCCCCGCTCAGCGCCAGAATCGTATTGACAATCGTTTGCGGCATTTGCTCGAACGGCACAATCGCCGTCGCAAAGCTCGGCCAGAACAACCACAGTACCATTGAGCCGACCATCCCGAACCGGTCGGACGTCGCATCGGACTCGATCGGCCGGCTGCGTTGCTGCTCGGTCGTCAAGACCAGCGACGCCGCCAATCCAAAATACGCCCCGAACGCGTGAATGACGATCGATCCCGCGGAGTCTTGAAACCCTTTGGTGAGGCCCGATCCGTTGTCCAACACCAAATATTCATTGAGCGCATAGAGCGGCACCAGCACCAGTGTCAGCACCGCATACTGAAACACCCGTAACCGCCCCAGCACGGCACCCATCGCAATCAAGGCCGTCGCCACGGAAAACTCAGCCAGCATCAGCGCTTCCACCGTCTGAGCCTTCACCGCATGACCAATGATCCCATTGGCCCGTAAGAACATATAGAGCGGCAAGCCCGCGGCGACGACCAAGTATGTGCCCGTCGTCGCCCCGAACCCGTATCGTTTCACGAACACCATCAAGAATCCGAATCCGACCACCAGCATGGCCAGGATATGGATCGAATAGTTGTATTGCGCAACCAGGCGGGCTTCGTTGACCTCGCCCGCGGACTCTGACGCGCTTGCTCCCCCGCTCAACCAGAAGAACACCAGACCAACGAGGCCGAACACCTTCACCCAGACGTGCTTCTCCATCGCGGCCCTCCTCCCTAGAGTTAGGAACGATTCGGGTTTTCAGCGGGGAGCAGTGTACTCTGTTGCCGGCAAATATGAAATGGCGAAAGGAGAGCCCGGGGCGGGAGAAGGGACTCGCAAGGCAGCTGGACAAACGAGACTAATTCACCGCGGCGAGCGTACCTGTCGCCCGGGCCATGTTGACCCGTGCGGCATTGAGTTCGAACAACGCCTGCACGAGGTTTTCCCTGGCGCGAGCCACAGCGGTCAAGGCGTTCGTCAGCTCGAAATGGCTGGTCGTGGTAATGACGGCGTATCGTTCCCTCGCAAGACTCAATTCTTTGGTCGCTGCCTGCAGGCCTGCCTGTGCAATGCTGACCTGCTCGTTGGCCACAGCCATGGCCGCGAGGGCATCGTGGACTTCCAGTTTGACCTGGTTGGTCACGGAGCGCATGCGGAGCGCCTCCTGACGAAGCTGGCTTCCCGCCTCCGCAATCCGGCCTTCACGCTGAGCCCCGTCGAAAATGGGAATCTGGAGCAGCAGCGCCATATTGTAGGTGCCGAGCGTGTTGTTCCACCGATTACCGATTAGGCCATAATCCCCTTGCGCCACGATTGACGGCACACGCTCCCCGGTGATCGACGAGTAGGCGAGCTCCGACGCTTTCACTTTTGTGTTTTGCGCCTGCACTTCAGGACGCTTGGCCAATGCCTCCTCCACGACGGCCGGCGAAGCCGGTACGGTGAGCGGCTCAGCCTGAAACGTGTCGGCCAGCACGACCGGTGTCTCATAGGGCAAGCTCAATAGGTTGAGCACGTTCAATGTGGTCTGCTGGAGATCGTACCGTGCGGCGATGGCACGCTGTTTCTCATGAGCCAACTGGGCTTCCAGCCTGGCCGCGTCGAGGCCCGTTGCCACACCGCCTTTTTGCCGCTGCCTGACGATCTCCAACAACTCACTCATCACCTGCTGGTTGGCCTCGTGCGCTTTTACCATGTCCGCGGCCTTGAGCCCTTCCATGTAGAGCAGCCCGACACTCGCCATGGTGTCGTTCGCTCTGGCATCGGCTTCATACTCGACAGCGTGCAGCGTTTCACGCGACGCGCGCCATTTTTGGATCAGACTCAGGCTGACCAGATTTTGCGACGCGCTCACCCGCACATCGAAAATGCTGAAGGGATCGGTCCGCACCGGTGTCAGGCCGATGGTGCCCAGAAACTGCGTCTGTCTCGTTTGACGAACGGTCGATGAGATGTTCGGCAGCATCGCCCCCAATTGCGTTAGGACCTGCCCTCGTGCCGCCGCGATCCGTTCCCGATAGAGCAAGACGTCTGGATTATTGTCGGCCACAGCCGACATTGCACCCCGTAGCGTCAACACCAGTGGCGGAAGCGGCGGCTGGCTGTCCTGCCCAACCGGCTCGGCTCCGGCCAACGAGGCAAAAACCATGTGGAGAACGATCATGGCGGCCCCGAGACCACGCCGCGTGCGCCATACGGATTGAGCCACTTTCATTCAGCCCATATTCCTTTACCGTTCCCGGAGACTTTCCTTAACGGACTTGAGCAGGGGGCTGAGAAGATACTCGATGACTCGGCGCTGACCGGTCTTGATCTCGACCGTCACAGCCATGCCGGGCGAAAGATTCACCGGCTTGCCTTCCACCTGAATCGTCGACCGGTCCATGCTGACCCTCGTGGGATAGACCAGCCCCACTTTCTCGATCGGCACCGCATCCGGGGAGACCGTGAGCACGGTTCCAGGGACAGTCCCGTACAGCGTGAATGGGAACGTCTCAATTTTGATCTCGACCGATTGCCCCTCTTGCACGAATCCGACGTCCTTGTTTTCAACCTGCGCGTCCACTTCGATTCCGTAAGGGGGTCAGGCACCATTTGCGTGACCGAGTCCATTGAATGATGAATCGCAATGCGCTAGTCGTTCGCGTGTCGGCTGATGACCAAGTCGAGCGGATTGATGCCGACTTCCTCTTGAGGGAGACCGCCGCATGGGATACCATGACGGAGTATTCAACCGGCATATCACGGAGTCGTATCATGGGAGCCATCTCGCTCAAACTTCCCGAAGAAGTCCTGGAAGCCAGCCGCCGTTGCGCCGACACTCTCCACCTCTCACGAGCCGCGTACATTCGCCGGGCGATCGAGAGGATGAACCGGCACACGCAAGCGATGCTGCGCGCCAAACGGCTGGCCGACGCCTCGAAGAAAGTGCGCAAGGAGAGTATGCGCGTCAACCGAGAGTTCTCGGCCATCGAGCAGGATCCCGATGCCTGATCGAGGCGAGGTGTGGCTCGCGGACCTCAATCCCGTGCGCGGAACAGAACCAGGGAAAACGCGGCCGGTGCTGATCATCCAAGTGCAAGCCTTGCTCGACGCCGGCCACCCCGCTCGCTCAACGTGGCCGTTTCCGCCACCCCCACGGCGGCATCGGGGCCGGATCAGCCCACAAGCCTTTCCCGACCTCTCTCGCGTCACGCTCCAACCGTTCCAGCTCCGCGGTGTCCGGTGCATACTTCCGATACCACCAGCACCAACCGTCTTTGACCAGTTCGTAATTGACGTTGGTTCCATCACGTAAGAGCACGTCCGCGATCGTGCGCCCATACTTGTCCGTGCCGTAGGTCTGGAGCGTGACCTCCTTACCAAAGACCAGGGCGGAGGTCGCCTGCTTCGCCTTGTGGCCATAGGATTGGCCCTTCTCCGGGCAGTCGATGCCGTGGAGCCGGATACGCTCAGGGTGTTGGTTGTGCAAGACTTCGATCGTGTCGCCGTCGAGGACGGAGATGACGGAACTGGAGAAATCTCCAGCAAGGCTCGTTTTGGGAAAGAACATGGTCGTGAGCAGAAAGACTCCGACCAGGATGGTAAAGGAAGCTGGATAACTAGTACGCAGGTAGGTGCCCTACAAGTTTTGAGTAGTAATCAGTCCCAACTCGAATCGAAATCAGTGACCTGATTAACGGAATACGCTGGGCACTGGTTAGTCGCCTGTTGGAGGCAATTGTGGTTCCATCTTCTGGTAATAGAGCGGGTGATATGGAGGGTCCACACAGGGGTCGTCCACACAGGGGTCAGGTTGAGGTGGCCCCGAAAAAACAGACACGGTGATTAGGCCTCACTCTCCCGCCGTTCGAACTCTTCCGGACTCCGATAGCCCAGCGCCTGATGCAGGCGCTGCCGGTTATAGAACACCTCAATATATTC
>VGXE01000032.1 GCA_016873455.1 Nitrospira sp. | reverse complement strand
CGCTTTCTAGCAACTGGACGGCTTCCCGTTTGAACTCTGGCGTAAACTGCTTGCGTGCACCCATCGGACACCTCCTCGGGGAATCCTGTCCCCGTTTCAAGGTGTCTGTCAAATCCGGGCCACCTCAGGTCTTGTAATCATACATCGGCGTGTTCAGCCTGCTTCAATCGTCGACTCACCGTCGCATAATGCACGCCTAAGTACGCGGCAATTTCGTGCAACCGATACCCATACTGGCGATAGGCGACTGCGATGAGCTTGGCCTCCCCGCCTCGCCGTTGAAAGATCTCGTGCAGGGGCGGCCGCTTTGCCTGGGTTTGGTGACGCGGAATTTCTTTGATCACGCGATCGGGTTGATGTTGCGCGATGAACTCCTCGGAGCCGAGATAGATCTGTCCCTGCAGTTGCTCCCACGGGCGTGGAGCCGCTCGCCCCTCCGCAACAAACTGCCGATACCGCTGGTGCGCCTCGCGCTGCCGAACCCCGAATTGTCCCAGAATCCACTCGGTCGAGAGCCATGGCGGCCCGGTCAGCTCTCCGGCCGTCCCCCGATAGCTGCTCCAACTCCAGAACCGGGGATGGGTCACCATCTTCGCTCGGACGGGATTGAGGACCACATAGCGGCACAATTCAAGCAAGCGCGCCTCCTTCTCGACCAAGATGGCGGTAAAGCGCCCCTGAAAGAGATGCCCAACTCGCTGGTGCCG
The DNA here is from genome assembly GCA_016873455.1 of Nitrospira sp. Taxonomy (GTDB): domain Bacteria; phylum Nitrospirota; class Nitrospiria; order Nitrospirales; family Nitrospiraceae; genus Nitrospira_D. The sequence continues at coordinate 23,632 of VGXE01000032.1, read as the reverse complement.
GCGATTGAAGGCTTGCGTATACCGGCCGTTGAGCTGCCGCATGCCTTGCGAGAGATTCGCCTTCGGTGTTTCGAGGAGGAGATGATAGTGATTGTCCATCAGACAGTAGGCGTGGCACAACCAGCCGTACCGATCGATGACATGGGCGAGCAGCGTCAGAAAACTCGCGCGATCTTTATCATCGGCGACGATGTCCTGTCGGGCGTTGCCCCGACTGGTGACGTGGTAGACCGCACCGGGGAATTCAAGGCGCAGCGGACGTGCCATGCGGCGGGATTGTAGTGGAGCCTGTGTGTGATTGCAAGACCTGACCCCCTTTGGAATGGCCACTTGATTCCACGAGATATAAGTTGTATTGATTTTCCATCATCAGTGCCACTGGAATGAAAGAGGTCGTTATGCCTAATACCATCTTGGTTCCGTTCGACGGCTCGGAGAGCGCCATGCGTGCCCTTCGTTTTGCCGTTGAGCGCGCACGTGTCCAACCACAAGGTCGCGTGCATCTCGTGACGGTGCATTCCCCGCTTCGCGTGTACGGCGAAATCCAGGTCTACGTGGGCGACAAGAAAGCCGCAGAAATGGCCGCGCAGTATAATCGCGAGATTCTCGAACCGGCGGAGGACGTGCTGCGCGCGTCGGGCGTGGCGTTCGCGAGCAGTACGGCGGAAGGCGATGCCGCCGAACAGATTGTGGAGTGCGCCAAGACCGTTGGGGCTTCCGAAATTGTCATGGGATCGCGTGGACTCGGCCGTATTGCTGGGCTCGTGATGGGCTCGGTCACCACCAAGGTCGTCCATCTGACCCAGATCCCCGTCACGCTGGTCAAATGACTCGGGCTTGTTGACGCAGCATGGCAAGCCCCTCGCGAGTGAATGGAGCAAGTGAAACGCCTGCCAGCTGTCTCGCCGAGTTGTCTTCGACGCATGCCCCGCGGAAAGTTTGCCTTGATTTTCACTCATCTGCCTGTGTAGCTTCTCGGGTCGTTTGGATTGCCAGTGTGTCTGGATCGTCCGGTTGACACTTCGAACCACGGTCTCTGGGTCTCTCATTCGGTGGAACACTGACGAGGCCCGCCTGGCAACTCCCGATCCACCGTAAAGACAAACACTCGTACTCTCAGCCAACGATGGGCAGGGGGAGCGTCATGCACCTTGAAGAGCAGAAGATTCCGTCGTCTCGCATGGGCCTCGGGCGGCGGCTGGGTATCGCCGGAGCCGCGTTCGCGATAGCGTTCGCCCCGTCGTTCGCGCTCGCAGCAACCGACCCACCCACCGTGTTGGGCATCCCGTTCGATTTCATCTTGTTTGCCCTCACGCTGCTGGGTGTCGCACTGTTCCACCACCACACACTGCAGGTCGCGCTCACCGGGCTGGGAACGATCACGTTGTACAAATTGATGTTCACCGGGTTCAAGGCCGGCGATGGTGTGCCAGGCTTGCTCGGCCACCTGGCCCATGAGTGGGTCATCCTGGCCAACCTCCTGTGCCTGTTGCTGGGCTTTGCGTTGCTGTCCAAGCATTTCGAGGAAAGTCATGTTCCGTCCGTGCTGCCGAAGTACCTGCCGGGAGAAGCGAAGGGCGCGTTCGCGCTACTCGCGATGGTGTTCGTGCTGTCCTCGTTTCTCGACAACATTGCCGCGGCGCTGATCGGGGGCACCATGGCGCACACCGTCTTTCGCGGCAAGGTTCACATTGGGTACCTCGCCGGCATCGTCGCCGCCTCCAATGCAGGTGGGGCGGGCAGTGTGGTGGGTGACACCACAACGACGATGATGTGGATCGACGGCGTGAGCCCGGTTGCTGTACTCCATGCGTATGTCGCCGCGGTGGTTGCCCTGGTCCTGTTCGGCATCCCGGCCGCGCTGCAGCAGAACAAGTATTCACCCTTGAGGGCCTATGAACCCGGTGGCGCGCATGTGGACTGGGGCCGCGTCGGGATTGTGGGGTTCATCTTGGTGGCGGCGATTTCCACCAACGTGTACATCAACGTGGCACACGCTGAGATGGCTGATCATTTCCCCTTCATCGGCGTGGCCGTGGCATTGGCCATTCTCGTCTCGGCGCCGATACGCAAACCGGATTGGAGTCTGTTACCCGAGGCGACCAAAGGAACGATCTTTTTGCTTTCCCTGGTCACCTGCGCCTCGATGATGCCGGTGGAAAAATTGCCGGCCGCCTCTTGGCCATCGGCGATGGGGCTCGGGTTCATCTCCGCGGTGTTCGACAACATCCCGCTCACCGCGCTCGCGCTGAAACAAGGCGGCTACGACTGGGGTATGCTCGCCTACACAGTGGGGTTCGGCGGCTCGATGATGTGGTTCGGCTCATCGGCCGGCGTGGCGCTATCCAACATGTATCCGAATGCGAAGAACGTCGGTCAATGGCTATATCACGGCTGGCATGTGGCAGTCGCGTATGTCATCAGCTTCTTGGTGCTGCTCGCGGTTATGGGCTGGCACCCCGGTCCCAAACGCGGCGATCCGCCGGTCACCACGTCGTCTCTTGCACAACCGGCCGAGGTGCCGGCTGGCTTGAATGGCTTACGCTGAGGAGCGTTGCGCTACCTTCCCTCCAGCCTCCTACGGCACCGGGGTCAGGGTATGCGCAATGATGCGAAAACCGAGGTCTTTCCCGTCCTGTGTGCGTATGACCGTCGGCGGCGCTTCCATGTGCCCTTCCACCACGCACCGCATTCCTTCTGTGACCACGGTCGCGCGCTGCTCGCCGACTTGACAGCGGACGCGATACAAGACAGGAACGGTCCCGCTGCTATCTTCGAGTTCGAATTCCGCGCCGCACAGCGCCTGCTTGGTCCCGATTTCACTTCCGGATTGGGCGACGACGCGCTTCGCCACACCTTCCAGCCTGAAAACCTTTCGGTGAACGGCACTGGGATTGACCAACAGGAAGCTGATCGGCGTCACCGGCTCGGCCGTCCAGCCCGTATCCACCCACATCAGCAATAGTCCCAAGAGCGCGATACCCATTGTCGGAGACCGCATTCTGTCCTCCCTCCGTATCGTCTGATCTCGACTCTCCTTGCCATGCGGCACGCAGGCCATCAACAGATGCGGCGAGCGGCGGCAGCAGATCAGGATGATTTCATCGGCCGCTGGAGAAACAGAATGAGGGCCATCAAGGTCGGCAGTGGGGCCAGCAGAAACGGAACCAGCCAGACCCACACATTGCGTCCACGCACGCGGGCCTGGTCGATCATCCACACGAATACCCAGATTACCAACCCGACATAGTTCAACGCCATCCAACGGGTCGTGTGCGTTTTCAGGATGCTGGTTTCGCTTCCTGATCCCTCGACGAGAAAAATCCCCAACAGCACGACAAACCCTGCCAGACAACCGATCACCAGCTTCTTGCTCCACACGTACATACAAACCTCCTCCGTCTTCAGAAGTGAGACCACCACCGGCGGCGCTGGATTCAGCCGGAGACTCTCCGCATTATCGGGAGACTGCTCCGACAATGCCATGCGCGCGAAGATCATGCAACCTGGGCTTCAACCTTGGCCTTCTGCAAACAGTTGGTGGTTTCCTCCCATCCTGCTAGGATAGGCCATGCATTCATCAACGGCGCTTCTCCAAGATGATCTTGACCGCCTGATCGCGGGCACCCACTGGAATCCGCGCGCCATCTTGGGACCGCATCGCGGCACGATCGGCGGCACGCCCTGTCTGATTATCCGCGCGTGGCTCCCATACGCGGCGCGAGCCGATGTGCGTCCGGCAGATCCGGCGGAATCGCTGATACCGATGACCCGCCTACATGACGACGGCCTGTTTGAAGCGATTGTTCCGAATCCCACACCGATCCCCTCCTATCGGCTCAGAATCACCCACTACGATGGCACGGTCGCAGAGTTGCACGATCCGTACGCCTTTCCGCCGCTCCTGACAGAGTTCGAGCGTCATCTCTTCGCTGAAGGCACTTGGTACAAGGCCTATGACCGGATGGGCGCTCACCTGCGCACGGTCGAGGGCATCACCGGCGTGCATTTTGCCGTGTGGGCGCCCAATGCCGAACGAGTCAGCGTAGTCGGAGACTTTAATCGGTGGGACGGGCGCTGCCATCCCATGACCAGCCTGGGCGCCACCGGACTCTGGGAACTGTTCATGCCTGATTTGCCGGAAGGGACACTCTATAAATATGAAATCCGCAGCCGCGCGGGGGGCACGCTCTTGGTCAAAGCCGACCCGTATGCCCATGCCGCTGAGCTGCGTCCGCGCACTGCGTCCATCGTCTGCGATCTGTCAGGCTACCATTGGCACGACGATGTCTGGATGACGACGCGCGCCCAGCAGAATCCCCTCTCCGCGCCTTTCTCCATTTATGAAGTGCATCTGGGATCGTGGATGCGGGTTCCCGAAGAAGGCAACCGCTGGCTGACTTACCAGGAGCTCGCGCAGAAATTGATCCCTTACGCGAAAGAGCTCGGCTACACCCATCTCGAACTGATGCCGGTGACGGAACATCCCTTCGATGGATCGTGGGGCTATCAAGCGACGGGCTACTTCGCCGCCACCAGCCGCTACGGGCGGCCCGAAGACTTCATGGCCTTCGTGGACGCGGCGCACCAGGCAGAGTTGGGCGTGATTATGGATTGGGCGCCCGCGCACTTTCCGGACGATCCGCATGGGCTGGCGACCTTCGATGGCACACACCTGTACGATCATGCCGACCCGCGCCTCGGCTATCATCCCGATTGGCACAGCCGTATCTTCAACTACGACCGTCCGGAAGTTCGCGCCTTCCTCCTCAACAGTGCGCTTTTTTGGTTGGAGAAGTATCACATCGACGGCCTGCGTGTGGATGCCGTGGCGTCGATGCTCTATCTCGATTATGGACGAAAGGCCGGCGAGTGGATCCCCAACGAGTTCGGTGGACATGAAAACCTCGGCGCCGTGTCGCTCTTGAAAGAACTGAATGTCCTCGTCCATCGGGAGCATCCCGGCGCCATTACGATCGCCGAAGAGTCCACCTCCTGGCCCGGCGTCTCACGGCCCACGTACACCGGTGGGCTGGGCTTTACGTTCAAGTGGAACATGGGCTGGATGCACGACATGCTGGACTATTTCGGGCGCGATGCGGTCCACCGGCGTTTTCACCAAGACCAGCTCACATTCGGCTTGCTCTATGCGTTCACCGAGAACTTCGTCCTGCCGCTGTCCCACGATGAAGTCGTCCACGGGAAGCGCGCACTTCTCGACAAGATGCCGGGGGACCCGTGGCAGCGGTTCGCGAATCTCCGCCTGCTCTATGCCTCCATGTATGGCCACCCGGGGAAAAAGATGCTGTTCATGGGTGGAGAGTTCGGCCAGTGGCGGGAATGGAACCACGACGTTAGCCTCGATTGGCACCTGTGCGACTTCGAGCCGCACCGTGGCCTGCAACGCCTGATCCGTGATCTGAACGGTCTGTATCGGACGGAGCCGGCTCTGTACGAAGCGGACTTCGATTGGAGCGGTTTTCAATGGATTGACTTCACCGACACCGACAATTCCGTGGTCGCCTTTCTCCGGAAGGCAACCAGCAGGGCCGATGCGGTCGTCTGTGTCTGCAACTTCACGCCGGTTCCCCGCCATGGCTATCGCATTGGCGTGCCCACGGCCGGGTGGTACCGTGAATTGCTCAACACCGATGCGTTCCACTATGGTGGGAGCAATGTCGGCAACAGCGGCGGCGTGCAATCCTCCGACGGTCCGTGCCACAACTTCCCACACTCGCTGACGCTAACGTTGCCGCCGCTGGGCATGCTGTTTTTGAGACGTGAACAGGTCTCGTAAGAACCTGGACCGCCTCTTGTGAAGAAGAGCATATGGCGAATGGCATATAGCACGGGAAAGAGCCATCGACTCAAGCCCTCTTCATTCCCTCCTCGCCATACGCTATTGGCTATATGCTCTTTTCTTCAAGCGAGGGACGAGCAACGAGATACGGGAGAAGGGAACTACCAGTGGCGGAAGGGACCCGAATCCAAGTGCACGAACTTTGAGCGGGGATAATACCCGACGCCGCCATAGCCCAATTCTAACGCGGCCTGCCGGATGATTTTCGGATGTATGTCGGCAATCCGCAGATCGATGGCCCGACCTTCCATATGCAAGCTGTGCCTGGCAGCCCGCCGTCCGGACCGCACAAGCCGCGCATTGTACTCCGGAGACCGAAAACCGGAGACGACCTGAATCTCGCGATCGCCGCCCAGCCGTTTCTGCACCAGATTCACATGCTCGATCATCCGCACATCCATGGCGGCGATCTCTCCCGTGACATGGCATCGCAGAATATGGTTGACCTCGTCGAGCGCGTTCCAATCGTACTGGCCCGCTTCGTTGCGATACGTCACCTCCAGCCGCTCGTCCGTCCAGAGATTGACGAACGTCAGGCGGCCCTCCGGCAGATCACGGGCGAACAGCGACGGCGGAAGGATCATGCGTCCCCCCACGACCGCGGTCCCGATCAGCACCGCGCGCAAAAACGTTCGGCGGGTCCAGCCCCGTTCAGGCTCTTGCTTGCTGTCCACGAAGTCAGCTCCCAGGCAGATGCGACGTGATCCCAATGAGCAGTGAACCGGTTGTAACAAAACTCCGGAAATCGGTCAACGATTTTCTCCCCCTCATCCCATGCCATCACGGCGCGCGAAACGATATAATGTGTCATCACCGCATTCGCGCCGCTCGATTTCGACGTCGGATTTCGCGCCTATCTCCATTATTCATGGTGATGAAGGCCATTTCTCCCTAGACAGCATTGATTCCGACAGGTAAGATCGCCTCATTGGTTGAGGGTACGGTATGGCCACCATCCTCGTCATCGACGACGAACAATCCATTCGGGGGCTCCTGCGGGAAGTGCTCGAAAAGGCGGGGCATCGCGTGCTCGAAGCCGCGGATGGACGCCAAGGGCTAGTCCAGTATCAGCAACAACCGGTCGATCTGGTCCTCATGGATCTGTTGATGCCCGATACCGACGGCTTGGAAGCGACACTCCAACTGACGCGCGAGTATGTTGATGCCAAAGTCATTGCCATGACCGGGGCGCAGGGCGACCGCAATTTTCTGGATGTCGCCAAACTCTTTGGAGCCCGCCGCACCGTCGCGAAACCGTTTGATATCAACCAGCTGGTCCAGGCGGTACAGGAAGAACTCGCCGCGCCATAGAACAGACCGGCGCTTCGAAGCCTCGCTCGCATCAGGATCGCTGCGCCAACGCCTTTCTCGCCAACCCCCGCATCATCGCCGGATCGTTGTAGGCCACTTCGCTGAGCGCATCCATCAGATGCAGGCTCCTGGCTGCCGCCAGTTCTTTGGCTTTGGCGTAATTTGCCGCGCTGAATCGCGCGACCGCCGGTTGGCCGTTCACGATCTGACAGGCCAGTACCTCATCCTGCACGTCGAGCGTGCCACCTTGCTCAACCAGCATCTTGGCTTGGGTGATCGTAATCCCGTGCAGCCGGGCGAACTCATCCAACCCGCCGGTTTCAACGAGCCGTCCATCCGGCATAATGCACAGCCGCTTGAAATGCGGCGACCAGTCCTTGCGAAAATCGATGTACTTGATATCCCCGCCTTTCGCCACGGACCGATCCAGCGTGCGATAGTCCAATCCAAGATTCTTGCGCTCGAGCTTGGCTTGTAATTCTTCCGGCAACGTCCGATGAAACACCTGTGTTGCCGCCTCGTTGAGGGGAATCCCTCGCGCCCGAGCCAGTTGCTCCGCCTCGGCAAATTGCAACAGATCCAACACGAAGGTCCGTTTCGGCGCCATATGGTTCGGATCGACGAGACAGGCGAACAGCCCCCGCGTCAGAATCCCGCCGGTTTGCGGGTACACATGAAGTCCTCCCTCGGTCAGGAGTATCGTCATCCTCTCCAACGGCACATCATAACTTTCGGCCAGGATTTTGGCGTGCGCCGCCAGATCCTCCGTGAGCGTCATGGCACAGACCGTGACATTGCCCGGCGCATCGAACTCGGAATAGTCCTCGACGATGTTGTAGAGGACCACCGGTTTAGGCTTTTCGGCTTTCTTCTTGATCTTAAACACGTACACCTCTCGTGATCTGTGATGAGTGATGCGTGATGGGGCTTCCACTCAATTCCTACACTGATCACCCATCACGGCTCACTTGTCACGTTTTCCATACGGTGGCAGCGTCTGTAACCGCCGATCCTCCACCGGCCCGCCGATCGTGAAGTGATAGAGCGACTGGAGGCTCAGTCCTTTGACGGCGAGGATGTCGTGCACCGGGTCGTCGAAAAAGCAGCCGATGCCGGTTGCGCGCACCCCCGCCGCTTCAGCTTCCAGATAGAGCACCTGGCCCAGCAACCCGGACTCCCAGAACAGTCGTGGATACCACCAGGCTCCGCGCTCACGCAATCCCCCTTCGAACTCCGCCAGCATGCCGAAGGAGAAGGCGCTGTCTCCAGCAATATCTTGCCGGCAACTGACTTGCACGGCCAGTTGCCGCGCATCGCCCTCCAGCAGCCAATAGAGTGGCAGGTCGTGCGGGCAGCCGGGCGCCGGCACCCAATTGACGTCTGGATTCATGGATTGCTGAATAAAGGACCGCTTCCGCTGATCTCGAACAAGCACATAGAGGCCCGGCGTCAATCCCTCGACCCGATGGACGAACAGCATCAGATGGATCGCGGGATCATACGGCCAGCAATCCCAGGGCATCGGCCGATCGAATTGCGCATGATCGGCACAAGGCATCACCCGTTGGAGCATGTGAAAGAACGCCTCAGCGGTGATCGACGTACGGCCGTCGAACGCCACGGCACTCCGGCGCTGCCTGATGATCTGGCCTGCCAGTAGCCCTTCGCGAGACGTGAACGGTGAAACGTGAGACGTAACAGAAGAAGGAGCCGCCACAGAATGGTGTTCGCAAGAGGCTTTCCAACTCGCTGCTGCCGCCTGATCGATGATGTCCCAGTGCACCCCATGCTCGCGGCTCAACCGATTCGCTCTGCCAAACCAGGATCCACCAGCGAGTTCTTTTACAATCGCCGAATCGAGAAACAGCGGCATTGCCATCTCTTCACGTTTCACATCTATCGTTTCACCTTTCACGTCCCCAGGAGGCCACACCACCGCGAGACAGTCCGGATGCTCCGGCTCGGCATCTGTAAAATCCTCTGTGCGGTTCGTCCCCAACAACAACGCCACCGTATGTTGGTCCAGACCATCCAACAAAACCATGTTCCAGCCGAGCGTGGCCGCTGCGATTCGTGCAGCCCCAATCGCATGCCCGACATCGTGATTGCAGTAGCGAAACGCTCGCTCGCCGTACTTCCAGGCCTCCCGCCAATGCACCGAGGTCAGGCCGAAGAGAAACGCATCGGCAGGAAACGGCGTCATCAGTTTGACGAGTTGCTCAGAAGGAAACTCGGCACGCCGTTCGAACCCATGCTCCTTGGGCGCGTAGTGATAGAGCCCTGGCGTGAGAGTGAGCCCCTCGATCCCAGGCACCAGGATGTAGCCTTCCGTCGGATGCAAATTGCCGGACGACGGATTGCTGCGCAACGCCCATTCCGATTCACCCGCCTTCTTCCAGGCCGACAGGGCCAGTGCAAACTCGAAGAACCGAGAGAGCGTGCGTATTGTGACCGGCTGAGCCTGAACGCCTCCTGACTCGTAGATCGCCCTATATAATGGTGAAACCGGCTCTTCTTCAGGGCTCAGGAGGGGGAGCGGAACCAGCTCGGCACCTTCAAACCGACGAAACGGATTGGGCTGGTTCACCCAATCAAGGAAGCCCAACGAACGAGCATAGCGGTTGTAGTGGTGCTTCGTCTGAATATGATAGCGAATCACCCGTTCAACCGGATCGGTCGAAGCGGAGGTGCCCGCAGATATAGGCGCTGGCTGCTCGGTACTCATCGTCCTGGTGGAGGCAGTCTACAAAGTGCGGGGAAGGAAAGTAAACGATCCGCCGCGGGTTGATTACTCCGACACCGTGGCGCGACACTCGCTTAACCGGGCAAGCCGACTCTATCGTAGCCATCTTGCATTCTGTAACCTAATTGGTTACACTCTTCTCGGTGATCCGTGGATTCAGGCACAAAGGTCTAGCGAGGTTTTTTGAAACTGGCTCGACCGCAGGCATCCAGGCTCAGCACGCCACCCGGCTCCGCTTGATCCTTGGCCGCCTCGGCGCCGCTACTGCTCCACAGGACTTGGCACTTCCCGGATTGGCCTTGCACCCACTCAAAGGTGATCAAAGAGGCCGATGGGCTGTCTCCGTCAGCGGAAACTGGCGAGTCACGTTTGAATTTGCAGGAAAAGACGCGGACGCCGTGAACTACGAGGACTACCATTGAAAGGGACCGTCATGCGCATGTACAACCCTCCCCATCCCGGCGAAGTCATTAAGTCACTCTGCCTTGAACCATTGGGGATCACCGTCACTCAAGCGGCCGAAGCCTTGGGCGTCAGCCGCAAGACCCTCTCGGCTATTGTGAACGGGCGGGCAGGACTCAGCCCCGAGATGGCTGTCCGTCTTTCTATAGCCTTCAATACGACGGCTGAAAGTTGGATGAACCAACAAATTCAGTATGACCTGTGGCACGCGGAACAAGGTCGAAAACGCCTCCGCGTCATGAAATTGTCCGCCTGAACATTCCACCTACGCGCCATAGCACAACCATGCGATTCGATCCAGCCCTAGCCGCACAAGAGGCATTCCACCAAGCAGAACCCGAACTTGGCTCAGACTGGGATCTCGCCGTTGAACTGGAAGAGACATTTTCGGCTCATGCCGGCGCTGTGGCGCGGCAGGCCTATGAGCGCTTGCTCGCCCTTGCCCAGCAGCACCCCGACGCGCATTCGTTCCACGCCTTCTGTATCTACATCACGTGGCAACAGGTCACGGAGGAAACCATCGCGCGCCACTTTGAGACTGGATTGACATTATCTGAGTCCTATTTAGCTTCTCAGGAAGGCAAGCACCCTCGGGACCTCGAATGCGTGGCCGAATTGCATGGTTCGTTCAGAGCTGGCTTGGGGCTGGAGGAACAGGATGAGTTGCAGGTTGAATTCAAGAGAGACACGCCGAAGGGGGGCGACTGAATACGTATCTCGTGAAGCGTCGTTCGCATCTCGCAAACAAAAGCATGGACACATTCTCGTTCCGTTCCGCGCTTCACGAGATACGCTTCACGAAGGACGATTCCCATGTCTGAGGATCACAAACATCGGGCCAGGATTTTTTTGCACCGTGGCGATCTGACCCAGGCTCGTGCGGCCTGGGAGGCGGCAGTGGCCGGCGACCGCACAGCCGGGAATCAGCGGGAGCTGTCGAACTCCCTGGGGAATCTGGGCAACGCCTGCGCCTTGATGGAGGACTTCACTGCGGCGGAACAGTGCTATCAGGAAGTGCTCGACATTCAACGAACCGAACACAATCGGCATGCCATCGCCCATACGCTCGTCAATCTCGGCAATCTCCACATCGGCGCCGATCGTGCAGACAAAGCCCGCCCCTATTACCTTGAAGCCTTGGACCTGCTGCATACGCTCAACGACGATCGCGCGCTCGGCATTTTGTATAACAACCTGGCGTTGCAGGAAGCCCGTGATGGACGGCGGGAAGAAGCGGTTCGCTCATTCACGCGCGCCCTCGATCACCACCGAATCGTCGGCAATGAAGAAGGGTTGGCCGTCACCTATAGTCAATTGGGGAAATGCTATCTCGACAACGGCGACCTCCTCCGAGCTGAACGTTGCCTGAACAACGCCTCGGAACATTACATCAAGCTCGGCCACGAGCCGGCTGAGGCTGCAGTACTCCGGCTCCTGGCCACGGTCTATGAAACCCGCAATGATCTCGTCTCGGCCAGGCGCTGCTTGGAACGGGTCATCTCCCTTGACCATCGGTATGCCTTGCCTGAACGGGAAGCCGACGCCGCGCGTGTGGAGAAGCTCTTCCACACCCGGTAACCTCATGCCGTCAAGCCTTCGTCTTCATTCAGCTCCTCCACAACGCCTGTCCAGTATTCTTTGACTTTCGTCAAAGCCGTACTCTGGGAATTGCTAGACAATCGCCGCACCTCTGCTACCTTTGACTCGTCACCCGGTTGATCAAGTTTTCCATTTCATCAACCGACAAATGAGAAACATGGTGTGGGATGTCCACTGCCCTTCGCGTGCTCACAATCGTCAGTCTGTGCTCGCTGATGACCGTGCCGTTGGCCCAGGGCGAAGAAGTCTCTCCCACGATTACGGTCGGCACGCAGGAAGTCGGGCTCACGGCCGGCTATATGTTCTCTCACCGGCTAACCGAATTTCATACGACCAAACAGCATGGCCCGGCCCTGATGCCGTCATGGATGATGACACTCACGGATCCCATCGGCGACAGCTGGTACCGAGGGCAAATATCTGTCGGCGCCGAGATGGTCTATCTGCAGTTTCGCGAACCCATCCTGACCCATGGCGTCGGCTTTACGCCAAGAATCAAATATACGTTCGTCGCGTTGGGTCGTCTCCGGCCTTACGCAGAGTTCACCGGCGGGCCGTTCTGGACCGATCTTGGTGGGAATATTGACGAACAGGCCAACGAGTTCAACTTTGTGCTCTCAGGGGGAGTGGGCGTGTCCTGGTTTCTCACGCCGCAACTCGCCGCCAACCTTGGGTACCGCTTCCATCATATCTCCAATGCAGGAACGGCATTCCCGAATCTTGGACTGAATGCGAGCCTGCCATTCGGCGGGTTCTCCTTCTACTTTTGAGGAAAGGACGCCATGATGCGCCAACGTCTTCGTCCAGTCTATTCCGTGCTCTCCGCGCTGATCGTCGCCGCCACACTGGGCTGTGCGCATACCATCGATGTCACACCTTCCTCCACCGCCAACCAAGGAAGCGCCTCACAGTCCATTGCCGAGAATGACCGGGTGCCCTTTGTGATCGAAGCATTCAGGATGTCGCAGAACGGTTCGCCACAGAACCCTTCGTCTGAGATTGAACGGCGGATTCTCAACAGCCTGCGTGAAACCCGCCTCTTTTCGACACTCGTCCCATTGAGCGGGCAGTATGATGGGGATGGCGGGAAAATGGTGACCGCCAGGCTCGCCATCGATGAAACGATCGACTCCCATCCTGGGGCAACGGCCTTCAAAGGCATCGTCATCGGGGCCTCCATGTTCCTGCTCTCGCCGTTCATCGACTTGGACTACGACTATGCCGCACAGGCAAGCCTAGAGATAGCACGATGGGATGGACGCGTGACTCGTTATGAAGCGCGCTCGTCCGGAACAGCGCATTACAATCTGTTCAGGACCAACCCCGCCATCATCGCAGAACTCAAGGGGCGGGTGTCCGAAGCCTGCCTGCAGGAATTGATGACCCAACTGGTGCATGACACCAACCTGTATCTGGCCAGTCAGACCCCCCTCCCCGCTTCCACGATCCGCACCGTGACTGTGAATGCCCGGCGATCAGGAACCGCTCAGGGAGTTCCTCCCGCTGTCCCGGTTTCGGAGAGTCCGGCTCCATAACCCGCACGCCGTCCAAAGGCCTCGAATGTGCCTCTCAACAATGAGACGAGTCACACGAAGCGGGCGTCACGAGACAGGCTGCGCCTGACGGTCATTCAGGCGTCTGGCCAACTCGACTTTTTCAATGATATAGTGCCCCGCTGGGACACACGGAGACGCGCATCATGGACATCGATGCATTTCGCCTCATGGTTGCGAAACACCCAAAAGGATTTCTCGGCCGCTATGGACTCGGCAATAAAATCCTTCAAGAAAATGGAAATATCGAGGAGGCCATCGAGCACCTCACCATTGCCACGCAATTGGATCCGACCCATGTGGCATCCCATCTGGCCCTGGGTCGTGCGCTGGTCGGATTAGGCAAGCACGCCGAGGCCAAACCCATTCTCGCCGCCGGCATCGAGGCCGCACTCTCGGGGCGATCCAATGGCGGCAAGGACCTGGTACCTGAGATGCAACAGCTGTTGCGCACGCTTGGATGAATACGCCTGTACAAGGAAGGAGTGGCCTGTGAATCTCGACGACGCCAGAAAACGCATCGAAACCGCCGTCACTCAATATGGACAACATGCCGCGCCCGCGATCGATCTCGTCATGGCCGAGGTCCGCTCCGACCTGGGCGCGCGCGCGTTCAATGAGCTGGTTGACGATTTCGATTTAGAGCTGCTGTATAACATCGCGCCGATGGAATCGGACCATTCCACCAGCTAAGCCAAGTAGAACCGTGCCACGGTACAAGACGCAAGTGTCATCTTTGCTGCGTTCCCTCCGCAATCATTTCGCGTTTCACGTTTCACGTCTCACGTCTCACGTCTTCTAAAGATGCCGCTGATCTGGGCCGCCATCTCAGCACACGGGTTTGGCCACGCCGCGCAAGTCGTGCCGGTACTCAACGCGCTGGGTCGCCGCATTCCCGGCCTCCGCACCATCCTCCGCACCACCGTCCCGCCGTCCTTCTTTCAGAACCGCCTGGCCATTCCCTGGGAACTGAGCCCCACCCGACAGGACATCGGCTGCGTTCAGCAGGGCCCCTTGACCATCGATGTCGAAACCACGTGGCAGGAACACGCCCGATTCCATGCGACGTGGGACGACCGGATTCAGGCCGAGGTCGACGCCATGCATCGGGCTCGTCCGGACGTGATTCTTGCCGATACGCCCTATTTGGCCATTGCGGCTGGAGCCGCAGCCGGACTTCCTACCGTGGGATTGGTGAGCTTCACCTGGGACCTTGTGCTCTCTGAATTTCCTGCTCCGCCGAATATCGACGGCGAGACACTTATCCGGGCGATGCGTCACGCCTATGGACAAGCCGATCTTGCGCTGCGCATCACCCCTTCCCCACACATGGGCGTCTTTACACGACTCACCGACATCGGTCCAATCAGTGACCCTGCGCCTTCCGCTCGTGACGCCCTGTTGGCCCGACTGTCCCTCAGGCCAGGCGAACGGACCGTGCTCATCGGATTCGGCGGGATTCCGTTGGGCTCCCTTCCGATGACAGAGTTGGAGTCATTGAGCGGGCATCGTTTCCTCTTCGACGGCCCGGTTCCACCGAACAACCCCAAATTCGTGTCGACACAATCCCTCCCCTTCTCGTTCAAAACGCTGCTGGCTTCCGTCGACCTCATCATGTCAAAACCCGGCTACGGCACCCTCGTCGAAGCCGTGACATTGCGCACACCGCTCGTCTACGTCCGGCGATATAATTTCGCCGATGAGCAACCGCTCGTGGACTATCTGCATCAATACGGTCGCGGCGTGGAATTAGGAGGAGCAGACTTTTCAGCAGGCCGGTGGGAACCGGCCTTGACTGCTGCGGGAAATCTTCCCGCTCCCTCTGTCCCTCCGCCACCGGCATCGGGAGCAGAGGAGGCCGCCGACGTGCTGGCGGCATACCTGTAACCCGCACGCCGGCCATTCACCCTCTTCCGCGGTGGCCGCCCTTCCGCCCATCCCATCACGATTCTCACGGCCACGGGCTTCGTGTTTTGCCCGTTTTATTAGGAGAATCGGGAAAGGATGCTATAGTGATGGACGTATTTTCGTTAGGATAGAAATCGGCAACCAAAAAGAATCTGACCTGTCATCGCTTGGCCATGACCCCTGGCTCATCACAGGCTACCTCGACCATTCCCCCGGCACTCCTGGCTCGCGTGGCCAAGGGAGAACAGCAGGCCCTCAGTCAACTGTACGATCTCTCAAGCACACTCCTGTTCAGCATCGCGCTTCGCATGCTCGGTAATCGCGAAGAAGCCGCCGAATTACTGCAGCAGGTCTATCTCGAAATCTGGAGTAAAGTCGTGCGGCACGATAGCGGCCGGGGCACACCGATCGCCTGGCTGATTACGCTCACCCGGAGCCGCGCCCTCGACCGAATACGGATGCGTGGAACGCGCACGCACGCCGCCACCGTCCACACGCCAAACGGTCAAACGACGCCACCACCGGCGGATCACAATCCGCCCC
This sequence comes from Nitrospira sp., assembly GCA_016873455.1. Lineage (GTDB taxonomy): Bacteria > Nitrospirota > Nitrospiria > Nitrospirales > Nitrospiraceae > Nitrospira_D. The sequence goes on along the minus strand of VGXE01000032.1, from coordinate 7,653 downwards.
CATTCGATGCGCCGGCCGATCAGGAATTGCGCACCCACGTCAGCGCCATCTTGGCGGCCCTGCCGCACGCCCAACAGCAAGCCATTGAATTAGCCTACTACGAAGGTCTGTCCTATACGGACATTGCCGTCAGACTCAATCAACCGGCAGAGGCCGCGAAGACTCGCATCAAGCTCGGCCTGGCCAAATTGCGCGAGTCCCTTCGGCACGACTGGGTTCAGAGCGAACGCCCATGACGCACGAAGAATTGGAGGACGTCATTCCGCTGTACGCCATCGGCACCCTGGAACGGGCCGAGCGGCAAGCGATTGAAGCCCATCTCCTGTCCGGATGTGTCCCCTGCCATACGGCCCTCAAGGAGTATCAATCGGTCGCGGTGATGCTTCCATTCGGACTGAACATGACGGCACCGCCGCGCAGCGTAAAAGCCAGAATGATGGCCGCGCGCACGATGACCGTCCCCATGGAACCGGTCGATCAACCGACAGGAAAGCCAAGCCTGGAACCGGGCGAATGGATGAACCATCTGTTCCCGCCGGAGACCTCCTCACGGGCGGAATCCTTCGGATGGACGTTCACCCTGGCTGCCGTCGCGCTGGTCGCCGGAATCGCCTATCTGGCGTGGACGGTCTACAACACCAAGATTAGCGACGACACCGTGAAGTTTGCGCACCTCCAAACGCAACTTGAAGACGGCCATGCCAAACTGGTGACCCAACAACAGCTGTTGAACGAACGCGAACGGACGTTGGCGGAAACACAAGAAGAATTGCAGCGTCAGATGGCAGCCGTGGCAGGGCTCAAAGATCAATTGATTCAGCGCGAAGCCGAGCTGGACGGTTTCAAAGCGCAACTCGCTCAGCAAAATCCCCGGCAACGGTCTATACCGCAAGATGAGTTGGCCGCCCTTCTGCGCACCCCAGCCGTTACGGCGGTGGCATTGGCGGGAACGGAGATGATCCGGCACGCCTCCGGCACGTTATTTTATGACAGCAGAACCAAACGGGCCTTGCTCTACGCACTGAATCTCCCTGCCAACCCCGACGGCACCACGTATCAACTGTGGGCGATGCATGAGAAGCCCACTTCTATTGGGGTCTTCCAGATTGGCACTGGATCCACTTCTCAATTATTCCCCAAACCTGTTCCGGCCTTCGCGAGCGCAAAGAAATTCGCGGTGAGCCTCGAACCCATCGACGGGAGCCCTGAACCAACGGGGCCGCTGTACCTCTTGAGCCAACCCCGGTTATAGCGATACTGTCTCCGGATTCTTCCCTGTGCTAGCATGTCGGGAGCAACACGACCGATCACGAGACGATGCAGCGACACGAGCAGGACCAGCATTTCATGCGGCTTGCCCTTGAGGAAGCCTCGCGTGCGACAACGGTGGGAGAAGTGCCCATCGCCGCCGTCCTTGTGCAGAACGATAGCGTACTGGCATCCGCGCACAACCTCCGGGAATCCCTGCAGGACCCGACGGCTCACGCCGAGATGATCGTCATTCGCAAGGCGGCCGAGCAGTTGCGCTCTTGGCGGCTCACCGGCACCACACTGTACGTCACGCTCGAACCCTGTCCCATGTGCGCGGGCGCGATCGTGCAATCCCGCATCGCGCGACTGGTGTTCGGCGCCTGGGACCCAAAGGCCGGCGCCTGCGGATCACTGTTCGATATCCCCACCGACCGTCGTCTCAACCACCGCGCGGACGTAGTCGGCGGCGTCTTGGAACAAGAAAGCCAGTCACTGTTGCAGGACTTCTTTCGATCGAAGAGGCAAGGGACGGGAGTCGGGCACGACCGTCGCGCGTAACCTCCTTTGCCGCCTACCAGATCCACCTGCTATCCAATTGTTCAGCAACACCATCTTGCCGTTGAGCGTGACGGGTGATATACCGTCTGCACCGACCCTGCACAGGTGGTCTAATGTGGCAGGAGGGTGCTTGCGCGTCCGCCGATTTCCAATGCCCGCGGCTGTACTCCTGATCGTTGTCCTCTCGACGACGGGGTTTCCTCTCTGTGCGGCGGCCATCGATGCAGTTCCTGAAGTGTTTCCGCTTCGTCCGTTCAATTTCGACGTGTCATTCAATCAGCGCACATTTGCGCCACAGGCAAGGGTGATCGCCGTCCAAGCTGGCCTCACCGCCCTTCGGTATGGCGTGCTTGAGGTGAGAACCGTCTACCAATACTACAGCCACCACACTCAGACCTTCACGACCGACCAGCATTCCTTGTACGTCAACCCCCGATGGAATAACTTCATTGACTTGTTGGACTTCCCTCGAGACAAACCAATCAATCGAGTGATTCGGCACCTCCTCTTTGGACCATTGGAAGACCGGGCGGTCCCATACGTCGGCGCGCTCCTTGGTGGGACGCTTCCGGGGAGAGGAGCTGATTCCCCGGGATACCTGTACGGAGGCCAAGTTGGAGTTCGGTTCCCTGTTGCGCGAGGCGTGTCGGTGGATATGGGATTCCAGTATTCGCGGTTTGAAATTGACTTCAAAAGCAAGTCCGATTTATCGGAGCAATGGCTCTTTACCATCGGCATTCGGCTCTGAACACCATGATCGTCGAAAGATCTTACAGCGTTGCGAAAAGCGGTCGTAGGAAATCCCTATACGGCCGAGGAAACACGGGCGCTGGCGCCGCTGTGTTGTTTCTCGTCATACTCGGCCTGCTTCTGCCTGGATGCGGGCTGATCTTTGACGCAGTCGAATTGGCATACCCCTTAACCCGTGATGAGCTATCGACCATTTGTGCTAAAAGACAGATTCGTGTCGGTATTTCCGTCGAACCATTCCGTCCCTTTGTATTTTCGGCGATATACACCAACGAAGGCGTTCGGGTGACCGGACTCGATGTCGAGCTGATTCGTGAAGTGGCTGATGCACTGACCGAGCATTGCGGTGGGCAGCAACCGATCGTGCCCACGTTGCATTTGGTGAGATTCCGTGATCTCTTCCTGGAACTGAACGAAGAACACCTCGATCTTTTTGTCTCATCGTTCAGTGGTAATGTTCCCGGCGGAACCCCTACCGGCCTGTGGTTGTCCATTCCATATTTTCATGGGGCAGGAGTTGGCGCCATGACTCACGACCCGGAAATAGTCGAGAAAGTTCGAGCGCAGTTTCGCAAGCAGACCGGTCGCACCGATACGTTGGCGGCGATCCAGGAGGGGCTGTCCGGCTTGACGGTTGCCGTACAAAATCGAAGAACTCCTCATCTCTATGCAGAAGCCAATCTCCGGAATATTCGGTTGATGGTCTGTGATTCGCTCCCCGCCGCGGTGGAAACAAAAGACCCGCACATCGACGTCATTTTGACCCAATACCCCATCCTCCAATATGTCACCAAGCGAGTCTGGCCTGATTGGCAGCTTCTTGAACGACCGGACGGATCACCCTTGATCCTCTCCCGAGAATCCTTTTCCATCGTCACCGGTGAGCAGAAAAGGCGCCTGCAGTGGTTCCTCAACAACTTGCTGTATCGGCTGGAAGAATCAGGGCGGCTGGCGCAGATGCGAAAACGCTGGCTTGAAGAAGAATACGCACCGACCCGCCGGGCAACGAACGAGGGTCTTCCATTTGAAGTGTCGAAAGTGCCCGACCATTATGACCAGGGCCAATGCCGCATGGCGGGTGGACGGTAAACGACAATGGAGCGTCTATGAAGCTTCCTGCGTGGCTGCTCATCGTCCTCCCCTTTGTGTACCTGCTCCTGTGGCCAGATCTCGGTTTGGCGCAGTCGCATCGGGAAGCAAGTGAACGTACCGCACATTACTTGACTACATTACTGAACGTCGGACGGCTTATCGTCGAGCGTCATCAACCGCTCATCAATGACCCTCAGAAGGGCGATAAAGGCTTTACGCCCGATTTCTTCGAGCGAGAGGCGGTTGAAGAGTTTTTCCGCCAAACGTCGATCGATTTGAAACGCCCCCCCGCCCAGCTCCCCGCTCTGGCGAAAGAATTGCTGCCCATCTTGTTGGAATCCAGCACGCACGTGGTGGCCGATGCACAGTTCGTCATCAATCAACGCGGCATTGGCTATAAGAATTTCATCCCGGCCACGTTCGGCAGCCAGGCCGCTCGAAAGTTTTCCAGCCGCTCGCAGGTCAAGATGAAGCAAACGACGCTGAATCCAAGGAACGTGAAAAACCAGCCTGATACATATGAAGAGCGAGCCTTGAAACAACTGGCAGCACAGCCGTCCTCGACCGGCCCCGTCACCGAGTGGCTCGATGATGGCAAGACCTTACGGACCGTAACCCCAATCTATTACTCACAGGATTGCCTGGTCTGTCACGGCGACCCCACAGGGACGTTGGATATCTCCGGCTATCTTCGGGAAGGCGCCAAGGAAGGCGATCTTGCCGGCGCGATCAGCATTCAGATTCCACTGAACAACCCGTAGGCACCCGGGCCATTGTTGACCAGTGGGTGCGAAATGTTCTTGACTTTGCCGCCGCGAGATCGTGACAATGGCGGCGAAGGGGAAACTAGGGTTCCGGCTTCCTGGACGGGAAGTGTCTGGTCCAAGAGTTTCCGGTCTCGCATGACGAGGCTCCACGGAGGGATAAAAGCCCGGGAGATCATGTACGCAGGTACATGGCCCTTTCGGAACTTAGCCCGCTCGGCAAGGAGGCTTCGTGATGCATCTCCAATCCATCTCTCCCTTCCATAGTTCTCTCCGTACCGGACCGTCAGACCTGCCGCCAAGTCAGGGAGGTCTGCCATGCGCATGACGGATGGTCCGGATGGGCTTGCTTCCGTTTCTGCCACAACGGCTCCCGAGACACTCCATCGCAGCCTCAGCCTCTGGAACAGCCTCACCATCGGCTTTGCGACCGTCTCGCCGGTGGCCGGGTTGTACGCCATCATCGGCATACAGACGGTAGTCACAGGCGGCGGCTGGTTCGCGGCGCTGGCGTTGTGTCTCGTGATGCAGTTGCTGGTGGCGACCGTCTATGCGGAGCTGTCCTCACAGATTCCAATTGCGGGAGGCGCGTACAAATGGGCGAGACAGCTCGGGGGCGCCACTACCGGCACCTATGCAGGAGCCATCTATGTCAGCTCCACGATCGCGATGCTCACCACGACCGCCTACACCGGCGGTGTCTGGCTGGCGATTTTCTTCGGATCAGGAGGCGGAACCGGAGCCAGTCTCGTGATCTGGGGCGCGGTTTTTATGCTGGTCTGCACCATCCTCAACCTCGTCCATGTCTCGATATTTAAGTTTCTGATTTCCCTGGGCGTCTACGCGGAAATCGTCGGGTCGTTTGGGGTTGCCCTGCTGTTGTTTCTCTTTTTCCGACAGCATGGCTTCGCAGAACTGTTCGCGCATCTCGGGACAGGAACCGCTCCCAGCCAGACCGCAGCCTTTCTGGCGGCACTGGCGATTTCCGGTTGGGCGTTCATCGGTTTCGATGCCTGCTCGACCATCGCCGAAGAAACCCGTGAACCCAAGCGGATGGTGCCTCGCGCGATCTTTCTCTCCCTCGTGATGGTGGGAAGCGTCGTTCTATTCAACTCTGCTGCCCTGACCCTCAGCTTCAACCGCGAGGCCTTACAGCAGACAAGTGCCGCGTCCGACCCCGTCACGCCAGTGATCGTTCAGAACATGGGAGCCTGGGCGGAAACCCCTTTTCTGACGATCGTCATGATCGCATTCTTGGCGTGCGGGTCGTCGATGCTGCAGTACACATCTCGTATCGTATTTTCCATGGCTCGTGAAGGCGGTCTGCCAGCCGCCCTCAGTCGGGTGACCGCTGCCGGCGCTCCGCACAATGCCGTACTCTTCACGGTGCTGCTGGCTACGCTCGGATTGCTCTTTGGACTCAACGATGAAGCGGTCGCCACGATCCTGGCGTTTGGGACGGGCGGGTTGTACGCCATGTTTGCGATGACCACGGGAGTCGGACTCTACACCCGTCTCACCGGCCGGTGGGATCCCTCATTGGGTAAGTTGAAGCTGGGCGCCTGGGGATTACTGATCAATGCGGCGGCATTTCTCTGGTCGGTCTTCGAATTCATCAATATCGCCTGGCCGCGCCCCTATGCGGTGTCGCCCGACGCCCCCTGGTGGCAGTTGTGGGCCGTCCCGCTGGTCCTCGGCAGTATCCTGGGGATGACCACGCTGTATGTGCTCTTCGGCAAACCGACAAGGCGCGATGTATTGGTACATCGGAGGGAGTCAGAACAGAGTCACGAATAAAGAGCAGGCTGGTCGATCAGTTGCAACTCGCATGGAGAATTTCATGCTGAGTCGGCAATCAATCTATTACTACTTAGAAAGGAGCACCGATGGCGAAGAAGAGGACATATCAAGGCAAGGTTCCCCTGCACGACAAATACGGGCCGGAGGCAAAGTTCGCGGTCGAAGCGGAAGCACTGTTGCCGACCACAAAGTACGAAGAAGAAGTTGCCCGCGGCCTTGAACTGGGCCTGCAGGGCGCCGATTCCATCAAAGACCGCCGCATTCCCACGTTCAGCCGTGGAGAGCTGCCGCACTTCGCCGGAATCAACACCTTCATCAAATCCCCCTACGTTGAAGATGTCCGCAAGTGTGGGGACTATGATATCGCCATTCTGGGCGCGCCGTTCGATGGCGGGACGACCTATCGAGCCGGCACCAGATTTGGGCCTCAGGGCATTCGCAAGATTTCGGCGCTCTACGGGACGTACAGCTTTGAGCTCGGCGTGGATCTCCGGGAATCCGTGTCCATCTGCGACCTCGGCGACGTCTTTACGATTCCCGGCAACATCGAAAAGACCTTCGATCAAGTCAGCAAGGGCGTCGGGCATGTCTATGCCAGCGGCGCGTTTCCCGTCGTACTCGGCGGAGACCATTCCCTGGGCTTCGCCACCGTGCGGGGAGTGGCTCAGAATATGGGCGGCAAGAAGCTCGGCATTCTGCACTTCGACCGGCATGTGGACACACAGGAAACCGATCTCGATGAACGCATGCACACCACGCCATGGTTTCACGCGACGAATATCCCCAACGTGCCCGCCAAGAATCTTGTCCAGATCGGCATCGGCGGCTGGCAAGCGCCGCGGCCCGGTGTGAAATCCGGCCGTGAACGGCAGACCAGTATCATGACCGTGACCGACTGTGTGGAAATGGGCATCGAGAATGCCGCGAAGCAGGCGCTCGAAGTGGCGTTTGATGGGGTGGATGCGGTGTGGTTGAGCTTCGACGTGGACTGCTTGGATGCCGCCTTCGTGCCGGGCACCGGCTGGCCGGAGCCTGGCGGGTTCTTGCCGCGTGAAGTCCTGAAATTTCTTCAGATTATTGCGGACACGAAGCCGCTCGCCGGCATGGAAATCGTGGAATGTTCGCCACCCTACGACGCCGCGGAGATCACCAGTCTCATGGCCACCAGGGTGATCTGTGATGTGCTCGCGTGCCAGGTGCGGTCCGGCAACCTGCTCAAGCGAAAGCAACAATGAAAGACAGCGCGGATCTCCTGAGCTAAAAACGAAGGCCTTCGGTCAGAAACCGAAGGCCTTCTCAGTACGCTCTGGGCAAGCCCGTTATCCCCCCAGCGTATCGAGGGTTTCCTTGAGGCTCTTGCGGATGCAGGTGAAGATCGGCGTGTCCCGCAGCGTATAGCGCGAGCCTTCCGTCTCCCGTAACGCCATCACCAAGTCCA
>VGXE01000031.1 GCA_016873455.1 Nitrospira sp. | reverse complement strand
CGTGGCATAACACACCGCGCTTGACTCGACCGTCTCGTTGCTGCTCTTCTCACGCATGGTGGCGTATCCTTTCCCCTCGGCGGTAACCGAGGCGTTGGTTGAGTGTTCAACCGAAAGGGTACGCCGCCGTTATCCTATTTCCACACCTAAAGATGATACCTCCGCCCCGCGCGATCACAATGCGAGACAAACAGCACACGGCCCCGCCTCGACATGCCAATAGTCATTTCTCGCGGTTCATCGTCCGAATGGTCGGGATCCTCAAACGTGAGTGCGCCTGCACCCTGAAAAACCGAGGCCGCTTCTTAGCGGGCATGAGGGGCTCGCCGAAGACGTCTTCAAACGACAGTCCTTTGCGTTTGCTCCTGTAAAACGCCAGGCTCTCGGCAATCTGGCTCATGAGCGCCGGATCACTGAGGACATCCAAGGTCTCTTTGAGGCGAGTGTATTCATCGACATTGATCAGAACGGCAGCCGCCCGGCCGTTCTTCGTCACCACCACTTCTTCCTCGTGCTCCTGCATACCCGCCACAAGTTCAGGCAGACGGGTTTTCACTTCCGACAACGGCAACGTCTTCGCCATAGCCCACCTCGCTGATCATGGATGACCACAATTCTGGTCATGCGCGCACTCAAGTTTCCCTTTGGGTCTATCGTCGGGAAAAACTCAACTCAAAACCTCACCATCTCTGATCCGACCCAGCACGACAATGTAAGTGGGAGCACCGCTCGCAGCAAAGAGTTGAACTTCAGCATAGGCAATCCCCTCAGAAGCAAGAGCCTTGATGGCAACCCGAATACTCACGCCCTCATACTTGACGAAGGGAGGCGGAATTGAGCCAACAAAGCGCCCTATCAAATTTGGATTTTCCATAAACGCGTCAATCAGTTCACTGGGATTCTCCAGCTTTCTGATGTGGCCCTGGACAAAGGCGAAACAATACGCAATCTTTGCAATCATTCTTGCAAATGCCACTGGCCTCCTCGGGGCCCCAACAATAGTCATACCTTTAGTACTCAACTCCGAGATTACATGGCCTGGGTCTTGTCCATAGCTTCCAGTGACAACGGAACAAACATCAAGGCTTGTACCTCTTGATGCCGCCTCAAGATATTTCGGCTCTCCAAACTCATAGAAGTCGAGGAATATCGGAGCCTTTTCGATCGGAAGCTCAATTTGCTGCTGCATTTCCCCAAGCTTCACAAAAAGTTCGACCGTCTTTGGCACTGACCGATGTTTCGTGCTTGAAGGGAGATTCTGTAGATACCTGACCATTCGCATCGGGCCAGTGAGCACATCGGTTTCGAACTCATGCGTTTTCTTTCTGCACACCTCGCAGGAACCTTCAGTAATGGTAAGCGTCCCACCGAGAGCATAGGGCACGACGTGCTCACGACTAAGCTGGTTGGTCGATCCGCAGTAAATACAGAATCCAGTCTTAATCGATGGCACGCACCTCAAATCTGCAAGCTCTGATGGATCTCCTGCTCGCATTTCCGGAAGATTACCACCGAGCGTCTCCTCTCGAACTATTTTCCCCTCACGCATCACACGCAGTGTAAAATTATTGGCAACTTTCATTCCTGGATGCCTCGGAAAGCCTCGTAGTACTGCGGGCAAGCACTATAGTGAGAAGTTTCAATCGAACCACTCGGCACTGATCGATTTGCACAAGATGAACAATGAAATTATCTCAATTTATTCGATTTACTGGCAAGTCTACAGCAAGCCTTCTTCAGACATCCAACAACTCGATGATCAAGATGCCAAGATAGCCAAAATAATCACTCCACCAGGTCGTGATATAGGACTCTCTCATTCAAGCCTGTTCCATCATCCTTTCACCGTTTTTCTCATTCAGCCATATACCCAGAGGCCCTCCATATTCGCTGAACGGACGACCCGATTGGCCCCTCATGGCGCGCATGCACCGAGCACCAAACAGAACTTGTTCGGCCCGGAGCCCTTCTCAATGTTCTTGGCCACGGGATAAACACCGCTCCCGCGTGCGGGGTGCGCAAGTCCTCTTTCCCTCTGCTCCCGTACAAGCGATTGGCAGAGGGCTAAGCGACTTCGTCGGAAGAGCAGGGCCCCACCGAGATTCAGCCGGGAAGGAAAACGGAAACTGACCGGAGTCCGCGGAGGGAATTTCCGAAGGCTTCCACCCGGCTGAGTCCGGAAGGGCCGCTCTGAGAGATGAGGAGCACTGGCACTCTGCCAATCACAAACCATTGATCTCTACTACTTCTTCTTTCCCAATAGGACGGCGCCCGCGATTGCCTCCCACCGCGCCCATTGAACGAGCCCCGACCGCCATCGCTCTCTGCCCCTTTGTTTCTTTCCTTTTTGTCAGGAGATGGGGCTCGGTGGTCTCCTCATTGCGCGCATGCACCGAGCACCGCCATACAGAACTTGTTCGACCCGGAGGCCATTCCAATGATCTTGGCGACGGGGATAATTACCTCTCCCGTGTGCGAGGTGCGGGAGCACAGAAGATCATCAGCCTCCATTCCCTCTTTTTTAAACATCCTGTCATATTGAATACTGAGCTGGGCCGTATCACTTCACGCAACGAGTTCTTGCAGAACTTCAGGATGCCGCTCGGCAACCTTGAAAAGGGTTTTTGCCGCTCCGGATGGTTCGCGACGCCCTTGCTCCCAGTCTTGAAGAGTGCGCACAGAAACTCCAAGCAGTGCTGCAAAGGCGGTTTGAGAAAGCCCGGATACCAAACGAGCGTGGGCGACTTCTGAAATTTCGGGACGCCGGACGCGAGCACGGATACCGGCCTTCATTTCACGCACCGACGAGAGTAGCTCGGCGCCGATGTCCACTTTGGGCTGACGCCCCGTAGATTTCTGTTGGGCTTTACGCATTTTTGATCTCCTCTTTGATTTGACGAAGCACATGCGCCGGGATGTTTTCGCGCATGGACTTTCCATAGACCAGTAGTAACCAGATTTCCCCATTGGCGAGGCGATTGAAATAAATCACCCGCACCCCACCACGCTTGCCACGGCCAGCACTCCCCCAACGAACTTTTCGTAAGCCTCCTGACCCTGGCACAACATCACCGGCATTTGGATTTGCGGCGATGAAGGTAATGAAGTTTGTTCGATCTTCATCATTCCAGCACTTGCTCGCGAGGCGGACGAACGTGGGGGTTTCAATAACCGTGAACATGTGCACAATATACGGCATTGCCGTACCTGCGTCAAATGTAGCAGAACGCGTTCATGGTGCGACCCAATAGTGTTCATGCTGATCGGCATACCACCCGACCTTTTACCTGATGCTCCCTTCAACTCTGCCTCTCCTTCTTTTCAGAACCGAGGGCTTGGTGGCCTCCTCATTGCGCGCATGCACCGAGCATCGCCCTTGATAGAAAGTCCGATCGGTCTCGTATGCGCGGTGCGCGAGCACAGGAGACCACCAAGTCCCCGCTCCTGTCCCTCCCTGCTCTTTACCTCTTCCTCCTTATTCACAGGGCGGCGCCCGCGATTGCCTCCACCGCGCCCATTGAGCGAGCACCGACCGCCATCGATCTCGACTCATCCTCTTTTTATTTCTTCCAGGAGCAGGGGCCTGGGAGTCTCCTCATTGCGCGCATGCACCGAGCACCACCCTTGATAGAAAATCCAATCAGTCCCGCGTGCGCGGGGCGCGAGCACAGGAGACCACCAAGCTCCTGCTCCTTCCGTCCCCCGTTTGACTCCCCTCCCCCCGTTTGTTACTCTCCGCGCGGGCTGGCAAATGCTGCCCAGCAAGGCTGTTTCCCCATGAACATCAAGGACTATCTCGAACAGAAACGGGTCGCGGTCGATCGCTATCTCGATCAGGTGACGCCGCCCGCCGTCACACCGCCGACCACACTCCATGAGAGCATGCGTTACAGCCTCATGGCAGGCGGAAAACGCATCCGGCCTATTCTCACGATCGCGGCCGCAGAAGCCGTCGGGGCCGAGCCACCCGGCCTGATGGCTGTGGCCTGCTCGCTGGAATTCATCCACACCTACTCGCTGATCCATGACGATCTGCCGTCGATGGATAACGACGACTTTCGACGCGGCAAACCGACGAACCATAAAGTGTACGGCGAGGCCATGGCGATTCTGGCCGGCGACGCCTTGCTGACGATGGCCTTCGATCTCATCAGCCGTCCCGACCTCATGAAGGGCTGTGATCCTGTTCGGCAAGTCCGGATCATTCAGGAATTGGCCTATGGCTCAGGCAATGTCGGGATGGTCGGCGGCCAAGTGTTCGACATCCAGGCCGAAAATAAAGACATCGACCTGCCCACGTTGCAGAACATCCACAAGCACAAGACCGGCATGCTGATGCGCGCGGCCGTTCGGATGGGCGCGATCGCTGCCGGAGTGAACGACCGCCAGCTCGACGACATGACCGGCTATGCCGAAGACATCGGCCTGGCGTTTCAAATCGCCGACGATGTCCTGAATGTGACGGGCACGCGCGAGGAGCTGGGCAAGAACCCGAACACCGACGCCGAACGTGGGAAAAAGACCTATCCGACGTTCTATGGTGTGGATGGCGCAAAAAAACTGGCGGATGAGTGCGTGGCGCGGGCCATCGGTCGCCTCTCATCATTTGGTCCTTCTGCTGCCCCCCTGCGTGAGATCGCACGGTATATCACCGCTCGCAAAAACTAAGAGCTAATAGCATATGGCTTATGGCACGAGCATGAGATTCGGATTTTCTGCCATCAGCTATACGCCATACGCCATTCGCTCCCCCCAATGAAGGCTCTCGTCACAGGCGCCACAGGCTTCGTCGGAGGCGCGGTCGCACGCGCCCTCTTGCGCGCGGGGACCGACGTCCGCGTGTTGGCCCGACCCGATGCCGATCTCCGAAATCTTGAGGGGCTGATGGTCGAACGGGTCGCCGGAGATCTGCGTGATCCGGCATCACTGAAGACGGCGCTGAAGGGGTGTCACCATCTCTATCATGTCGCCGCGCATTACGCCTTATGGGCCAAAGATCCCGCCATTTTTTACACCGTGAACGTCGACGGCACGAGGAATCTCCTGGAAGCGGCGCGCGAAGTCGGTACGGAGCGCATCGTGTATTGCAGCACCATCGGCGCGATTGGGCTGCCGGAGGGTGGAGGAGTGGGAACGGAGGACACACCGGTGTCCCTCGCACAAATGGCCGGCCACTACAAACGGTCGAAATTCCTGGCCGAGCAAGAGGTGCTGAAGCTCGCGAAAGAAGGGCTGCCGGTTGTCATCGTTAATCCCAGCGCCCCGGTCGGCGAACGAGACGTGAAGCCCACACCGACGGGCCAAGTCATCGTGGACTTCATGAAAGGCCGGATGCCGGCCTACATCGAAACCGGCATGAATATCGTGGATGTCGACGATGTGGCGGAAGGCCATCTCTTGGCCATGCAGAAAGGCCGCATCGGCGAACGCTACATCCTCGGCTGTAAAAATCTGCTCTTGCGCGAGGTGTTCGACATCTTGAGTGCCCTGACGGGAATCAAGGCGCCCGCGCTCAAACTGCCCCGCCTGGCGGTACTGCCCCTCGCCTATGCCAATTACTGGTTCGCGAATCTGACCGGCCAACCGCCGCGCATTCCCCTCGAAGGGGTGAAGATGGCCAAGTACAAAATGCACTATGATTGCAGCAAAGCGATCCGAGAACTGGGCCTCCCGCAAACTCCACCGGACGTCGCGCTCGACAAAGCCGTGCGCTGGTTTCGATCACACGGCTACACGTGACGATAATGCTTAATGCTGAACGTTGAATGTTAAATTGCAGATCACTCACTCAACATTCATCATTCAACAGTAAACATTGATGGAGCATCTCGTCCTATTCCTCAACACCATCGCGTTCCGCCCGTACGTTTTCATCTTCCTTGCTGCCTTCCTGTTCGTTGCCGTACAGCTGATCGGATGGCAACGCACCTGGCGTTTCTGGCTGATCAGTTGGGGAACGGCGTTCGTGTGCGAGTATGCCTCGACGCGCACGGGTATTCCCTTTGGATGGTATTTCTACAACGGCTCCACCATCGGGCAAGAACTCTACATCTCCAACGTCCCATTCATGGATTCGATCTCCTTCAGCTTCCTCCTCTATGCCGCCTACTGCGTGGCCCTGTGCCTGCTCCTGCCGATCGATGGCGCCACATCGTTCATCACATTCCGGCTAAACCGCCTCCGATTTGATCTGACCGCGCGCACCAGCGTGCCTGTCCTCTTGCTGACCGCGTGTCTGTTCGCTTTCATCGATATGGTGATCGACCCGGTCGCCTTGCGCGGCGACCGCTGGTTCCTCGGCAAGATCTACTACTACCCGGACCCCGGCATGCACTTCGGCGTCCCCTTCGCCAACTACGTCGGATGGGCCGTCGTCGGCATCCTCTCACTCGCGTTCTATTTTCCGATTGAACGCCGGTTGCCGGCGCTGAGCCTCCCCGCATCGGTCACCCCGTGCCTGCTGTTGGGAGTCGGGCTGTATTATGGGGTCCTGGCTTTCAACCTGAGCGTGACCTTCTGGATCGGGGAATCGTTCATGGGGTTAAGCGGACTCCTGATGCATCTTCCGGTCCTCGCGCTACTACTGTTCCGCCTCCTCAATCCACAGACGATGCCCTCTTCCTCGTATTCTTCTAAGAGCGTTCACGCGGGAGACCGTTGACGGCATCAGGTCCTCCTCGTCCCGAGCGCCTCCTTACCGAAGCATCGGGAAGCCCATTCCCGGGATTAATCCGAGAAGAAGGCATTGACTCAGCATCGGAATCATGCGATGCAGGGAGCTAGAGTGCCTCAGCTGGCGGCGCGTATTCAGTCAACCAGCGTCACAACAATCTGGAGTAGAATGGACCATGATCTTCGGGATGATGTTTCTGGGAATGCTCTTGCTCGCCACGCCGGTGTCAGCGGAGAAAGGCGTGCAACACGTCGTGGGGATCGTGACCGCGATCGACCAGAAGCGCATTGAAGTGAAGACGCCGAATCGGAGCGTCCCAGTCTCCGTGACACTCACAAAGACCGTACGGTTCAAAAACAAGAACAACCCGGCCTTGACCAACCCGCCGGACATAGGAGACCGCGTCATTATCGAAGCCACGAAGGACAACAAGAAGCTGGTCGCCACAATCGTGTACTACTCAGCAATCAGACCGGTACCAAGCGCCCCTCAATAGGAGGGACCAATGCCCACGGTCCATTTTACTCGTGTGATTCGAGAGTCGCCGTTCCACGGAGGACTCCGTCACGCACTGATGCGAATCCTGATCACCGGCGTGTCGGTCTTTCTGGCCGTCACGACCGTTCCCGGCCTGGAAGCGGACAGTTTCGTGTCGGGCATCGCCGCAGTCCTCGTACTGACCTTTCTCAACCTGATCCTGCGCCCGATCCTGTTCGTGCTGACCCTCCCCCTGATCGTGTTCACTCTGGGACTCTTCCTGGTGGTGCTGAATGCCTTGCTGCTGGAACTGACCGCATACCTGGTAAAAGGCTTCAGCGTATCGGGATTCTGGTCCGCCGTCGGCGGCGCACTGGTCATCAGCTTCGTCTCAACGATCCTCAATAATTGGATCGTCGACCGCCGGTCCATCGCCGCCTCTGACCCGCCCGATGAGCCCCGTCGACCGCCCAAAGTCATCAATCCGGAATAGCCGGATTTCTTTCAACCAACGAGTGGATATTCATCCACGTTCCGGCTACAATGCCGCACTTCACCTACTGACAAACCTATGACATCTCCGACTACGCGAACAAAACCGGCACCAGAAACCCATCTTCAACGAACGCTGAACACCGCACTGAACGACATCGCGGCGGACTCGGCATTGGCGGCAATCTTCCACCAGGAGAACGGACCGCTGCTCGAACACGCCGCGAGGAACTTTACGCCGAGGGACGTACAAGCCATTGTCCGTGCATTGTCGGCCCATGACGCCGGATCCGCACCATCCGCCGGTCACGATACCGAGGCTGGACGCACCCTACGGCTCAAGATGGTCACGCCCGGCGCGAAATCGCTGTTGAGCATCCCACTTCGCCACGTGAATCGGACCTATGGCTATCTGGTCATCGGCCGAAAGGAGGGGGCAACCTTCGCGAAGAAGGACAAGGCGATGTTGGAGCAAACAAGCGATGGAATTACGAAAGCGCTGGAACGTGACGGCCTCTTTTATACCAATACGGTGATGGGCCATTCGTACGTGTCGCAAGAGCCGGCTCCGCCGCCGCCGGCTGGAACGGACATGTTTCCCACACTCACCGCACACTTCTCTCCGGAACTCCAAACGAAAGTTGAAGCGGCCCTGATGGAAGCCCTCCCCCTGGTTCCATACGATCGCGCGTGGGCATGCTATTACGACCCCCTCGCGGGAAACGTCGAGGTCCTGGGTGTCGCCGGGGACGCGAAAGGTGAGCTAAAGGACGCGAAGAAAGATCTCAAGCCCGGCCAACGACTGACGCTCGACAGTTCTGCGGCAGGGTGGGCTGTCCGCCATCGCAAGCCTCGCGTGGACCATGATCTTGCCTCCACGCAAGGGCGTTTCCTGGACCATAAGCATCTCTTCAAAGACCGATTCCAGTCGTCGCTGGTCGTCCCTTTCTTCGTGCGCGGCCAAGTCGGCGGCACATTCACGCTGGGATCGAAAGAACCGCAACGGTACCAGAGCACTGACGCCCGCACGCTGGAGCCCATCATTCTCAAACTTGCGGAGATCATGCAGCCGCCGGCCCCTCAGCCGAGCTCCGCCCCCGTCGGCAGTCCAGGCGAGCCCGTACCGCAACCGGCAGCCGCCGTCCCGTCCGAACCTATTATCCGTAAGCAGGAACGCCAGGCCGCCATCGGGGAATTCAGCGGATTCCTGGCCACGGAAATCCGGGAACCCTTGGCCTCGATCCGCTCGCAACTTGAAGAAGTGACCGGCGAAGGCATCCTGGATTTCGATCCGCAGACGCGAGTGGAGAACGCCATGCGCGACCTGATTCGGATCGAAGCGATCCTGAACGAGATCCTGGACTTCGCCAAACCATTGGAGCTGAATCGTCACCTCTGCAGAATTCCGGAAGTCTTGGACAGTACCCTGGTCGTGCTCGCCACGGACTTGGAGGCGACCCGCATTCAGGTGGCCAAGGACTACCCCAACGTCATTGCGCCCGTGCGCGCCGACGAAGCAAAACTCCAACAGGTCTTTTTGAGTATTTTCAAGAACGCCTGCGAAGCCATGACGCCCGGCGGCCATCTGCATATCCAAGTGACCCAACACCGAGCAGGGAAAGGTCTGGAGGTGCAAGTCATTATCAAGAACGACGGCGTTCCCATTCCGGCCGACCTCGTCGACAAAGTCTTCGAGCCCTTTTTCACCACGAAACGCTCCGGAATCGGCTTAGGGCTTCCCAGCGTGAAAAAGATCGTGGAAGAACACGGCGGTTCTATCGCCATCGGCAGTGCGCCGGGCGAAGGCACCACCGTGACGATCCGCCTGCCAGGAGTGAGCCGCGGACCGGCCTTCCGGCATCGCGGACGCGGGCGTCGTCCTCCCCGCCGGCCGAGTTGACCCCAGAGAGTGTTGAGTGGTGAGTGTTGAATTTTTGAGTAGGAACTCACACGCTGCCCAATTAATGCATCCCGGTTTGACAGAACATGTGCAGCGTGGATATGATCCCCTGTGTCTCCGACGTGCTTCCGTATCACACCTCGTGACCAGTAAGTGTGCGGCCACCATGTCGTTCTTCAAAGGAGTAAGAGCATGAAACTTGTCATTGCCGCGGTTGCCACCGCCTCCGCTGTCCTCTGTACCCTCTCGATGGCCTTCGCCAATCCGGCGCTGCTTCCCAAGCACGAGGGCTATCCCATGAAAAACTCTGGAAGCCCCGTGACCGGCCAGCCGACCGCCAACGATCCCGGCCAATCGGACGCCCGTGGTGAATCCTCCCTGCTGAAGGCCGCTGGACATGACGATACACACAGCAAGCAAGAACTGACCAAGACGGACAATGCCCGCATTACCGCAGGACAGGGTGCCGGCCGGCTCCCAAATGTGCAGGGCCCGCAGATTAAGATTGCGCCACCGGTCACATCCGCCACAAAAATCACCGATAAGCGAAAGATTCCGTAAACGGTACTCCTCTGAACCACAACGGGGGTCCCGTCATCTGACGGGACCCCCGTTGTACTTTCTGCACCGCTGATCCTACTTCGAGAGCCGCAACCGAAACCGCCAGAGCTTCTTGGCCCATTCGCCGGCATACTCCACGCCGATACGCGGCAATCGTCCAACTCGGCCACGCGGCACATCGATACTACGATCTTCGAACCACAGACTTCTTCCCATCGTGAGGTCGACCCGATGGAGCGATCGGTCCACATCCAACGCACGGCACAGGCGTCCAGGCCCATCGATCAGCTCACCATCGACTTCCATCGCTCGAATCAAAACGGCAGCAGGAAACCCTTCCCGCTCCGTCACGACATTAAGACAATGATACATCCCATAAATGAGATACACGTACGCGAAGCCGGCCGGGCCGAACATGACATCCGTTCGAGCCGTTCTCCCTTTCGAAGCATGGCACGCTTTGTCTTTCCCACCGATGTAGGCTTCAACTTCGATGATCCTGCCGGCCACAATCCCCTTCCCGTGTTCCCGCACAAGATATTTCCCAACCAGAGCTCGCGCCACGGTGAGGGTGGGTCGGTTGAAAAACGCGCGCGGAATTGGATTCGGCATAGCCATGTTCACCGATGGTTGATCGCGTAGGGCAAATGGTATAAGAAAACAGATTATTGTAGATTCGACTCTTACCATCACCCGTATACGATTTCCTATAAGCTCCCGGCATGAAAGTTACAAGGCTCCTCCATACGCGTATGCGGGTCAGTGATTTGGACGAGACCATTCGGTTTTATACGACTGTGCTGGGCCTAGAAGTCATCGAGCGCAAGACCTCTCCTCGTGGATCACATCTCGCCTTCTTGAAAGTGCCCAATAGCGACGAACTGATCGAGCTCACGAGTTTTCCTCCCAGCGGACCGGTGAAAGTACAAGAAGATCTCGTCCACCTGGCGTTTCAAGTGGACAATCTGGAGAGCACGATCTCAGCCTTGAACCAGAAAGGCATCAAGATCACCGACGGCCCCACGACCACCTCTTCCGGCAGCCGCTTCATCTTCATCGATGCGCCGGACGGCTATGAGATCGAGCTGATTGAACGGCCGGCGGGCGTCCCCATCGTTTGAGCCACGCAGCCCATTATTCGTCAATCGTCATCCGTCAACCGTCATTCGTGAAGAGCAAAAAGGGGCCTTCTTTTCCGTTGACCTTGGTCTATCTGGCAAAGTAGGGTTTCCTCCCGATTGACGACTGACGGTTGACGCATGACGGTTCACTCTCGTCGTGTGATCAGATATGGAGGGATAGAATGAAGAACGGTTTCTTCCGCGGACATGGGCTCGGCAATGACTATGTGGTCATGGACCCGAAAGAGTTGACCTATACGCTCACACCGAAGAACATTGAACGGATCTGCAACCGCAATTGGGGACTGGGTAGCGACGGAATCTTGGCCTTAGTCCCGTCGAAGAAGGCTGATTTCGGCTTGCGCATCTTCAACCCGGACGGCAGCGAAGCGGAAAAATCCGGCAACGGCCTCCGCATCTTCGCGCGCTATCTGCACGCGACCGGCAAGACAAAGAAGAAACACTTCACGGTAGAAACGAAGGGCGGGCTCGTGACGATCACCTTGCACGTCGATCGTCATGGCGACGCCAGCGCGGCTACTGTTGAAATGGGACAGGCCACCTTTAAGCCGGCTGCCCTGCCCTGCACCCTCGAGGTCTCGGAGTTGATTCAGCAGCCGATCGACGCCGCAAGCCGCTCGTTGATCTTTACCGGCGTGAGTGTCGGCAATCCCCATTGCGTTGTCTTCAAGCCGGCGGGCGAGTCCTGGTCGCGGGAAGAACTGTTGGCGCTTGGTCCGGCGTTGGAGAACCATCCCCTGTTCCCGAAACGGACGAACGTCCAGTTAGCCGTTCCAACCGGGCCGAAGGCCATCTTCATCCTCATCTGGGAGCGCGGCGCGGGAGAGACCCAAGCATCCGGCTCGTCGTCGTGTGCCGCAGCCAGCGCCGCAGTGCGTCTCGGGCTGGTGAAGAGCCCGGTGACGGTCAACATGCCGGGTGGCACGCTGAACATCGACGTGGCATCTGACTTCGACCTCACCATGAAAGGGCCGGTGGCTGAGGTCGCACGAGGCACGTTGAGCCCATCATTCGTCAGGGGACTCAAGTAACACCGTCGTCAAGCGTCATAGGTCAGTCGGAAGAAATTTTCGCTCGGATCCTGGTATCCTTGCATGCGACGATTGACGAGTGACGTATGACGCTTGACGTTCTTCAATCCAAACTTGCCCATCTGCCCGACAACCCCGGTGTGTATCTGTTCAAGAACGCGCAGGGAGAGATCGTCTATATCGGGAAAGCCGCGGTGCTCGCCGACCGAGTCCGGTCCTACTTTCAGAAAGGCGCAGACCAGAGTCCCAAAACCACGCTCCTTGTCAGCCAGGTGGCAGACCTGGAAACAATGGTGACCCGGTCCGAGCTCGAAGCCTTGATTCTCGAGAGCAATCTGGTCAAGCGCCATAAACCCCGCTTCAACATCGTCCTGCGCGACGACAAGCAGTACCCCTATGTGCGGCTGCCCATCAAGGATGACTTCCCACGATTATCGATCGTGCGTCGGGTTCAGAAGGATGGTGCGTTGTACTATGGACCCTATACCCCCGCCAACGCCTTGCGCGAAACCTTGAAGGTGATCAAGCACGTCTTCCCGCTGGCGACCTGTACCATCGACATCGACGGGACCGCCGATCGTGCCTGCATCGAGTTTGAAATCAAGCGCTGCATGGCCCCCTGTACCGGCAATCAGTCGAGGGCGGACTATCATCACATCGTCAAACAGGTCCGCCAATTCCTCGAAGGACGAGACCACGAGTTGCTGGACAGCCTTCGCGCTAAGATGGAGGCCGCGGCTGAGCGAGAGGAATTTGAAGAGGCCGCGCGCGTGCGAGACCGCTTGTTCAAGATCGAACAAATGTTGGAAAAACAGCGCATCACACAGACCTCGGCAGCCGAGCAAGATGTGATCGGATTGGCCCGGCAAGGCGCCGCAGTGGATTTGCAGATCCTCTTCGTGCGCGGCGGACTACTCATCGGCCGCAAGGATTTCTTCTGGCCCCAATCGGCCGATGCACCGGACGAGGAGCTGGTCCGATCTGCCATCGAGCAGTTCTACAACAAAGACGGCCAGCCGCCGAAAGAAGTGCTGGTCCCGACCGATCTTGAAGACACGGCACTGATCGAGCAATGGCTAACCGACAAGCGCGGAGAATCCGTCCGTGTGCTGGCACCGGAGCGAGGGGTCAAACATCAACTGGTGTTGCTGGCTGAGGAGAATGCGGCCGCCGCCGCCGCCGACCATTTGCGCGACGTAGAATTGGACCGGCAAGCCGGGGAAGAGCTGAAACGATTGCTGCGGCTGGACCATGCGCCGCGTCGGATCGAAGGCTTCGACATTTCCAATACCATGGGCAATCAGTCCGTCGCCTCGATGGTCGTCTGGGAGGACGGCCAGATGAAAAAAGCGGATTACCGGCGGTTCAAGATCCAAACGGTTGAGGGTGCCAATGACTTCGCCAGCATGAGAGAGGTGGTGACGCGGCGCTACGGCGAGGCCTGTGGTGAGTCGCGTCGAACCAAGGAACATCTCGCTCAGCCGGATCTGATCCTCATCGATGGTGGACTGGGTCAGCTGGGCGCAGCATTGGAAGGGCTCAAAGACACCGGGCACCAGACCTTGCCGATCATCGGATTGGCAAAGGCCCGCGGCGAGAAGGAAGAGCGCGTGTTTCTGGCAGGGAGAAAGAACCCGATCATCCTCAAGCCGCACTCACCGGCCACCCACCTGCTTCAGCGTGTCCGCGACGAAGCGCACCGCTTTGCCATTACCTTTCACCGAAAACTGCGCGGCCAATCTCTCCTGGCTTCGGTACTGGACCAGGTTCCCGGCATCGGAACTGTGCGGCGCAATCGGCTGCTGAATCAGTTCGGAAGTCTCGAGCACTTGGGGTCGGCCAGCGACGACGCGCTCCGTTCAGCAGGATTGAGCACCGACACCGTGCTGCGCCTACGGGAGGCATTGACACACCAGTCTGCGCCATCAGGAACTGCAACGACCATCCAGGTGCGCTCCACATCCCGCTTAAAATAAATATTTGAAGCTGAACGTGCCCAGATGAATGCTCGCATCGTAGGATCCGTTAACCGTTGGATTCACATTGCCGGCCACGTTGAATGAGTCGTAAAACCATTCTTGATAGGCCGCGTCGAATCCGATGGCCTTCGGCCACAAGGCGGATTCACCGCCGCACGGAATCAGGCCAAGGAACTTTCCCGGCCCCTTGCAAAGAAACCCCATCCCAACGGAAAGCGTGTGGGCGGAAAGGGTGGATTCAATCCAATGGAAATCCCGGCGGGAGCATCCACGGGCTGAACCAACTGTCACCACAAGAGCGGCTGATCATGCCGCTGCTCGCGCAAGGCAGGACGAATAAAGAAATCGCCACACAATTGGGGCTCAGCGACAAGACGATCAAGAACTATCTGGCGAATATCTATCACAAACTCGGCGTGAGTCGGCGCACCGAAGCCGCGGCCCGGTACATGAGGGAAGAGCCCCTCACTCCCCTCGTCGAGAGTCACTAACCCACACGGTTCATACCGGCGTAGAACGAATTGGCCTGCTCAGTTGGACCGATGATGGACTGAGGCGTGGCGCACTCAAGATTCGGCGTGCGATTCCGAGAACGTATTGTCGATCTCACGCGTTCTCATCAAAGGAGCGGCCCTGAAACCATGCCCTCAGCGCTAGCGTCACGATCAACGTCCGTGTTGCTCATCGAGCCGGAGAGACGTCTTGCGCTCACCCTGCAAGACCTGCTCATGGGCCATTTTCAGACGGCCCTCGACCTCGCCATTGCCGGCTCGCTCCGCGAGGGGATGACACACCTGTGCACCCACCAGGTAACCTTGACACTCATGAGCCTCTCGCTCCCCGACTACAAAGGGCCTGACGCCGTGCGCGCCGTGCGTCTCGCCGTTCCTGATACTGCGCTCATCGCCTACGGAGACACTCCACCGATTCCTCTGCTGCTTGAGGCCGTGCGTGCAGGAGCTCATGACGTCCTCTCCCTCGCCGGCATATCAGCTGGGACATTTCATCAGGCCGTCGAATGTGCCCTGATTCGAGCCACGGAGTCGGCGATGCAGGCCGGACTTTCGGCACACGTCCAAGCACGAACCAGTTCGGTTACGATGCCAAGACTGGTGCATGACTTGAATAACGCCATCATGTCCATCAATGGATTTGCCGACCTCCTACTCACCCGATTGCCCGCGGAAGAACCAGCACGAGTCTGCTCCGAACAGATCAAGAGAGCCGGAACACGAGCCGCCGCGTTGTTGGAATCCCTCACCCCACTTCACAAGCCCGCTCCCTCTGTCCTGTCAGCCATCAACACCGAGTCAGGATGCACCGCACAGCCTGTGCCGATGCGTTCTTCAAATTGACAGCCGTAGATTCAGACACTAGGATACGCCGCTGTTCACAGCGGACAATTCTGTCCGTTTCTTCCCGGCAGGAGGACTGATGGCCGAGCATTCATCACCGTCGCCCGACACGCCACAGAAACAGACTTACCCCCCCAGTAACGCCCTCGAGCGCGGCTTCGAATCCCTGGTGTTCGCCAGCCGATGGATTCAAGCCCCGCTGTATGGCGGGCTCATCGTGGCGGAGCTGCTCTATGCGTACAAATTCTTGGTCGAGCTCTGGGACATGGTGACCCACATCCATAAGATGGAGGAAAACGTCTTCATGCTGGGCGTGTTGGGCTTGATCGACGTCACGATGGTGGCGAATCTGCTGACCATGGTCGTCATCGGCGGCTATGCGACCTTCGTCAGCAAGCTGGATCTGGAATCACACCCTGACCGGCCGGACTGGCTTACGCATGTGGATCCCGGCACCATCAAGATTAAACTCGCCGCCTCGCTGATCGGCATCTCCAGTATCCATTTGCTGAAGGCGTTCGTCGACGTGGCGCATGAAAACCCCGAGCACATCAAGTGGAAGATTTTCATCCACATGACGTTCCTGGCCTCCGCCATTCTACTGGCCTGGACCGACAAGATCATGCAAAAGGACAAGAAACACTGACTGGGGGACGTATTTCGTCAACCGTCACCCGTCATTCGCCGGAGCTTGGGCCCTGATTCCCTACTCTACGATTGACGAATGACGCGTCACGTATGACGGCACCTGCTTACTGCCACGCCGGCGCGAGCGCGCCCGCTTGGTCTCGCCAATGAGGCGTCCAGGTCAGCGCCACGAGTTTGACGGCAATGTTGGCTTTGCTGGGCTTGATGGAGATGGTTTCGAGCTTTTCATTCAAGGGGTCGGTGGCAGCAGCTACGGCCTCGCTTTCTGACTTGAATTGCGCTTCAAGATCGGCCAGCTGCTGTTGAAGCACAACCACATTCTCTTCCGCCCGGCCCACGTCTTGTGATTCCTTCATGACTCGTCCGGCCCCGCGAATCGCGGTCGTGGCACGCCCGATGTTTGCTGAACTGATGGCCTTGCGCCCCAGGAACGCGCCTAAGATGGAGGCACCGACGGAAATCGCCGCCTGCACTTGGCTGGAACGGGCCTCGGCTTCCTGTTTCTCTTTCTGCTGCCCTGCCCGCCTGATACGGTCTTCCAGCACCGTGATCTTCGGCGCGTATTTCTGGCGCAGCGATTCGGCAGCCTTGTCCCGCTGCTCGCGGCCGGTTTGCTGAAGCCGCACGCGGAAATCCCGTTCGGATTCTCCCGGCTGAGACACCTCCTTCGCGCTGGGACTTCTGAACAGCTCTACCTTCTGCGTCCGGAACAGCCATCCGCCAAAATCCTTATTCCAATCGGCATAGCTCTTCGCCTTACTTGCAGTGGCAGGAAGCGCGAGAAACTGTGCCTCCTCCGACGGCGCCGGTTCAAGGTCCGCCACCGCGACGTCTGTCGCATTGGCCTGATCCCAATTCACTGCCACCGGGCCCTCGGCCATCGGTGCCAAGACGGTCACATCGTGTGTACAGTCGACCCCGCTCTTTGAATCGGAGAAACGGACCTGCGCCGAACCGAGCAACATCGGGGCATAGACCAAGTCGCTGCCATCTGGTTGTGATCCGCGCAACGGCACGAAATGCTGCGGCACATCAGGCGGCAGCATGGGACGCGCGCCGCCAGGCAAGCGGCTAGTGGCACGAGGCGAGGAGGGAGAATCCGTTGACTTATCTTGCCTACTACCTCTTGCCTCTCGCCCCTCGCCCCTCGCCTTATCCATCAAAGTTTTGATCTGCGTCCTGGTCAGCGGTCCCCGCAGATAGGAAAGGCACCAGCGTGTCTCAAACACGACCGGCTCGTCTTCGTGCACGTTATTCATCAGAAAGATGCGGTTGCCGAGCCCGGCCAACGTTTGCTCCATCCGGCCACGATCGAACTTCTTCCCGGCGCTGCTGGAAGCCCCCTCCAATCCTTCCAAGACGCGGGCCTTATCCCGTTCGGTCTGTAGTCGTCCGATAAACCAGGTCCCGGTGTTGGCGAGGCCTTTGTAATCGAGATCGACGGGATTTTGTGTGGCCAGAACGACGCCGAGGCCGAATGCACGCGCTTGTTTGAGCAAGGTCATCAATGGCAACTTGGACGGTGGATTCGCGACCGGCGGAAAGTAGCCGAAGATTTCGTCCATATACAGCAGCGCGCGGAGGCTGGTCGTCCCCGACTGCGCTCGCATCCATCCAACCATTTGACTCAATAACAGGGTCACAAAGAACATGCGTTCAGCATCGTTCAGGTGCGCGATGGAGAAAATCGCCAAGCGTGGCTTCCCATGAGGGGTATACATAATCGACTGCATATCGAGCGCCTCGCCTTCGAGCCAGGCCTGAAACCCCGGCGCTGCAAGCAGATTATTCAGTTTCATCGCAAGGGCAAAGCGATCCTTCGACGGGAAGAACGAATCCACATCCATCACACCGATCTTCGAAATCGGGGGCGATTGAATCGCTTGGATCAGCGCAGCCAGGTCGAGATCTTCTCCGTTCTTCCAGGTCCGGTCGAGAATGGTCGAGAGGAGAATGTGTTCGCGGCTTTGAATTGGATCGGCTTCAATACTGAGCAGACCCAACAGGCTCGTGACCGTGGTACTGATCCGTTCACGCAGCAACTCCGAATCTTCCAGGACATCGGCAGCCGGAGCCGCAAAGGACTTCAGAATGGACACCGGCAACCCCGCGTTGCTGCCCGGCGTGTAGATCGCGACCTCTACGGCGTCTCGGAATCGCTGAATACGTGCCCCATCCTGTTGCCAGCCCGCTAACCCTTTCGTCCAAAGCTCCGCCTGCGCCTTGGCATAGTCGGCGGGGGACAGACCCTTCTTTCTGGCATCGTCCTCATTGATCCAGGGTTGAAAATCCTCGCCTTTCAGAGATGGAAACGTAAGCATCAAGTTGCCGAGGTCGCCTTTTGGATCGATGATGATGGCCGGGATGTTGTCGATCGCCGCTTCTTCCAGCAGCGCGAGACAGAGGCCCGTCTTCCCGCTGCCGGTCATGCCGACACAGACAGCGTGGGTCACGAGATCTTTCGAGTCGTACAGCAACCAGCCGGGCTTGCCCTGCTTCGTCGCCAAATCGTAGGGCCGTCCCATATAAAAGACGCCGAGCTTTTCGAAATCTTCTGCCGTGCTCGCCGTACCCGCACCCTTCGCCGGTTCTTTCTTTTTAGGAGACATAGTTCACCATTCGTAAAAGATGATGAAGACGGCGCCGACCATCATGCTGAACCCCGCCACGTAATTCCACTTCAACGGCTCTTTCAGGTACAGGACGGAAAACACACAGAACACCACGAGCGTAATGACTTCCTGAATGGTTTTCAACTGGGCCGCCGTAAATTCATAGTGGCCGATCCGATTCGCCGGCACCTGCAGACAATATTCAAAAAACGCAATCCCCCAACTCACGACAATCGCCATCCACAAGGGCGAGTCTTTGTACTTCAGATGCCCCTACCAGGCGAACGTCATGAAGATATTGGAGATCGTCAGTAAGATAATCGTGTGCATGGGCCTCCTGAGAAAAGAGCGTATGGCTTATAGCAGATGGCACAAGCGCTCATCTGAATGAACTGGCTGATGGCCATTAGCACCATCAGCAGCTGCTCCCCTCCCTTCCTTCTTCACGGCGGGCGGAAGGAGTGAGTATGGAGCTTTCGCCGTAGCGCTAAACGCCATCCATGAGGAGCAACGGTGCTGGGCGCCGTTCCGGAACCCGCTTTGCCCCCCACCATCCCGCGGGAGCAGAAGGGGCGGATTGTTCGAGAGTCACCATAGCGGAAATAGACCAGTGTGGCCGTAAAACGTGCCGTGTGCGACGGCATGCGATGTTTCATCGCGCTTTAGAGTCGCACACGGCCAACAGTAACGAGCGCATAGCCGTTACACTACGTCGCATGATGCTGCGCTCGAACGATCCACCCTTCCGCTCCCGCCTCACCCCACCCCCGCCTCCTTCAAAACCTGCCCGGTATACGACCGCTTCGACTTCGCAATGTCCTTCGGCGGCCCTTCCGCTACAATTTCACCGCCGCGATCCCCGCCCTCGGGGCCGAGATCGATGATCCAATCGGCATTCTTGATCACATCGAGATTGTGCTCGATCACCAGCACCGTATTGCCCGCCTCGACCAATCGATCCAACACCTCGAGCAACCGCTGCACATCGGCGAAATGCAGACCGGTCGTCGGTTCGTCGAGGATATACATCGTCCGCCCCGTCGCCCGCTTCGAGAGCTCGCGCGACAACTTCACCCGTTGCGCCTCGCCGCCGGAGAGTGTCGTCGCCGACTGGCCCAGCTTCACATAATGCAACCCAACATCGTGCAGTGTCTGGAGCTTGGTCTTGATCAGTGGAATATGCTCGAAGAATTCCAGCGCGTCATCCACTGTCATATTGAGCACATCGGCGATACTCTTCCCCTTGTGGAGAATTTCCAGCGTCTCTCGGTTATAGCGCTGGCCCTTGCACACTTCGCAGGTGACATAGACATCGGGCAAGAAATGCATCTCGATCTTGATCAGGCCGTCGCCCTGGCAGGCTTCACAGCGCCCGCCTTTAACATTGAAGCTGTACCGGCCCGGCTTGTAGCCCCGCACACGCGACTCCGGCAAATTCGAATAGAGATCGCGGATATAGCCGAACAGACCCGTGTAGGTCGCCGGATTCGACCGTGGCGTGCGGCCGATCGGCGACTGGTCGATATCGATCACCTTGTCGAGCGCCTCGACGCCCTTGAGTTCTTTGCACCCGTCGATTTTCGGCTTCTTGTGATAGAGCAGCTGCGAGAGGGAGTGAAAGAGCACTTCCAGCACCAATGTGCTCTTACCGGACCCCGAGACACCGGTGACACAGGTCAGCAATCCCAACGGGATCTTCGCCGTCACATTCTTGAGATTGTGTTTCTGCGCATGCACGACGGTGAGAACACCTTTTGGCTTTCGCTGCCGCTGTGGCACCGCGACGGTCTGCACACCGCGCAAATATTGGCCGGTGACCGATCGCGGATCAGCCATGACTTGCTGCGGCGTCCCTTGGGCAATCACATGACCACCGTGAGTCCCAGCACCGGGCCCCATATCGAGGAGATGATCTGCCGCCTGCATCGTTTCCGCATCATGCTCGACCACAACGACCGTATTGCCGAGATCCCGCAGACGCAGCAGCGTCTGGAGGAGACGGCGGTTGTCCCGCTGATGCAGTCCTATGGACGGTTCGTCGAGAATATAGAGGACGCCGACCAAGCCGGACCCAATTTGCGTGGCGAGACGGATGCGTTGCCCTTCGCCGCCTGATAGAGTCGCCGCAGCTCGATCCAGAGTGAGGTAGTCCAAACCGACGTTGACGAGAAATCCCAGCCGCTCTCGGATCTCTTTCAAAATCCGATGTGCGATGACCAACTCACGGTCGGTCAATTTGAGGTTGAGGAAAAACTCGGCAGCGGCGCGCACCGACAGTCTCGTGACTTCGGCAATCGACCGCTCAGCCAATTTGATGGACAAACTCTCCGGTCTGAGTCTCGCCCCCTGACAGGTCCCACACGGCTCCAGCAGCGTGAAATCCTCCTCCATCTCGCCTGGACTGACATCGTAGCCGATACCGTCGCAGACAGGGCAGGCGCCGTGCGGGCTATTGAAAGAAAACGCGCGCGGTGTGATTTCCGGATAACTGACCCCGCACTTGATGCAGGCCAGCTTGTCGCTATAAAGCCTGGTCTTCCCGTCCTCCGTCAGCACCCCGACGAGTCCGCCGGTCAGCTTGGTCGACGTCTCGACGGAGTCCGCCAACCGGCGCATGAGCGCATCATCTGATTTCATCACCAGCCGATCGACGACGATCTCGATCGTGTGTTTCTTCTGCTTGTCGAGGACGATGTCATCGCCCAGATCGACCAACTGGCCGTTGACCCTGGCCCGCACATAGCCCGCCCGTCGCATCTCCGTCAGTTCCTTGCGATATTCCCCCTTCCGCCCACGCACGATCGGCGCCAAGATCTGGAACTTCATCCCCTCCGGCAAGGAGGCAATGGCATCGACCATCTGTTGCACCGTCTGCGCGGTAATGGCGTCGCCGCACTGAAAACAGTAGGGATGGCCGATCCGCGCGAACAGCAACCGCAGATAGTCATAGGTCTCCGTCACCGTTCCGACCGTGGAGCGGGGATTGTGACTCGTGCTTTTTTGTTCGATGGAAATGGCGGGAGACAAGCCCTCGATCGAATCGACGTCCGGCTTGCCCATTTGCTCCAAGAACTGGCGGGCATAGGCGGACAAGGACTCGACGTACCGCCGTTGCCCTTCGGCATAGATCGTGTCGAAGGCCAGCGACGACTTGCCGGACCCGCTTAGACCGGTGATGACGACGAGCTTGTCGCGTGGAATCTCAACATCGATATTCTTAAGATTATGCTCCCGCGCGCCCTTGATGATGATAGAGTTCCCCATACTCTTCTTCCTACTCGCCCTTCTCAGCCCCCAGCACTCAGCTCTCTGTCCACAGCACTCACTACTCAGTACTTACTCAGCGGCGCGGGATTATACCATTCGCTCCACTCGCCTTGACAAAGCTTGAAAGCGGGTGCTACCACCGTCGCATGGTGAGAACCGACGATCCTCCTATGGCACAAGACTCCCCCGCGCCGGCAAAAGTTGTGTCCACATGGTCCGGACAGGCCCGTGAGGACGCGGTCCAGCGGATGTTCACGGCCATTGCCGGCGTCTACGATCTGAACAACACGCTCCTCAGCTTCGGGCTCCACTACCGTTGGAAGAAAATTGCCGCCTCATTCGTCACGCCGGTTGAACAAGGTACGGCACTGGATGTCGGCGCCGGCACGGCGGATCTTGCGCTGCTCGTCGAGCCGCGCATGGGTGCACAGGGACGCGTGGTGGCGTCAGACCTGAACTATGCCATGTTGGCTGAAGGGCTGAAGAAGGTCACCGAGAATGGGCGGGCCAATAGCATCACCTGTTTACAGGCCAGCGCAGAACATTTGGGCTTCGCGGACAATACCTTCGACGCGGTGACGACCGGATTCTGCATGCGCAATGTCGGCAACCTGCCGCAAGCGGTCAGCGAGATTCGCCGGGTGATGAAGCCGGGCGGCCGCTTTGTCTGCCTGGAGTTCTCCCGGCCCGTCTTCGGCTGGCTGCGGGCGCTCTACGATTGGTACTCGTTTACGCTCTTACCCTGGGTCGGCACGAAAGTCGCGCGCGACCGCACAGGCGTCTACGAATATCTGCCCGCGTCGATCCGTACCTTCCCGGATCAAGAGCGGCTCTGCCAAATCCTGCGCACCGCCGGCTTTCAACAGGTCGAGTATCGCAACCTGACCGGCGGGATTGTGGCGATCCACGTCGCCACCAAATGACGTCAATAGTCATTCGTCACACGTCATTCGTAACAGGAAAACAATTCTACTCGAACTATTCACGATTGACCAATGACGATTGACGGTTGACGCACTGATGAACTCCATTCTCTACATTTTCCTCCCCTGTAAGAAGGTCTATCCCATCGGGATTACCTATTTGGCTGACTTTGTCCATCGACGGAAGCCGGAGGTCCGTCAGCGCATTCTCGACCTTTCGCTCTTTCCTATTGCGCAACGGAGCCAGGCCATCCGGGATGCCGCCACGGAGTTCAAGCCGGACCTCGTGTGTTTCTCCTGGCGGGACATCCAGATCTTTTCACCGCATGAAGGTGACTCTTCGCTGGAACATGCGTTCAATTTCTATTTCGCCAGCAATCCGCTGAAGAAGATCACCGCGTCGATTGCAGGCGTGAAGCAGCTCTACCGGTACTACAATCACATCTATACGATCCTGTCCTATCCGGCATTGGTGCGGAAAGAATTCCCCAAATCCCAGATCCTGATCGGGGGTGGGGCCTTCACCGCCTTTGCCGATCAGCTGATTGAAAAGCTGCCTGAAGGCACAATCGGGATTCTCGGCGAGGGCGAAGACGCCATCCTGAAACTGCTCGAAGGCCGCTCGATCGACGACGAACGCTATATTGTCAAAGAAGGGGGCCGGATCCGAAAAGGCAACCACGGCTCACCCCCGCTGTTGGATGCCCCGGCTGTCGACCTGTCCTATCTGACCTCGATCTTCCCGCAATGGCGGGAATACCAAGGCGAATCAATCGGGGTGCAGTCGAAACGCGGCTGTCCCTACGATTGTGCCTTCTGTCTCTATCCTTACATTGAAGGGAAACGGGTCCGCTACCGGCCGGCAGAGATGGTCGTGAAAGACATCTCACAGCACTATCACCAATGGGGGGCCCGGCGGTTCTGGTTTACCGACGCACAGTTCATTACGGGCAAGGAAGCGTACCCGCAATGTACAGAGATCATGGAGCGTATCATCAGTGAGAAACTGGAGATCGAGTGGTCAGGCTATATCCGCACCTCGTTGATCACCTCGGACTTTGCCAAGCTGATGGTTCGCTCAGGCGTGGGCGACTTGGAGGTCGCGATCACCTCCGGTTCGCAAGAAGTGCTGAACAATCTCCATATGGGCTTTAAACTCGAACGGCTCTACGACGGGTGCCGCTACCTGGCGGAGGCGGGGTTCAAAGGCAAGGTCATCCTCAATTATTCCTTGAATAGCCCCAAAGAGACAGAGGAGACTCTGCTCCAAAGCGTCGAGTCATACAAAGTGGTGGCGTCGATCCTGGGCGAGGAACGAGTCTTCCCGTTGATGTTTTTCTTGGGTATCCAGCCCAATACCGATCTGGAACAGCGGCTGCTTGAAGAAGGCTATCTCTCAGCCGGCTATAATCCGTTGATGCTGACACCGACCAGCATCAGAAAGCTCCTCTATAATCCGGCCCCATTGAATTCGTTTATCGCTAAAGCCTGCCTACGTGCCTGGGAACGCAAGCAAGGCAGCCGCGATCCCCGTAAATGGACCGGCTCACTGTCTCAGACATCAGCATCGCCGGCGTACGCCGATACAAACCTAAGCAAGGGGATCGAAGGCAACTCCGGGCGGGATGCCCTGTTGTCGCTGGAGGAAATCCTCCGCTCGCGCCGGCCGACACCGACCCCCTCTCAGACAGGGGAGCCTAGAGTCACCTCAGCCGGCTGACCGTCTGCCAACCGTCAGTCGTCATACATCATCCGTCAAACGGTCGACTAGAAAACTTCACGATTGACGAATGACGCGTGACGAATAACCTCCTCCCCATCCTCCTTGCATTCCAGTTCCAGCCGGTGCTATCATCGCCCTTCTTTGAGTCTGGTGTATCAGTTCAACCAGTTGGTTTTTCACGGGATTATGTTCATGTGCCCGTGCGGC
>VGXE01000030.1 GCA_016873455.1 Nitrospira sp. | reverse complement strand
ATGTTCGACCATGTCCCGATATTCTTTCGGCATGAACTTTTCGAACCCATTTGAAAATTTCACATAATCGAGACTCATCAGGCACCTCCCTATGTCATGAGCAACGCCGGACCGTCACTCGCTTGCACCGGAATAGTCTGAAACGAATCAACGTGTGGACATTGAGGACGGATGACGATCGATCAAACCTGAATCCACCACCCGCATCCAGGCCATCCTAGCAAAGCCTAAAAAAGACTGTCAATCGTTCTTCCATTACCTCTGGATCTGGCCACTCTCAGACAGCCGTGACGCAGAACCGCATCATACTATAGTGTCTTGGCTCTCGACACAACATCTCAGAAGGCCCATGGCCTCCGATAGAAGACCTAGCGTCTATCCTGCCGGTAGGGCCATTGGCCCCAAAGGAACTCTCTCCTTCACATGGCCCAGAAAGCCGGACAAGGAACCCGCACAGGCATCCCGCAAATTTTTGCCAGGCGATTGCTGATCGCGCGCAATCCGTTTACACTACCCCGTATGCCGAATCGAGTACTCATCCCCGGCGAAGACGAGAGCGGTGTGTATGTGGGCGGTGTCCATAAGCGCCCGCCGATTCCCGATAACACGCTCAAAGCCGAATGCCCGAAATTCATGGCGCATGGCCCCTGCGGCGGCGTGCGAAAGGGCGGGCTTTGCGAAGTGTATCCGGAGATGAAATGTCCGTGGGTCTCGTTGTATCTTGAACTGGAAAAAATCGGTCAGACGGAGTGGATGAAGCAAGTCTAAAAGACGTGAGGCGTAAAACGTGAAGCGTGAAGCGAGCGAAAGAAAACGAAGAGCCACGACGCTGGGTTACAACGAAGATCATGCGAGGAGTGGAATCACTGCGCCGCTGCCGGAGATTGAGACGTTCCCCAATCAGTACAAGGGCTACGAGATCACCATCGAGATTCCTGAGTACACGGCCATCTGCCCCAAGACCAATTTGCCGGACTTCGGCACCATCACCCTGCACTACATGCCGGACAAAGAATGCCTCGAATTGAAGGCGCTCAAGATGTATATCCACGCCTACCGCAATCTGGGCATCTTCTACGAAAATGCCGTCAACAGAATCCTCCAGGATGTCGTGCATGCCTGCCGGCCTGTGTGGGCAAAAGTCACCGGGACATTCACAGCACGCGGAGGCCTTTCAAGCAAGATTGAAGCGAAGTACCCATAAACGATCGTCAACTGTGAATCGTCACGCGTCAATCGAACGAAATTCTGAAGCGCTGCTCTTTCGAATGACGGATGACCAATAACGATTGACGTTTTCTCTCCATGGCCACCTACGCAATCGGCGATGTCCAGGGCTGCTATGAGCCCTTGCAACGCCTTCTCCAACAGATCCGCTTTAACCCCGAATCCGATCGCCTCTGGTTCGTCGGCGATCTCGTCAACCGCGGCCCGGATTCGCTGAGTGTGCTCCGTTATATCAAGGGACTGGGCGATCGGGCGATCGCCGTGCTCGGCAATCATGAGCTGTTTCTTCTCGCCGTGGCTGAACAGCTCGTGCCAGTTCGTCCGGAAGACACCTTACAAGCCATTCTTGCCGCTCCAGACTGCGATAAATTGCTCACATGGTTACGACACCAGCGGCTCTTCTATCGTGAGGACTCCCTCGCCATGGTCCATGCCGGCTTGCTCCCACAGTGGTCGATTGATGAGACGGAACAGCTTGCTGACGAGGTCGAAGCAGGCCTGCGAGGACCAACGTATCAAGACGTGCTTCGTGCCTTGTATCCGAGTAAGCATCTCCAATGGTCCGCCGATCTGACCGGCCCGACTCGACTCGCCACCATCATCAAAGTATTGACTAGACTCCGCGCCTGCTCACCGGATGGCCAAATGGAATCGTCCTATAACGGGTCTCCCGAACGAATCCCCGCCGGATACTTCCCTTGGTTCAAAATCCCTGGCCGACGCCATGAGCAAACGACGATCGTCTGCGGACACTGGGCCGCGTTGGGGCTGCATTGTGAAGCGCACCTCTTGGCCATCGACAGCGGCTGCGTGTGGGGGAGACAATTGACAGCCGTACGGTTGGAAGATCGGGCGATCTTTCAGGTGGAGTACTCGGAAAGCTGAACTGGCGGGAGACGATGCTGACGGCGCCTAATGGTAGCTTTCTGAATTCGATGGAAACTTTCCCTGCTCAACCTCTTCCTTGTACCGCCTCAACGCCTGTAACGCATCCGCCTTCAGATGGGCATAGGGTTTGACGAACTTGGGCACGAAGTCGTCGAACAGGCCGAGCAAATCGTAGAGGACCAACACTTGGCCATCGCAATGCGGCCCGGCGCCGATACCGATGGTCGGTATGACCAATTGGTCGGTAATGGTGCGCGCCAGCTTAGCCGGCATCGCTTCGAGTACGATGGCAACCGCGCCTGCGGCTTGCAGCGCTTTGGCATCCGCGACCAACGCCTTCGCCTGATCTTTGCCCTTCCCTTGTACTTTGTATCCACCGTATTGATTGATGGACTGAGGCGTCATGCCAAGATGCCCCACGACAGGAATGCCCATCCGCGTCATCGCCTCGACACGGTCCAGCATGACCGCACCCCCTTCGAGTTTGACGGCATGAGCGCCGGCCTGGAGAAACCGACCCGCGTTGCGCAAGGCCTCTTCGGTGCCGGCCTGATAGGACATGAACGGCATGTCGCCGATGACGAGGGATTTCTGCACCGCCCCGGCCACCAGCTTGGTGTGGTACAGCATGTCCTCCATCGTGACCGTCAAGGTGTTCCGTTTCCCTTGAACAACGATTCCCAGAGAATCCCCCACCAAGATTGTCTCGATGCCGGCCTGCTCCACCATGCGCGCAAACAGCGCATCATAGGCCGTCACCACGATCACCTTCTTGTGTTCGCGCTTATACCGCTCAAGATCCGGAACGGTCATCATCCGAGTTCCGCCTTGGTGATGATCTCTTCCAACCGATGGATCCCCTTGATGGCCATGATGTGGACCCCGTCGCAGTGAGGCCGCACCGCCTTGATCGTGCGGACCGCGATCTCCACACCGGCATCCTCGGACTTGTCTCCAGCAGCGCGCAGCTCGTCGAGCATGGCCTGCGGCACCGCCATCCCGGGGATATTGGCGTTCATGAACTCCGCCATCTTCACGTTGCGCAGCAGGAGTATACCGGCCAGCACCTTGACCTTAAAGGGACGCACGGCCTTCATGAAGCTGGCGAATAGCTCGGGGTTGTAGACCGCTTGCGTCTGAAAAAACTCGGCTCCGGCCTTGATCTTGACTTCGAATTTCACCAACACCGGGCCGACGAGATCCGCCTCCGGCGTCGCCGCCGCGGCGATCGTAAACTCCGTCGCACCGTCCAGCTTATTGCCCGCAAAATCCCGGCCCTCGTTCAACCCTCGGACCATCTGCATAACTTGCACGGAATCCAAGTCGTAGACTGGCTTGGCTTCTTTGTGGTCACCCACGGTCGGATAGTCCCCGGTCAGGCAGAGGATATTGCGGATCCCCAGCATGTGGGCGCCCATCAAATCCGACTGCATGGCGATACGGTTTCGATCGCGGCAGGTCAGCTGCATCACCGGATCGTGGCCCATTTCATACAGCAGCCGGCACACCGGCAATGAGCCGGCCCGGACCACCGCCGCCGTGTTGTCGGTCACATTGACACCATGCACACGACCGACAAGCCGCTTCGCATTCTCCAAAATGCCGCCGATGTTCGTGCCCTTCGGCGGGTTGTACTCGATCGTGACCGCAAAGCGGCTCTGATCCAATACCTCCCTGAGTCTCCTCGGCTCCCGGCTCATTCAGACCCTCTATTTTTCCCCAACTTCTCCAGAATGGCACCCGTGATTGGCTCCCCTGCGCACATTGAGGGAGCACCGCCCTCATTTTGAAGCGCTGATGATTCTTGCGTGCGCACTCAGTGAGCAAGGAGCCAATACGGGTGCCATTCAACCTATCCTCGTTTCATTCCAGCCTGTCTCATAGCCGACTCCACGGTATTGTCCAGGAGCATGGCGATCGTCATCGGTCCGACACCACCTGGCACCGGGCTGACCCACCCGGCCTTCTGACTGACCGGCTCAAAGTCAACATCGCCGCAGAGCTTGCCATCCGGCAACTTATTCGTCCCGACATCGATCACCATCGCTCCGTCTTTCACCATGTCGGCTGTGACGAACTTCGCTTTTCCGATGGCCACCAGCAGCAAATCAGCCTCGCGGCAGACGGCGGGGAGATCCTTCGTCTTCGAGTGGCAAATCGTCACCGTCGCATTGCGTTGGAGCAGCATCAGCGCCAACGGCTTGCCCACGATGTTACTGCGTCCCAAGACCACGGCGCGCTTGCCCTCGATCGTCATGCCGGCCGACTCGATCATTTTGATCACGCCCTTCGGCGTACAGGCCTCGAACACCGGATGCCCTTCGACCAACCTGCCGAAATTGTACGGATGGAACCCGTCGGCATCTTTGTTGGGCGACACCGCTTCAAGCACCACTCGGCTGTCGATCTGCTTCGGCAGCGGGAGCTGGACCAGAATGCCATGAATCTTTGGATCCGCATTCTTCTTTTCAATTAACGCCAGTAACTCCGCCTGCGTGGTCGATGCCGGCAATTTGTGGTCATCGACGTAGATACCGGCCAGTTCACACGCTTTCTGCTTGTTCTTCACGTACACATGCGAGGCCGGATCGTCGCCCACCAGAATCGTTGCCAGTCCCGGTTTGACGCCGGTCTTCGCCAAGACCGCTGCTGAATCGACCGCCAACCGCTCTCGAACCTGCTGCGCCAGCGCTTTTCCATCGATCAATTTCGCCGCCACAATGTCCTCCTGAATGACAACGGTTAAGGCTACGGTTGAGAGGCTGAGCACTATCCTGGCGCCCAGGTTCACTCAGCCTTCGCCTCAACCTGTTTGAGAATTCGGGCACCTTAGCAGGGCCATTTTATCCAAGTCAACGTTCTCCGAAACTCACGCCTACTCCTCACCTGTCACCCCCTACCAGCCTTCCTTGACAGTGTCTTTCCACGTTGGCTACGATGCAGGACGATCATCGAATAGCCACCGACATTGATTACCCCATCATTCCGGTTGAAACATCCGTTGTTCCGTGGCCTCGTGTCTGCGGCCTTCGTGCTCACTCTTGCCCTACCCAGTGACGCGGCCCAGATTACCGGCTTGGAGTCGCCCAACAGTTTCGTCGGCGACCCGGCTGGAAAAGAATATTTTATCTCCAACATCAATGGGGACCGGGAAGCCAGAGACAACAACGGCTTCATTACGAAGTTAGATCCCAACGGAAAGATCACCAACCTCAAATTCATCCAAGGCGGTGTGGCCAATATCCTCCTGCATGCGCCGAAGGGACTGGCGCTGGTCGGGCAGATCCTCTATGTGGCGGACCTCGACCAACTCAAAGGGTTCGACAAGACTACGGGAAAACTCCTCGTCACCGTGTCGTTTCCCCCTGCCTCGCCACAACACGTTGTCTCGTTGACCGATGTCGCCGCCGAACCAGCCGGTCTCCTGTACGTCTCAGACCAACAAGGCAATGCCATCTATAAGGTCACCCCGTCCGCCAACCATCAGGCGGCCCTCCTGATTCATGACGACCGGCTCGCGGGACCAGCCAGCATTGCCGTGCACCCCAAATCCGGCCATATTATTGCCGTCAGCTGGGACAAGGGAAAGATTCTGGAGGTGACACCGGAAGGGCAGCTCACGGAACTGGAATCCAATGGATTTTTCACCGGCCGTTTCCAGAATCTGAGCGGAGTGGACTTTGACCGTTGGGGGAACATGTACCTGTCGGATCAGACCAAAGGAAAGATTTGGCGGATGACGAGAGACCATCGGTTTCACGTCATTGCTGAGTATCTGCTGGCCCCTGCGGATATCGGCATCGATCGCGCGAATAATCTGATTCTGGTCCCCTATCACTACGCCCATGCCGCGGAAATGAATGGGCTCGAAGCGCCGTCCGACGGTAAACGCAAGGACGAGAAACGGACCCTGGCAGACTATGGCTTCATCCCCCCACCACCCAAGTCCGATCCGGAAGGCGCGGCAAAGAAATGAGCCCGTGCGTCTACTGCAAGAAACGTAAAGGCAAACGCCCCTGTCCTGCATTGAGTGGATCAATCTGCAGTGCCTGCTGCGGCGAGCATCGCCTCACCCGCATCACGTGTCCTGACAACTGTGTCTATTTAGACAGCGGAAGCGATTACCAGCAACGGCGGTTGGCGGAACAGTTCATGCCCACCCGGCGGGACTTCTATCGTGACTTGGGCGAACTCGGCGGTGATAAAGCCGTGGCGTTGTTCAATCTGATCGAAGTCGTCACGTTCAGTTACTTTGCAGGGCGCCATGACGGGCAAGATGCCGAGGTCGTGGCGGCCATTCAGGCACTACGCCGTGCACTCAGTCCTCTCCATGTTCCTTCCGCGCCCATACCGGTGTTTGCCGAACACCTGAAGAAAGAATATGACACCTTCCAGAAGGCAAACCCCCAGCAGATCGCCGAAGCATCGGACGCGCCCGAGGTGCTGGATCAGGCTGTGACATTTATTTCCGACTTTTCAGGTAAGGATTTTCAATCGCGGCGGTTCCTGAGCGGGCTCCTCGGGTACGTGAAGACCTACCACCCGGAGATCGCCGACCATCTTCGCAAGAAACGGGAAGCGGGGCACATCATCCTGCCGGGTCAGTCCTTCATGTCTCCGCCGGCTTCCGAGCCGCACATCCACGGCCCCAGCCGCGAGCACCATCACTAGCCTAGAAGGCTGAGGGATGCCTATTTCCAACGGCTCCGGCATGTACATGTGCATACACCGGTACAACGGCCACCAATGGATGTTGCAGTTGATGCTCAACATGGCACGCAAGACGTAGGTCCGATTCGTTCGAGAGCGCAATGATCTGGACGCCGAATTCACGTTCTGTCTTCCACCGTACCACCGCCTGATTAATCTCGATGCTGCCCTCTCCGTTCGGGAGTTGGACCCGCATGCTGATGATCATATCGCACAGGAAACCGGCCTGCGCTTCGATCCGAAACCCGTTCAACGAAAGATCCCGTACGATCACCGGCTGAATCGTGCGATGCGATCCATACCACCCGAGATACTCCGTGGTGACCCTTCGGTACATGCGCCGTGTGGAAGGCAGACTCACTGGATGGCTCCTTGGCCGAGAAGTAATGCGCCAAGGATAGCCGCGAGAGGGGTCTCAGGAACATCCTACAAAAGACACCCCTCGAAAGGTGGGATCAAGAGAAGTCTGAGTGGTCGCAACGTGCCGGGGGCAGAGCTACTCTACGATTGTGACCGTCATTTCGACACGATCGATGGGATTGTCACATGGCCCTTTGTCTGCCGGTGTCGCCACAATTTCGCCCTTGGCCCCATTGACACATTGCACCTTGGGCTGGTTAACGATCTTATCGGCCACTCCAATCCCCTTCGTCACTTCACCGAACGCCGTGTATTTAGAATCGAGGAACTGCGAATGTTCGACCACAATAAAAAACTGTGACCCGGCCGTATCGGGGTCCTGCGCCCGCGCCATTGAGACAACCCCGCGCTTGTGTGGAATGTCGTTGAACTCGCCCTTGATCGAGTACCCCGGGCCACCCTGTCCATAGGTGTCTTTTCTGAGCGGGGTCTTCGTGTTGGGATCGCCGCCTTGAATCATAAACCCTGGAATTACTCGGTGAAAAATGGTGCCGTTGTAGAATCCAGACTTGGCTAAGTTGATAAAGTTCTCGACGTGCTTCGGCGCCTGATCCGGATAGAACCTGACATGGATATCGCCGAACTTGGTCTTAATGATTGCCTTGGGCCCTGACTCAGATGCGAGTTCCGCTACCGGCTGGACTTCCTTCCCACTGCAGGCAACCACCAGCACCAGCAGGCTCGCCGTGATCGTGCCGATCCATCGACTCTTCGTCATTCGTCTGGCCACTGGCATGTGCTCGCCTACTCCACCGCCACCGTGATCTCGACCCGCTCGTTCGGAAGATCGCGGCCGTTTCTCGGCAAATTGACGATCTTGTCCGCGACCTCGATCCCCTTCACCACTTCGCCAAACACTGTGTATTGGCCGTCCAGAAAATTGGAATCTTTCACGACGATAAAGAACTGCGATCCAGCGCTATTGGGATCGTTTGTTCGCGCCATTGACAGGATCCCTCGCCGGTGAGGCACATCGTTGAATTCCGCCTTCACGCGCTCAGCCGGTCCGCCCATGCCGTAGGTGTCCGGCTTGTTCGGATCTTTCGTGTTCGGATCGCCGCCCTGGATCATGAACCCGGGAATGACGCGATGGAAAATCGTCTTGTCATAAAAACCTGATCTGGCCAATTTTACAAAGTTCTGCACATGATTCGGTGCCTTGTCGGGGAAGAACTTGATTTCCATGTCGCCGAATTTGGTCTTAATCACGGCTTTCGCCTGGTCCGCTTTGGCCGGTGCCTTGTCCGCGGCCTCACCAAGTCCCGCGCTTGCCATCAGACTCATCCCAACAACCAACCCGATCATCCTTCCCAACATTGTCGTCCTCCTTGACTCCATCAGCCCGCGCATTGCCCATGCATCTTACCATGATCGAAAATGCTTACGGCATCTTTCTCGCCAGTGCCTCTCTGGCTGCCGCTTGCTCCGCTTCCTTTTTGGTCTTGCCGGATCCGCGTCCCG
The DNA here is from genome assembly GCA_016873455.1 of Nitrospira sp. Classification (GTDB taxonomy): domain Bacteria; phylum Nitrospirota; class Nitrospiria; order Nitrospirales; family Nitrospiraceae; genus Nitrospira_D. Next base: position 16,849 of record VGXE01000030.1, on the reverse strand, counting down.
CCGGCTCGCGATTCAGCATCACTTCGACGTCAAACTGCTTGTCATGATCAGGACCTGATTCCTTGACGACGGCGTACTCCGGCAACACGTCATGCCGCTTCTGACACCATTCTTGAAATTGCGTCTTGTAGTCCTCTGCGCCCGGAACATGTCGCCGGTTCACCACGGATGTGAATTCCGGTTCAAACAACTTAGCCACGACCGCGCGGCCTGCTTCAAGGCCTCCATCGAGATAGACTGCCGCAATCACGGCTTCGAGCGTATCAGCCAACAGGGAGTCTTTCTCTCGCCCTCGTGATCGCTCCTCGCCCCGCCCCAATTTCAGCCACTGCCCAAGTTGCAATCGCCTGGCGACGGCACAGAGAACCGGTTCGCTGACTAACCGGGCTTTGAGCTTCGACAGGGCACCTTCTGACGTACTTGGGAGCGTGTGGGAGAGTTGCTCACTCACCAGCAACGACAGTACCGCGTCACCGAGAAACTCCAGCCGTTCGTTGTGGACGGCAGAACCTTCCCGCTGCTCGTTCACAAAGGACTTGTGCGTCAGCGCTTCGTCAAGGAGAGCAAGTCGGTTAAAACGATACCCGAGAACGGACTGAAGTGATTCGGCTGGTCCGGCCGACATCATAGGGTTCAGGTCTATCGGTACAATTGCGATCAGAATTGCGGCTTCTTGAAGAGCAGACAGGCATTGACCCCACCGAACCCAAACGAGTTGGACAGCGCCACTGTGAGCGGCACAGGCCTCGCCTTGTGCGGCACGTAGTCGAGATCACAGGCCGGGTCCGGATTGTCCAGATTAATCGTGGGCGGCAGCACGCTGTGATGAATGGCCAAGATGCTGAAGACTGCTTCGATCCCTCCGGCCGCGCCGAGCAAGTGGCCGGTCATCGACTTCGTAGAACTGACGGGAATCTTGTAGGCCTGTTCGCCGAAGACGGTCTTGATGGCCTTGGTTTCAATCGCATCCGCCATCGTCGAAGTGCCATGGGCGTTGATGTATCCGACCTCATGCTTGCCAACCCCGGCATCTTTTAACGCCATCTCCATGCAGCGGACGGCACCCTCCCCCTCTTCCGGCGGAGCCGTAATGTGATAGGCATCGCTGTTCATCCCATAGCCGATCACTTCCGCATAGATCCTGGCACCGCGGCGGCGGGCATGCTCCAGCTCTTCGAGCACCACCACCCCGGCCCCTTCACCAAGCACAAATCCGTCCCGATCTTTATCGAACGGACGGCTCGCTTTCGTCGGCTCATCGTTTCGGAACGATAGCGCTTTGGCCGCAGCGAACCCGGCGACACCCAACGGGGTAATTGCAGCCTCGGCCCCGCCGGCCACCATCACATCCGCATCGCCGCGCTGAATCAGACGGTACGCATCCCCGATACAATGATTGCCGGTCGCGCAGGCTGTGACAGCGCAGGAGTTCGGCCCCTTGGCACCGATCCGAATCGCCACCTGGCCTGATGCCAGATTGATGATCGTCATCGGAATGAAGAACGGGGACACTCGTCCCGGCCCCTTTTCCTTGATCACATCATGATAATGCTCGATCGATCCGAGCCCGCCGATCCCTGAGCCGATATAGACTCCGACCTTGGTCGCTTCTTCCGGAGCCACCTTCAGCCCTGCGTCGTCCACAGCCAGCTGGGCGGCGCCCACGGCGTAGTGGATGAACGTATCCATCTTCTTTATTTCTTTTTTTTCAATGAACTTGGCGGGATCGAAGTCTTTCACTTCGCCGGCGATCTGGGCATCGAATGCGGCAGGGTCGAACTTCGTGATCCGGCCGATGCCGGATTCACCGGCACACAAGGCCTTCCACGTTTTCTCGACTCCCGTGCCGAGCGGCGTAACCAGCCCAAGGCCGGTCACAACGATGCGTCGTGTGCTTCGATCACCCATGGCAGCCGATGCGTCCTACGATTTTTCTTTGATATACTCCAACGCCTTCCCAACCGTGAGAATTTTCTCGGCATCCTCATCCGGAATTTCAATCGAGAACTCCTCTTCGAGCGCCATCACCAGCTCGACGGTATCGAGCGAATCGGCGCCCAAATCTTCCACAAAGGAAGCCTCCGGTGTAACCTCATCCTCTTCCACACCAAGCTGTTCGGCGATAATCTTCTTCACACGCTCTTCAACAGTTGCCATCGCGCTCCATGCCTCCTTCCCCGAATAAAGCACACGCTGCACCGCCGCAGGGGGATGTGCGGCAGCCGTAGACCGAGTCCATTCCGAGATATCACGCCATCAACATGCCGCCGTTCACATGCAACACATGGCCGGTGATGTACGCCGCGTCTTCGGACACGAGAAACTGCACTGCCGCCGCAATATCCGCAGGGGTGCCCAATCGTCCCAACGGAATTTGTTTTTGCAGCGTGTCTTTCACATCGGCCGGCAACCCATGCGTCATCGCCGTATCGATAAAACCCGGTGCCACCGCATTGACCGTGACATTGCGGCTCGCATATTCCCGCCCAACTGTCTTGGTAAATCCGATCACCGCCGCTTTCGACGCGGCGTAATTGGCCTGCCCTGCATTTCCCATCGCTCCGACAATCGACGCAATATTGACGATGCGACCATACCGCTGCTTCGTCATAGCCTGCAAGACCGCCTTGGTACAGTTGAACGTGCCATTAAGATTGACCTGGAGCACCAGGTTCCAATCTTCCTCTTTCATGCGCAGCAGCAAGCCGTCTCTTGTAATCCCGGCATTGTTCACGAGAATGTCTACTTTCCCCCAAGCCTGGAGCACCTGGTCGGCCATGGCTTTGGCATCACCGGCATCCGCGACGTTGACCTTGACGTTCAACGCTTTCCGTCCCAATTTTTCAATGGCCGCGACGGTCTCGCGGGAACGGCTTGGATCAAGATCCGCAACCGCGATGTCGGCTCCTGCCTGGGCCAGACGCTCAGCGATCGCACGACCAATTCCTTGCGCGGCACCCGTGACAATGGCGACTCGGCCTTGTAATGACATCGACTTCCTTTCGGCTGACAAGCGAGCAGGCTAACACGCTGACTCGATAACGTGTCCGCGTGATTCTAGTAACCCTGTCAGCTTCCTTTCACACGTTGTAACGTTACTTCTAGCGACTTCGGATCGTTCACATTCAGCAATTTCGCATCGGGCAGAATCCGTTTGATCAGACCGGTCAACACGGTCCCCGGCCCCACTTCCACGAACGTGGTCACGCCCATCTTGCCCATCGCCGTGATCGAGTCTTCCCATAACACGGAAGAGGGCAGCTGCCGGACCAGCGATGCCTGAATCTCACCGGCGTGCCGGATCGCCCGCGCCTCCGCATTGTTGATAAGCGGTGCCGTCAAGTCAGACCACTGCACAACTGCCAGGTCTTTGGCCAATCGGTCAGCCGCACGTTGCATCAGCGGCGTATGCACCGGCACGCTTACCGGCAGGGGGATCGCCTTCTTACATCCCTGTTCTTTGGCCAGCTCGATCGCCCGCTCCACCGCCGATTTTTCCCCCGCAATCACGACCTGGCCCGGCGAATTGAAATTGGCTGCGGCCACGACTCCGGTTGCCGATGCCGCCCGGCAGACTTCTTTGACGAGGTCCGGCGCGAGGCCCAGCAATGCCGCCACGAGTCCTGTTCCAGGAGACACGGCTTCCGACATGTACCGGCCGCGTTTTTGAACCAGCCCGACCGCATCCCGAAACGACAGGCCGCCCGCAGCCACCAATGCGGAGTACTCCCCCAAACTGTGTCCCGCGACCGCAACCGGTTTGATTCCCGCCGGCTCGACCATCTTCCACGCGGCGATGCTGCTCACCAAGAGCGCCGGTTGCGTGTACTCCGTCAGATTGAGCCGTTCAGCCGGCCCCTCGAAACACAGCGCGGCGCTGTCGTAACCCAACACCGCCGACGCTTCTTCGTAGACCTGCTTCAATACCGGATGAGCCTCGCAGAGCGCCTTGCCCATCCCAACAGATTGCGAACCTTGGCCTGGGAAAACCAGGCCGACTCCGGACATCATAATAAGCAGTTAGATATCGTAGAAATACCTTGGAATGTCAACGGGAAAAAGTTTCGCCCAAGCCCCGATGGAACATCTCGCCTGTTACCATCGCATCATGGCGGATGCCCAGGTCAGGCCCGCGCCGAACGCTCCCAGCATGACCAACGATCCCTCTTTGATACGTCCCGTCCGCACCGCTTCATCCAACGCAAGCGGAATCGATGCGGCCGACGTGTTGCCATAGCGGTCGAGATTCAGCATGGCTTTTTCCATAGGAAGACCGAGCCGATCCATAACCGCCGTGAGAATTCGAACATTCGCCTGGTGCGGCACATAGAGATCGAGATCGTCCACACGAAGACCGTTCGTTCTCAAGGTTTCCCGCGCAATCTCCTCCAACATTCTCACGGCCACCTTAAAGGTTTCATTCCCCTTCATCTTGATGCACTGCAGACGTTCCGCAACCACCTTTTCAGACGGAGGCATGCGAGACCCTCCCCCCGGCACGGCAATCAACTCGTTCAAGTTGCCGTCTGAACGGAGATGCGTGGAGAGAATACCCCGTTCTCCCTCAACGGCGCTGACGACGGCTGCTCCAGCTCCGTCTCCAAACAACACACAGGTATTACGGTCAGTCCAATCGGTGATGGCCGACATGACCTCCGAGCCAATGACCAGCACATGCCGCATACCGGATTTCACATACGCATCGGCCACGGACAGCGCATAGACGAATCCACAGCAGGCCGCGGCGATATCGCAGGCCGCGGCTTTCGTTGCACCGAGTCTGTGCTGGACGAGACAGGCGGTCGCAGGAAGCGGATAGTCACCCGTGCACGTGGCGACCAAGATCATGTCCAAATCTGAGGCTGGAAGACCCGCCGCATCCAACGCACGCTTCCCGGCTTCTACAGCCAAATCCGAGCAGGCTTCTCCGGACCCGGCGATGCGACGTTCTCGGATGCCGGTCCGCTCGCGAATCCACTCGTCCGATGTCGCGACCAGGCGTTCAAGGTCGGCGTTGGTGAGCACCTTGGCGGGCGCATACGAGCCCGTTCCGGTAATACGAGCTTTCATGGTGCTATTCTAGCTGAACAGGCGGGCGAGCCAGACTGTCTTCAATATTTCGTTGAATGAGTTCACGCACGCGCCCTTCCGCCATTCCTTTGGCCCGGCGAATCGCGTTCTTGATCGCCTTCGCCGAGGACCGACCGTGGCAAATCATGGTCGTCCCATTCACCCCCAATAACGGCGCGCCGCCGAATTCGGCGTAATCGATCCGCCGCTTGAGATTCTTCAATGGACCTGCGATTAACGGATAGGCCAACCGTCCGAAGAAGGAACCGGCGATCTCCTTGCGCAACAGTTTACTGATCGTCTCGGCGACGCCTTCGGAAATTTTCAGGGCGACATTCCCGATAAACCCGTCGCACACCACGACATCCGCGATACCGCTGTACACTTCACGCCCTTCGACATTGCCGACGAAATTCAGCTGGCTCGCCTTCAGCAGCTTGAAGGCTTCTTTCGTCACTTCGTTGCCCTTGCTGTCCTCTTCGCCGATACTCAGCAGACCGACGCGGGGATTGGGCTTATTGAACAAATGTTTGCCATATTCGTTGCCCATCACGGCAAATTGCTGGAGATCCTTGGCACTGCAATCGACGTTGGCCCCCACGTCCAGGATAATCGCCTCGCCGGTTACAGTCGGAAGACTCGTGGCAATCGCCGGACGTTCTACACCTTTTGTCAAACCCAGCACGAAAAACGACGCCACCATACTTGCCCCGGTATTGCCGGGACTCACGACGGCGTCGGCCTCACCGTTCTTGACCATCTCCGTTGCGACCCAAATTGACGAATCCCGCTTCTTCCGCGCCATCGCTGCAGGCGACTCATGCATGGTGACAACTTGGGAGGCATGCCGGATCGAAATCCGGTCATCGGTGCAGCCCAGACGCGCACATTCTTTCTTGAGCGTGGTTTCGTCGCCGACGAGAATAACTGCGATGTCAGACTCTCTCGCCGCTTGGAGGGCACCCTCGATACACGGGACAGGACCGTGGTCCCCACCCACTGCGTCAAGCGCGATCTTCATGCGAGACGGTGTACTCACGGATGGTATCGGATACCTTAGCTGTACACGGACCGCTCCCGTGGGTCAGTCGAAGGCGCCGGGAGTGTAGCGCACTGGGAGACTTTGCACAACGGACGGTGACGAGGGGCGCGCGTCCCGCGCACGCCGTCACGCTTCTTCGACTTGAATGACAGCTTTGCCCTTATATGTTCCGCAATTCAAACAGGTGTAATGCGGCAGCTTCAGTTCGTGACATTGAGGGCACACGGACATCCCCGGAGGGGTCATACGCAGTTTTTGGGTGCGACGCTTATCACGTCTTGCCCGTGAATGTTTATGTTTTGGATTTGGCATGGTGACTCCTTCTTCCCCTCGATTCAGCGCCGTCCGGCGTCCCTCAGCTTCTCTTTCATCGTGCGTAGCACATCAAACGGGCCTCCTACGGGTACGTCACCGCAACGACAAGGCCCTTCATTCAAATCGTGCCCACAACGGGCACAGAGACCAAGACAGTCAGGTACACACAACGGGTGCATCGGGGATGCCAGGATCACCTGTTCTCGCAACATCGGCGCTAGATCCAGATGATCACCCGTAAAGTAATAGAGATCGTCGTTCTGCTCTTCCTCCTCAACCACAGGAGGTGTTGCCGATATCTTCTTTTGCGCTCCGTCCCGTTTCCCGATCAACCCCGTGGACTTGACCTCTCGCTCGTAGACAACGCATAAGGAAAACGCCATCGGCTCGTCGAAGTCCTTCAGGCACCGCACACATTGCCGAATGGCCGTCCCTTCCACCACCCCCGTCACGCAGATCGTGCGATCGACAGCCCGAAGATCCAGCCCAACTGCTGCCGTGCCGCGCAATGCGGCATCGGTATCGTCAAGCCCCAATTCTTCAGCGGTCAGATCCCCAGACAGGGACACCCCTGCCGCCGTAATGTCCGCAATCTTGGGCGTCAATAGATCCGTCATGATCCCGAGGGACAGGCTGCTGCCCCGCTCCCACATGCTGCGATCAGCACTGCACTCGCCGGTCACGCTCGTTATCGCTCCTCTGCGAAACTGATAATAGCGATATGCCGCGCCCGCTTCACGGCCACGGTCAACTCGCGCTGATGGCGCATGCAATTGCCCGAGATACGGCGAGGAACGATACGTCCCCGTTCCGTCAGGAAATTTCTTAACAACCCCGCGTCCTTGAAATCGATCGGCGCCTTGTCCAAGCAAAACCGGCAAGGCCGCCGCCGTTGAAACAGCCGCCCGCCGCCACGCTCGCCGTCATTACTCCGTTCCATTACTGCCTCCTCGTTCTACGTGCTCACCCTTGCTCATCCATGACATCATAGCTCGGTTCATCGTGGATCGGAGGTTCCCCTCCGCCGCCGCCACCACCATCTTGGCGTTTTGGCATAAAGGTCACAGTCTGCGCCACGACCTCGTGCTTGCTCCGCTTCTGGCCGTCTTCCGTCTCCCACCGGCGTTGCTGCAACCGGCCCTCGACGATCGCCCCGTTGCCTTTGCTGAGATACTGCCCGCAATGTTCCGCTTGCTTGCCGAATACCACGATATCGACGAAACAAACTTCTTCCTTCAGATCCTCGCCCTGCTTGAACCGGCGGCTGACGGCTAATCCGAAGCTCGCCACCGGGGTCCCGCTCGGCGTGTACCGTAGTTCGGGATTCCGGGTGAGGTTCCCCATCAAGATGACCTTGTTAAATCCGGCCACCGTCGGTCTCCTGTGCCGTGGCCTCGACCGGCCGCCGTTCCATCAGAGGCTTCTCATGATGGATCGTCAGAAACTTAATGATGTTGTCTTCCAAACGGTAGGCCCGCTCCAGCTCACCGACCGTATTATTCGGCGCCTTGAAGTAGAAATAGGCGTAGGTGCCCTTCCGCTCACGCCGGACCTCGTACGCCAGTTTCTTCTTTCCCAAATTTTCGGCTTTGATGAACTGCGCGCCGGTCTTGTCGGCAACGCCCTTCATCTTGTCGATGAGCGCCTTCGTCTCCTCATCTGAGACGGACGGACGAATAATGAACAGAGACTCGTAGAGCTCCATGCAGCGATCCTCCTGGACAAAGGCCCCCGAACCAGTCGGGAGCGAGGTGTAGGGCGCCTTCAATGGCGCAAAGAACGTGGGACGGTAACACAGGGTGGAAACAGCTGTCAATAAAGTCGAGGCTCAGGAAATGGGCACAACAAAGTGCCGCTCATTTGGTTGAAGCGACTTGGTAAAAGGTCCTGCCGACGGCATCTTGACCGAGAACCATCATCAGGTCCCACTGCCCACGAATTCAGACATTGAACCGAAAATATACGATGTCCGCTTCTTTGATGACGTAATCCTTGCCCTCGAGACGGAACAGTCCCTTCTCCTTCACCTTGGCTTCCGACCCGCAGGCCAATAGGTCGTCGTAATGGTAGACCTCCGCACGGATAAATCCCCGTTCCATGTCGGAGTGGATCTTGCCCGCCGCTTGAGGGGCTTTGGTATTCCTTGGAATCGGCCAGGCACGGGATTCGATTTCGCCGGCGGTAAAGAACGTCACCAGGTCCAATAAGCTATAGGCTTCGCGTGTCAATCGGACGAGACCTGACTCGGTCAAACCCATTTCCCTCAAAAAGTCAGCCCGTTCACTGTCAGGCAATGAGGACAGTTCCGCCTCGAACTGCCCGCAGATGGTGACAACCCTCGCGCCACGTTTACCGGCGAAGTCGCGCACAGCCTGGACCATGGATTCATCCGCGTTTTTCCCTTCCGAGACGTTCGCCACAAACAGGACCGGCTTGGCAGAGAGCAGCTGACACTCGGCGAGAATCACCCGTTCTTCCGCTGTATATTCCCGATTGCCCAACCATTCGCCTTTGTCGAGCACGCCGATGAGCTTCGTGAGAAACTCCACTTCATATGCCGCCTTCTTGTCGCCGGCTCGGACTTTCTTCTCGGTCTTCTGCTTGCGGCGGTCGAGTGTCTCCAGATCGGCGAGCATCAATTCCGTTTCAATGACACCAATATCACGAAGAGGGTGCACGCCACCGCTGACGTGCACCACGTCCGTTCCTTGGAAACATCGCACAACATGCAGGAGCGCATCGACTTCGCGGATGTGGCCAAGAAACTGATTGCCAAGTCCCTCGCCCTTACTGGCGCCCTCAACTAAGCCGGCGATGTCGCGGACTTCGAGCGTGCTGTAGGTGGTCTTCTTCGACTTGAAGAGATCGGTGAGCGTGACAAGCCTCGGATCAGGCACGAGGGCAATCCCCGTGTTCGGATCGACGGTCGCAAATGGATAATTGGCCGCCAAGGCCCCGCTGCCGGTCAAGGCATTGAAGACCGTCGTCTTGCCGACATTCGGCAGCCCAATCATGCCGCAACATAAACCCATGGCTACAACCCAATGTTAAGTGTTGAATGATGAATGCTTAATGCCTGCCCATAAATCTCTGCGGGATCCCTCAATTCACCATCAAACATTCATCATTCATCATTGGTGTTGAGAGGTTCCCGCACATTAAATTCGTTCATCGCAACAGCAGCACCCCGATGGATCAGACACTCCAACGCGTCAACTGCCCGATCCAAACAAGGTTCCAGCACCTGGACCTCGTCACGCGTCACAGGCTCCAACACATAGTCGGCGGAATTCTGTCCAGGCGCCGGACGGCCGATTCCGATTTTGACTCGGACGAACTGCGGCGTCCCCAGCGCCTCGATGACCGACTTGATCCCATTGTGTCCTCCATGCCCTCCGGCCAGCTTGATCCGCAACCGGCCCGGCTCCAGATCAAGATCGTCATGGATGACGATGAGATCCTCGGCCGTGAGCTTGAATTCTCGGAGAAGGCCTTTGAGGGGAGGGCCGCTGAGATTCATCCAATCCAGCGTCCCGGCAAGTTCAATCAGCTCGGATCCAAGCCGTCCACTTCCACGATGAGCAAGACCACGCCGGGTAAGACGGATGGACCACCGAGCGGCAGCCCGCTCGATGGCCCACATACCGATATTGTGGAGAGTTTGGGTGTAGGCGTGTCCAGGATTGCCTAATCCAACGACCAAACGCACTTTTACTTCTTCTTTTCAGCTTCCTTCTTCTCGGCCTTGGGAGCCGCGGCGTCCTTTTTCTCACCCGCCTTGGCTTCACCAGCCGCCGCCCCTGCTGCAGCCTTGGCCGGCTCCGCACCAGGCGCCCCTTCACCGGCGACCTCTTTCCCCTTGGCCATGACTTCCGGTTCCACCGCCCCGGCCCCACTTGTGAGCAAGGCCTCGAGCTTGGCATCGGACATGGGAGCCGCCACACTCACGACCATCTGGTCAGGCTCATCCAAGAAACGAACACCATCGCGTACCGGAATTTCCTTTACATGAATGCCCGCGCCAATTGCCAATGGCGACGCATCGACTTCGATATGGTCCGGTAACGCGGACGGCAGACATTCGACGTGGAGATCACGCAGGTTATGGTGCAACACCCCGCCTTCCTTCACCCCGGCCGGAACGCTTCCGACAACCTTGATCGGCACTTTGACTCGAATGGGCTTATCCATGGACACTTCGAAGAGGTCCACATGCAACACCGCGCCACTGATGGGATCAACTTGGAAGTCGCGCAGGAGTGCCGTGCGGTTCGGCTTGGACTTTGCCCCCGCTACAGTCAAGGCAATCAAGGCGGAGCTGCCCGCATGAGACTTTAAAATTTTGATCAATTCATCCGGATTGACGGTCAGGAGCAGGCACTCCCCCTGGCCATAGAGCACGGCCGGAATTTTCCCCGCGCGGCGCATGGACCTGGCGGCCCCCTTGCCGGCTTGTTCTCTCACCGTCACGGCTAAATCGAACTTCATGATGCTCCTCCATCTCCCGCTTCCCGCCGCAAGCCCAGCAGTCGGAGGCTGGGCAACTTAGGCGAATAATGAACTGACCGACTCGTCTTCGTGAATGCGTCTGATCGCCTCTCCCAGCAGAGGCGCCACCGACAATTGCTGCAACTTGGGACAGGCCTGGTCTTTCCCGCGGAGCGGAATCGTGTTCGTCGTGACGACCTGGGCAATACACGACTTCTGCAACCGCTCCAAAGCCGGCCCTGATAATACGGCATGAGTGCAGGCCGTCCAAACTTCACGCGCACCTTGATCGACGCAGGCCTGCGCCCCTTGCACGATCGTGCCGGCTGTATCAATCATGTCGTCCAGCAACAGCACGCTCTTGCCCTTGATATCGCCGATGATATTCATGATCTGGGCTTGATTCGGCCCCTCACGCCGCTTGTCGATAATGGCCAGATTCGCCTGAATCCGTTTGGCAAACGCCCGGGCCCGCTCCACCCCGCCGGCATCAGGCGAAACGACGACAAGATCACTGATCTTCTGTTTCTTGATATGGTCCAACAGCACCGGCAGTGCATACAGGTGGTCGACCGGCACATTGAAGAATCCCTGAATCTGCCCCGCATGGAGATCCATCGTCAACACACGGTCCGCCCCGGCCGTTGTGATCAAATCAGCCACCAGCTTAGCGGTAATCGGCACCCGCGGTTGATCTTTCCGATCCTGGCGGGCATATCCAAAATAGGGGATGACGGCGGTAATGCGGTTGGCCGACGACCGTTTGAGCGCGTCGATAATGATGAGCAACTCCATCAATGAGTCGTTCACCGGCTGGCAACAGGATTGGACGACGAAGACGTCCGCGCCACGGACGTTCTCGTCGATCTTGACTCGAACCTCCCCATCGCTAAACGACGATACGGTGGCTTCACCGAGTTTCTGTCCCAGATACGCACTGATTTCTTGCGCAAGCGCAAGATTGGCGTTCCCAGAGAAAATCTTCAATTCCCTGTTCATTGAACCTTCTTGAATCGTCCGAATCGACGGCGATAAATGGAGTACGCTTCGTGGTTCGTCTTCGAGGAAGGGAACCAACCGTGGACTGTATCGGAAATATCCCGCAGCTGTCAACCGAACTCCCTGAGAGGGAGCCTTCAAGGGTTCGCTATCAGCGGCCCGGAGGCGGTGGGTACGACGAACACCCGATACTGGGGTCTCTGCTGAAAATGAGCGTGCGCGTGTTTCGCTCGCGCTTCATCACGGAAGACTCCAAAGACAGTCGCACCGCTGCCTGAAAGCAGCGCCATGTCAGCACCCTGCGTGATGAGATCCTGCTTGATCGCTCGCAGATCCGGATGGGCGGCGAACACCGGCGTTTCGAAGTCATTCTCCGCCGCGTGAACAATCTGATCCCAAGATATCTCACGTTCCCGGTCCAAGGCGGCTTGGTGGTGGGATAGGGCAGGTACCTGAGCCCGCGTGGAGGAAAGTTCCTGATAGGCCCATTTGGTTTCCACGGAAAATCCGGGATTCACGAGCACGATCCAGCGGCTTCCCTTTAATCGGACTGGGCTGACATGTTCGCCGCGGCCCGTGACAACGGCAGACGGAGCGAAAAAGAAGAACGGGACATCGCTCCCCAGAGCTTGGCCGACCTGCGCCATCTCCATCGCCGACCAGCCCAAATTCAATAGCCGATTCAGTCCAATGATCGTGGCCGCCGCATCACTGCTCCCCCCACCGAGACCTGCCCCCATCGGAATGCGCTTGGTGAGGGCAATATCCATCCCGAGGGTCCGTTCGTATCGCCGGAGAACGGCGGCGGCGGCACGAATCACAAGGTTGGTCTGATCCGTACTCAAGGAAGGAACATCGCACTGAAGCTTGATATCGGCATGGTCCTGGCTCAGACGGATGGTGATGTCATCTTCCAGTCCTACGGTCTGCATGACCGACCAAAGATTATGGAATCCATCGGCACGACGGTCGAGGACACGAAGGATCAGATTGGACTTAGCGGGAGCGCGAACTGTGATCGCTGAGGCGGGTAAGCTGGATGAATGGCGTTCGCGACTAGTCACGGCCTCCTTTTATAGCATACTTCTCAAGCCGATATCGGAACGACCTGGTGTTCAGCCGAAGCAGCCGCGCGGCTTTCTTCTTGACCCATTTCGACCGCTCCAGCGCCTTGAGCAACAGATCTTTTTCGATTCCATTGACGAGTCCTTCGAGATCCACCCCCTCATCCGTCAGATCGACGGGAAGCCCTGCCTGCTGCTGTGACGGCGATACCGTACGATGCAGCCATCCCTGCACATCCGTGTCGGCGACCGTCCCTCCCGTTGAGAACGCGACGACTCGTTCAATCAAGTTCTCCAACTCGCGGACATTTCCTCGCCATTCATGCGCCAACAGCACATGCATGGCGTCAGAGCTCAACACCGGCACCGGCTTCCCGCTCTCCTTGGAAAACCGCTCCAGAAAATGGCTCACCAGCAAAGGGATATCCCCGCTGCGGAGTCGCAACGGCGGAAGCCGGATCGGAATCACGTCCAATCGATAGTAGAGATCTTCGCGGAACGAGCCGTCAGCGACTGCTTTTTCCAAATCCTTGTTCGTCGCCGCCACAATCCGTACGTCAACTTTGACGTCCTGGCTACCCCCTACCCGGCGAAATTCACGTTCCTGAATCACCCGCAAGAGTTTCACTTGGATCGTCGGGGTCGTATCGCCGATCTCGTCCAGGAAAATCGTGCCACCGTTCGCCACTTCAAACAACCCGGCCTTGTTCGAGATGGCACCGGTAAACGATCCCTTCATATGGCCGAACAGCTCGCTTTCCAGCAGCGTTTCAGGCACCGCGCTGCAGTTGACGGCTACAAACGGCATGGCGTTCCTGGCGCTGTTGTAATGGATCGCCCGGGCCACCAATTCCTTTCCGGTCCCGCTTTCCCCGCAAATCAGCACGTTGCTCTTTGAGTCGGCTACTTTCCGAACGATCTCGAACACCTTCTGCATGGCGTCGCTTTGGCCGACCAACTGGGCAAACGACGACTGACTGGCCATCTCCCGCTTGAGGAGGATGTTCTCGGTCGTTAAGCGCCGCTTTTCGAGCGCGTTGCGGATAATCAGTTGCACCTCGTCAACTTGGAACGGCTTGGTCAAATAATCGTATGCGCCCTGTTTCATGGCTTCCACAGCGGAATCCGCGCTTGCGAACGCCGTGATCACCAAGACCACCGTTTCCGGCGAGGCCGACTTTACCGCTTTGAGCACGTCCATGCCGCCGACTTTCGGCATTCGCAAATCGGTGATGACCAGATCAAAAATTTCCTTCTGCAAGAGCTCGACGGCTTCTTCGCCCCCGGCCACACTGATGACCTCATATCCCGTTCGTTTGAGCATGATGCTCAACACGTCCCGCAAACTCGGTTCATCATCGACGACTAAGATCTTTTCCACGGTTCCCTACCTTCGTGCCACAACCGCACCCCGGCATCCGCCGAGCGCGGCAGGCACACGACAAATTGCGTTCCTTCCCCCTCCCGACTGTCTACCTTGATCCAACCCCCGTGCAAATCAACGATTCGATGCACGGCCGCCAGCCCCAACCCCGATCCATGGGTCTTCGTTGTGAAGAAGGGCAGGAAAATCTTGTCGAGATTCTTCTTCGGAATACCTTCCCCGGTATCTCTAAACACAACCTCGGCCACGCTGGCTTTGCGCCCACCGGCGTCGATCTCCCGCGGCCTAGTCACGATTTCAAGCTGACCTCCATGCGGCATCGCATCAAAAGCGTTGATCGCCAGATTCCAAAAGACTTGCTTGATTTGGTTGTGATCAACCTGCCTCATTAATGCGTCGGCGGCCAGCGAGGTCACAATCGTGGTATTCGGCCTGGCCCGTGCTTCATGTTCCACCAGATCAAGAGTCTCGGCAAGGACTTTGTTCAAATCGAACTCGGCCAAATTCAACGCCGGAGGCCGAGCATATTGGAGAAATTCCGTGATGATGGTATCCAGCCTGGCTGCTTCCCGGATCGCGATGTCCATCAGGCGCCGATTCGTCTCGTCAGCCCCAAGGTCTCCACGCAGCATTTGCATGGCCCCTGCCAGAGCCCCCAACGGATTTCGAATCTCGTGGGCCATGCCCGCCGACATTTCCCCAAGGCTGGCCAACCATTCCTTTCGTTTCATTTCCTCTTCGAGGTCCCGAAGTCGGGTGAGATCCTTGAACACCCCGACCAATCCGGTCTCTTGGCCCTGCTCATGCAGGGGCGCCAAGGTCATCCCCAGAATCAAACGGTTGCCGTCGGCCTTTTTGCACTCGACCTCAAACCGCAAGTTGGCAGGCACTGCTCCCAGATGCTCGTCTGCCTCTTGTCCTGGATGCCAGTTGAACACGTCCCGCCATGGCCGTCCGTGAACTTGGTCAAGACTGTAGCCCGTTGCCTCTTGCGCTGCGGGGTTAAATGACGTCACGCATCCGCGCGCGTCTGCCGTGAACACGCCGCTGCTGATACTGTGGACGATATTTTCATGAAAGGCCGTGAGACGGCTCAACCCCTGTTCCTTTTCACGCAGCGATACGTCCGCATGCTGGAGTTGATCCGCCAGGGCCCCGCTGAGAAAGCCGACGACAAGAAACGCCACGCTATAGACCCCGAAGGCCTGAAGCGACTCAGCGGCACTGAGATGACTTTGCGGCAACCAGCCCCACGCCTCACCTAACCCATAGAGTTGAACATTGGTCAACACGCCAAACAGAATGATGCAGAGGGAGGCGGTAAGCAGCCCGACCCGACGGCGGGGCACGAGACTGGCCAGCGTGACGCTGATGACATAGAGAACGGCGAAGGGGCTTTCGATGCCTCCCGTCCGGGCAATCAGCACTGTCTCGAGCAAGAAGTCGACGATAATTTGAGCCCATGAAAATTGGACCAGGGCTTCGGAACTTGAGAGTGTCCGAAACACGACGGCATAGAGGATCGTGACCCCATAGGTAAAGACGATGAGCGCATAGAAGGTCTCGACCCGTTCGCCTTTGGTAACCTGGAAGGCAAGAGAGAGCCCTAAGAGGAGGGTCACAACGACGACACGCAGCCCCATCAACCAGTAAATTCTGGTCTTGATATCGCCCATGCCGCTGACCTCGCCGAGCCGCAACAAAGGAAGGGGTTACGCCATGCCGAGAAGCGCCCCCTCTCCGGATGCGACCGTTTACCCGATGGCTGACGCCATGGAGAAGATCGGTAAATACATGGCGACCACGATGAATCCTACCGTGATCCCCAAGAACACCATCATCATCGGCTCCAATAGCGTGGTCAGGTTTTTGACCGCTTCGTCGACCTCATCTTCATAGAAGTCCGCGATCTTGCCCAACATACCGTCGAGCGCGCCCGTCGACTCGCCCACAGCGATCATGTGCGTAACCATCTTCGGGAACGTCCCGCTCTTCGCCAGAGGGTCCGAGATCGTTTTCCCTCCGCTGATGCTGACCTTGGCGTCGAGCAACGCGCCTTCCACGACTTTGTTTCCCGCCGTCTTCGCACAGATGGTCAGCGCGTCCAGCAACGGCACCCCACTGGATAACAACGTCCCAAGCGTCCTGGTAAATTTCGCGACAGCGGCCTTCCGAATCAAATCTCCAAAGATCGGCAGCTTCAACAAAAATTTATCGATAGCCAATCGCCCTTGCGGCGTCGCGTAGTATTTTTTAATCCCGACCACAACTCCGATGATGAGACCAAGAATGATGTACCAAAAGGATTGCGCAAAATTACTCATGTCGATCACAAGTTGTGTCGGAGCGGGAAGTCCCATTGAGGTGGCCCGGATTTGACAGACACCTTGAAACGGGGACAGGATTCCCCGAGGAGGTGTCCGATGGGTGCACGCAAGCAGTTTACGCCAGAGTTCAAACGGGAAGCCGTCCAGTTGCTAGAAAGCG